>JAEYYY010000536.1 GCA_023430775.1 Pseudomonadota bacterium
CGCATCGCCCAGCCCGCACCGGCGCCGAGCGTCCACGCGCTGCGCGCGACCTCGTCGGTGAACCACCGGTACCGCGCGATCGCGAACAGGTTGTGTCCGATCACCGTGGTCGCCATGCGATCGTCGAGCCCCGTGCCTTGCAGCTCGTAGCGACCACCGAGCTGGAGGTTGCGCGTCATCGCCGCGAGCAGCTCGTGGCCCCAGGCCTGGGTTCCGCCGGAGGTGCCGTCGCCCAGCGAGAGGCCGGTGGTCCAGTCCGTCGAGTAGGCGATCGGTGCGCCGCCCGGCCGGATCGCCGGACGGCACGGGATCTCCGCGCCGGGCTGTCCGCTCAGTGGTCCTTCACACTGCGGCAGCGACCGCAGCGCGGAGACCGTCGCGCCCTTGGGCCAGCCATCGTCGGCGACGGGATCGAAGTCGGCGCGCGCGAGCGGCGCGGTCAACATCACGGCGAGCGCGGCGACCCGACGAACCATGCTCGCCGCGTCAGCAAGGGACATGCCTCGCGCTATCTAGCTGGAATGCAGCGGACCGCGCCGCCGACTGTCAACGTGCTTACTCGGCGGTGAAGCACGCGCGCGCCAGCGAAGTGCACGCCTCCGCTGGGCAATTGCTCGTGACCCCCCGCGGATCACTGCGGCAGCGTCATCGTCACGCCGAGCCCGCCGCCGGGGCGATTCGACAGCGACACCCGGCCGCCGTGCGCTTCGGCGATCTCGCGGACCAGGGCGAGGCCGAGGCCGGTGCCGCCCTTCTTCGTCGAGTAGAACGGCAACAGCGCCTGCGCGAGCACGGTCTCCGTCATGCCGGCGCCGCGATCGACGACCTCGATCGCCACCGCGTTCGGCAGCCGGGTGACCCCGAGCTTGACCTCGGCCGGCGGCGATCCCGATTCGTGCGCGTTGCGGATCAAGTTGACCAGCGCCTGCTCGAGCTGGGCCGCATCGAACCGCGCCGGTGCCTCGGGCAGCGCGCCGGAGAGCTCGAAGGTGAGCTGGCCGCGCAGGCGATCGACGAGCGCCTTCCACGCCACCGACTCGACGCGCGGCGTGGGCAGCTTCGCGAACTTCGCGTAGCCCTGGATGAACTGCTCGAGGTGCTTCGCGCGCTCGGCGATCGTGGTGAAGATCTTCTCGAGCTGCTCGTGCTTGCCCATCCGCACCAGCTCACCGCCCGAGTGCGCGAGCGACGCGACCGGTGCCAGCGAGTTGTTGAGCTCGTGGCTGATCACGCGGATCACCTTCTTCCACGTCCGCACCTCCTGGCGGTGCAGCTCGACGGTCAGCTGCCGCAGCACGAACAGCTCGTGCGGCCGGCCGTTGAGCCGGAAGCCGCTGCGCGCCAGGTAATAGACCTCTTCCTCCTCGTCGCGCTCGACGGCGAACAGCCCGTCGCCGCCGCGCGCGATCGCGTCGCGAAAGCTCTGCGGCGCCTGCTCGAGCAGCTCGACGAGCCGCAGGCCCTCGACGCGGCGGCCGCCGCCGAGGAGCTGCCGCGCCGACAGATTGCCGTAGACGATGTGGCCGCCCGGATCGACGAGCAGCATCGCGACCGGCGTATTCTGGACCATGGTGTCGAGCAGCAGCTCGCGATGGACGAGCGACTCGCGTTGCTTGCGCAGGGTCTCGCCGAGCTCGTTGTGGGCTTGTACGAGATCGCCGAGCTCGTCGTTGGCCTTCCAGGCGAGGGAGAATGCGAAGTCGCCGTCGCGGTAGCTGGTGACGGTACCGGCGAGGGCGCGGAACATCGCGGCTTGTGGTTCGAGGAGGCGCAACGTCGCCCACAAAGCGAAGGGAATGACGATCGCGAAGGCAATGGCACCGGCGATCCAGGGATCGCCAATCCAAGCGTCGAGCTGCACGGCGAGCACGATCGCAACCGCGATCAGCGTGCTCGTGACGAGGGCAAGCCTCCAGGTCAGCGAGCTACGTCGGCGCGTCATCGATCAGAGTTGGGTCAAAGCTGCGCAAGGTCACCAAGCGCCAAAGGGATCTATAAATCAGAACGGTGCCGCACGCGGGTCGTACGCAGGTCGTACGCGGGCCGTACGCGGGCCGTACGTGAGATTTGTACGCGAAGCCGCAAAGTCTCAAAGGTGGTTCGGAGAGCGAAGGGTTCCGATCAGCACCCAACCGAACTGATCCGTTCCCCTTCGAGCCTTCGCGGCTTTGCGTACAAAAGAGCTGCGAACTGCCCGCGTATCCAACCGCCTAGTCACGCGGGATGCCGAGCTTTTCCATGCGGCGATACAGCGCCTGCCGCGACAACCCGAGCTCGCTTGCTGCCTGCGCGATCACGCCGCCATTGCGTGCGAGCACCGCCTCGAGCGTTGGCTTGTCGAGCTCGTCATCCTGGATGGGTGCCGACGCTGGCAGTGCGAGGTCCGCCGCCGCGATCTCCGAGCCACTCGCCAGCAGCGCCGCACGCTGCAACGTGTTCTTCAGCTCGCGCACGTTCCCCGGCCACGGATGCCTCCTCAGCGCATTTCGCGCATCCGTCGACAGCTTCTTGTCCGCAGGCAGGAAGTACTTCGCGAGCGCCAGCACATCGTCCGGCCGGTCCGCGAGCGGCGGCACCCGGATCTCGATCGTGTTGAGCCGGTAGTAGAGATCCTCGCGGAACGTTCCCGCGCGCAGCATCGTCGGGATATCCGCGTTGGTCGCGCTGATCACGCGCACCTTGACCTGCCGCTCCTTGTTCGAGCCCAGCCGCTCGAACCGCCCGGTCTCGAGCACGCGCAACAGCTTCATCTGGCCGGCGGCCGACAGGTTGCCGATCTCGTCGAGGAACAGCGTGCCGCCATCGGCGGACTCGAACTTGCCCTCGCGCGCCTTGGTGGCGCCGGTGTACGCGCCGACCTCGGCACCGAACAGCTCGGCCTCGATCAGCTCCGACGGCAGCGCACCGCAGTTGAGCGTGACGAACGGCCCGTCCTTGACCGACGAGTTGGCCTGGATGATCTCGGCGATCTTCTCCTTGCCCGAGCCGTTCGGTCCGGTGATCAACACCGGCACGTCGGCGCGTGCGACCTGACAGGCGAGCGCGATCACGCGCTCCATCGCGGGATCGGCGAACACGCTATCCCGCAGGTCGTATCGCTGTTCCAGTTCGGTGCGCCGGCGATTGTCACCGGCCTTGCGACGCGCGAGCTCGCGCCGCGTCTCGGCGAGCTGGATCAAGTTGGTCACCGTGGCGAGCAGCTTGGTGTCGTCCCACGGCTTCTGCACGTAGTCGGTGGCGCCGGCCTTGACCAGCTCCACGGCGGTCTCGAGCTGCGTCCACGCGGTCATCAGGATCACCGGGATGTCGGGAAAGCGCGCGTGGATCGCCGCGAACAGCTTCGCCCCCTCCTCGCCCGACGTCGTATCGGCGCGGAAGTTCATGTCCTGGAGCACGACGTCGACATGCTCGCGCGCCAGCACCTCGAGGCCGGCCGCCGGCGTCTCGGCGGCGAGCGTCCGGACGTCTCTGAGCGAGAACAACACCTCGAGGGCCGTCGCGACGGCCGGGTTGTCATCGATCACCAGGACGGTCGACACCTCGGAACCCTACACGCTCCGGGTGGCGATCGCAGGCGGGATGCCGGCAGCTCTCAGCGCAGGCCCGAGGACGGCGATCTGACCGAGGAGCCACAGCAGCAGCGCACCGATCGGGAGGAGCTCGGCGGGCAGTCGCGGCACGTTGTACTTGTCCATCAGCCACAGGTTGATGCCGTAGGCGAGCACCATGCCGAGGACGATGCCCATGGTCGCGAGGATGAAGTTCTCGAGCTGGAAGTAGTGCAGGATGTCGCGCCGGGTGGCGCCGAGCGCGCGGCGGATGCCGATCTGGCGCGTGCGCTGCTGCACCCAGAAGCTGGCGAGCCCGACGACGCCGAGCGCGGTGATGATGAGGAGCGCGATCGAGACGCCGGTGAGCAGGTACGCCATCGCGCGGTCTTGCCGGAAGTACCTGTGGCGGATCTCGGAGAACGTCTGTCGCTCGAGGATGATCCGGTTCGGGCTGACGCGATCGAGCGTGCTGTCGACCGCGGCGAGCACCGCATCGCGCTGCGCCGGATCGACGCGGATGATGTAGTTGCCGCCGACGTTGAACGGCGTGTCGATCGGCATGATCATCGCGTGGCGGTGGCCCTTCTCGCCCTGCCACTCGTTGGGCCGTGCGATGTGATCGACGATGCCGACCACGGTCTGCGGCTCCTTGCCCCAGACGTAGAGCTGCTTGCCGAGCGCGTCCTGCCCCGGGAACATCGCCTCGGCGAGACCCTTGGTGATGATCATCGAGGCCATGTTCGAGGCGCCGGCGGACACGCTCTTGAGCTCGACGTACTCGTCGGGGGTGAAGTCGCGGCCGGCGATCAGCTGGACGCCGAACGTCTCCAGCAGATCGCGGCTGCCCATGTACATCGCCGAGTTGACCCCGTTGGTGGCGTCGGGGCTCAGCTGGACGTCGCTGTTCCACGACGAGCCACCGAACGGCACCATGTTGGTGGTGGCGACGCTCTTGACGCCCGGTAACGCGCGCAGCGCGGCGAGATCCTGGAGCGTGACCGCGGCGGCATCGTCTTGCTTGCCGATGCCCGCGACCTGGACGCGCAGGATCTCCTCCTCGACGATGCCGCTCGATCGATCCATGCGGCCGAGACGATCGCGGATCACGAAGATCGCGTTGCAGACGATCGCGCAGGTGAACGCGATCTGGAGGACGATCAGCGCCGCCGCGGTGCGGTGCCGGCGCAGGGTGTGAAGGATGGGGACGATGGGCGGCATGGGTCCTCAGTGCGACTTGAGCTGGATCGCCGGGGTGATCTGGCAGCCGCGCCACGCGGGCAGCAGGCCGGCGACCAGGCTGGAGAGAATCGATAGCCCGAACGTCATCGCGAGCATCTGGCCGTCGAGCTGCGCGAGCTCGGCGTAGTCCGCCGGCATCTGCCGCACGGCCCACAGCCCGAGGTACGCGAGGCCGAGGCCGAGCACGCCGCCGACCACGCCGATCGTGCCGGCCTCGATCAGCAGCTGCACGAAGATCGACACCTTCGAGGCGCCGAGCGCGCGGCGCACGCCGATCTCCGACGACCGGCGCAGGAACTTGGTGAGCAAGAGGCCGATCGTGTTGACCAGGCAGACCACCAGGAAGCCGAGCGCGACCCACATCTGCAGGCGCGCGTCCTTGGGGACGACCTCGCGGTAGTCGAGCCAGTCCATGACATCGCGGAGCGCGACGTTGGCCGGCCGTTCGAACCGCCCCGCCTTGCGCTGCGCCTCCGAGTACGACACCAGGTAGTCGCGATAGGCCGCGGCCTTGTCCTCGCTGTCGAGCTCGACCCAGTACTGCAGCCACACGCACGGCGCGGCCAGATCCTCCGACTCGCCCTGGTACTCGGCGAAGCAATCCATGTTGCCGCTGCGGCCGAACTTGAGCTCGAGCGCGGTCGAGTACGGCACGAACAGCTGCTCGGCCTGACCGTAGTTGCCGGTGTTGAGGTCGTAGAAGTGCGGCGTCGGAACCCAGTGATCGATGACGCCGATGACGCGGAAGTCGTGCTGCTCGACACGCAGCGTCTTGCCGACCGCATCGATCGAGCCGAACACCTTCTCGGCGAGCGGCTTCGCGATCACCGCGACGTGCGCCTTGGCCAGATCCTCCTGCTCCGTCCACGCGCTACCCGCGAGGAACGGGACGCGGAACATCGGAAAGAAGTCCGCCGACGTCCATCGCCCGTCCGCGAAGAACGGCGCGATGCCGGCGCGCTGCGGCTCGATCGCCGCGTTGCCCGCCGTCATCACGGCCTGGCGATCCGCCTTCTTCGCCTTCAGCAGCTCCTCGGCATCGAAGCGCGTCAGCTGCCACGGTGGCTCCTGGTGCTGGCCGGGGACGAAGCCACGCGCCCGGCGCGGCTCGAGCTGCACCGCGTAGATGTCCTGGCTCTTGCCCGGCAGCGGATCCGCCGTCAGCACGTGCATCACGGTCAGCGTGGTCATGCTCGCGCCGACGCCGAACGCGATCGCGAGGATCATCAGCACGGTCAGCGCGACGTTGCGCTTGAGGCTGCGCCGCGCGAGGTCGAGGTAGTAGCCGATCATGCGAGCCGCTCCTCCGATTCGATCTTCTTGACGCTCTTGTGACCGGGGACGATCAGCGACGGCGCGCGCTCGAGATCGGTGGCGACGCCATCGACGATGTGGACGTTGCGCTGCGTCCGCGCCGCGATCTCCGGATCGTGGGTGACGATGACGACGACCGTGCCCTGCGCGTTGAGCTCCTCGAGCAGCGCCATCACCTCGCGCGCCATCTGCGAATCGAGGTTGCCGGTCGGCTCGTCGGCGAGC
>JAEYYY010000560.1 GCA_023430775.1 Pseudomonadota bacterium
GTAGCGCGGAATCGTTGCCGCGACGTGCGGCGGGTCAGCTCACGAGCAGCCGCTGGTGGAGCCGCAGTTCGGGCACTTGTGACAGGCGCCGTTGCGAACCATCAGCGTGCCGCACTCGTGGCACGGCGGAGCATCGGTCTCCTGCACCCACGCGCGGTCCTTGACCTCGACGGGGATCGACGGGGCCACACCGGCCTTGACGTCGACGGAGATGAAGTCCTTGCTCATCAGCGGGATCTTGGGGAGATCGAGCTGAGCGCGCTGCGCGGCCGGGTGCGCCTCGACGAGCGGCGACGTGCCCTCGATCGGGAACCGGATCGCGAGCCAGCGGAACAGGTAATCCATGATCGACGTGGCGATCGGGATCTCCTGGTTGCCGGTGAAGCCCGAGGGCTCGAAGCGAGTGCCCTTGAACTTCTCGATCAGGACGTGCAGCGGCACGCCGTGCTGGAGCGCGAGCGAGATCGCGGTGGCGAACGAATCCATCAGGCCGGCGATCACCGAGCCTTCCTTCGCCATCCGCACGAAGATCTCGCCCGGCGAGCCGTCGGGGTAGAGACCGACGGTGAGGTAGCCCTCGTGGCCGCCGATCGAGAACTTGTGCGTGAACGACGCGCGCTCGTCCGGCAGCTTGTAGCGGTTCGCCATCGGCGGACCCGACGGGCGGGTCTTGCGGAGGCGGAGCGCTTCGACGAGGCGACGCTCTTCGGGAGCGAGCATGTCGAGCGGATCGATGTTCGCGGCGTTGGCAGCGATCGCCTCGAGCGGCGACTTGTCCGACAGATCCGCGCGGCCGGTGGAGGTGGCCTGCTTGAGGTTCGTGGACAGCGGCTGCGTGCGCTTGCAACCGTCGCGATAGACGGCGATCGCCTTGAGGCCGAGCTTCCACGCCTGGATGTACGCGTCCTCGATGTCCTCGACCGTGCACTCCGTGGGGAGGTTGACCGTCTTGGAGATCGCACCCGAGAGGAACGGCTGGACGGCCGACATCATGCGGATGTGACCCATGTAGTGGATCGAGCGGCTACCGGCGGCCGAGCGGAACGCGCAGTCGAAGACCGCGAGGTGCTCGTCCTTGAGGCCCGGCGCACCTTCGATGGTGCCGGTCTCGTCGATGTAGCCGACGATCGCCTCGACCTCGGTCTCGGAGTAACCGAGCTTGGCGAGCGCCTCGGGGACCGTGTTGTTGACGATCTTGAGGAGGCCACCGCCGACGAGGCGCTTGTACTTGACGATCGCGATGTCGGGCTCGACACCCGTGGTGTCGCAATCCATCAGGAAGGCGATCGTGCCGGTCGGCGCGAGCACCGTGGTCTGGCCGTTGCGGAAGCCGTACTTCTGGCCGAGCTCGATGGCGCCATCCCACGAGTCGCGGGCGGCCTGCATCATGTCGTACGGGACCAGTGCGGAGTCGATGCGATCGACCGCCGCGCGGTGCTTGCGCATGACCTTGAGGAACGGCGTCTCGTTGTCGCTGTAGCCGGCGAACGGGCCGGTGGCGTCGGCCGAGATCTTCGCCGAGGTCCGGTACGCCTCGCCGCACATGATCGCGGTGATCGCGGCGGAGTACGCGCGGCCGGGCTCGGAGTCGTACGGCAGCGAGCGCGACATCAGCAGCGCGCCGAGGTTCGCGTAGCCGAGGCCGAGCGGACGGAACTTGTAGGAGTTCTCGGCGATCTTCGGCGTGGGATACGACGAGTTGTCGACGATGATCTCCATCGCCGTGATCGTGGTCTGGCAGGCGCGGCGGAACGATTCGACCTCGAATTCGCCATCCGCGCGCTGGAACTTGCGGAGGTTCAGCGATGCCAGGTTGCACGCCGAATCGTCGAGGAACATGTACTCCGAGCACGGGTTCGACGCGTTGATGCGCGCCGTGTTGATGCACGGATGCCAGTCGTTGATCGTGGTGTCGTACTGGATGCCGGGGTCGCCGCAGATCCACGCGGCGTCCGCCATCTTGCGCATCACGTCGCGGGCCTTGAACGTCTCGACGCGCGAGCCATCCGTGACCGAGCGAGTGTTCCACTCGCCGTCGCGGATCACCGAGTTCATGAAGTCATCGGTGACGCGGACCGAGTGGTTCGCGTTCTGGTAGTTGACCGAGTCGTACGCGCCACCGACGACGTTGAAGCCGCCGTCGTAGCCGGCATCGATCAGCGCCCACGCCTTCTGCTCCTCGATCTTCTTGCAATCGATGAAGTCGACAACGTCCGGGTGATCGACGTTGAGGATCACCATCTTCGCCGCGCGGCGGGTCTTGCCGCCCGACTTGATCGCGCCCGCGAAGGCATCGAAGCCGCGCATGAACGAGACCGGGCCCGACGCGGTGCCGCCACCATTCAGGTGCTCGCGCGACGACCGCAGCGTGGACAGGTTCGAGCCCGTGCCCGAGCCGTACTTGAAGAGCATGCCCTCGGTCTTCGCGAGCCCGAGGATCGAGCCCATCGAGTCATCGACCGAGTTGATGAAGCAGGCGGAGCACTGCGGATAGTCCTCGACGCCGACGTTGAACCAGACTGGCGAGTTGAACGCCATCTTCTGGTGGAGAAGCAGGTGAACGAGCTCGTCGCGGAACGCCCACGCGTCCTGCTCGCTCTTGAAGTAGCCGTCCGTCTTGCCCCAGCCATAGATCGTATCGGCGACGCGCGCGATCATCGCGCGGACCGAGCTCTCTCGCTGCGGCGTGCCGAGCGTGCCGCGGAAGTACTTCCGCACCACCACGTTGGTGGCCGTCTGCGACCACGTCTTGGGGAACTCCACGCCGCGCTGCTCGAAGAACACCTTGCCGTCCGCGCCGCTGATCACCGCGTCGCGCTGCTCCCACTCAACCGTCTCGAATGGATCCTGGCCGGGGCGGAGATTGGCGGTGAAGTACCGCTCGACAGCGAGTCCTGGGCGCTGGTCCTTGATGACCCGGCTCTGGACTTTCTCCCCTCTCTCCCGGCGGCCACTCGATGGCTGGCTTGGAGCGACGGCAACGGATTTCACGATCATGACCCCTCCTTGCGACGATTCAGTACGGCGTTGAAAATGGACTTGCGAGTTGGCGCTTCCTCTACCGTCTACCGGCCCGACTTGATTTTTGAGCGCAAGAATCCCCTACTGGCAGCCCTCCATCCGGATTGGAACTGCCTGTATTTAAGGAGAATTTTCTGGGGCTCGAGAGGGCCGAGATTCGATAGCTGAAGCGGTTCGCCGTTGGTCTCTTGGGTGCTGGCTGCTGAGAAGGAACCTGTATCAGGTGCCTATGACTTCTGGTTCCTGGGCCACCACCCAGGCTGCGATCGACGTGTGATCCAAGTGGGACATCGCGGCGGAGTTCCCTTTTAACGAGGCGAAGATAAGAGGGCAAGAAAAAGAGGCGCTAGATTTGGTGGGTCACGGGTCGGCGATGCCTACATATAGTGTGCGTGCGGGTGAGATATTCACGTGGAGTAGCTGTGAATTGGCAGTGGATTGAAGTTGGTTAAGGCGGAGCTTGAGGAGTCTTTCCACGATGTTATGCGCCCTTGTGGATAAGCCTGTGGGTAGCTGGAAACGACTGAATTGACGCGCTGCATCTTAGCGAGATCCCGCCCAGAAAAAAATTTGCCCACACCTCCGGATTGGGGTGGAAAGGGAGTTTTTGCGCGAGCAGATCCCGGCTCGATCAGCCTGCTAAGCCTCCGAAAAGCGTAGGCATATCGAGCGCATGCACACCGGCGTCGACGAGGCGTTCGCCGACGTTTCGAGGTTACTTCGCGGGCCGAGATCCCTTCCTGCGGCGTGCCACCAGCGTGTCGGCGTAGCGTCCGCTGATCGGACGACCGTCCGTCGAGCGGACGGCTCGGTCCGCCGATCGGACGTCGTCTCCGAACCTCCGGGTCAGGGCATCTTCGCGAGCTCGGCCTTCGCCCGAGCACGCGTCGCGGCGCGCGGATGCTTCGCTGCGGTCTCCTCGAGGTACTGCTTGGCGGGCGGACCGATGTCGTTGCGGAGGAACGCACCGAGCTCGCTCGGATAGTCGGCCGGCGTGAGGAACGCCTTGAGCGCCGCCTTGATCAGGTCGGGATCGGATCGATACGTCGGGTCCAGCTCGAGGGTGTCGCGGAACTGCTTGAGGCCCGCGTTCCACGACTGGCGCTCGAAGTAGAGCTTGCCGAGCAGATACGACAGCCGGGCATCGCGCGGGAACACCCGGCGCGCACCCACGGCTTGCTCGATCGCCTCGCCCTTCTTGCCCGCGTCGATCAGCTCGTTGATCCGGTCGACCTGCTCGTCCTGCGGAGCCTTCTGGGTCGCCGCTTCCTTGTTCTCCGCCGCGGCGGTCTCGGTCGCCTTCGCCTTGTCGGACTTCTTGCCGCCGCAGGTACCAATAATGATCGCGAGCAGGATCAGCACGGCGGCGCCGATGCCGATGATCTGGAGCTGCTTCTTGGTGACCGGCAGCGCCGGCAGCGTCGGCGGCGGTGGCAACGCGACCGGCTCGGCGACCTCGGGCACATCCGGCATTTCGAGCGGCGACGGCCCCGCCGGTGGTGCACCGAGGAACGCGACGGTCGCCTTGTTGTCGGGTTCGCCGTCGCTGACGGTCTCGGCATTCTGCTTCGGCGTGCCCTCGAGCTGGGTCACCGCGTCCGGCGCTGCCGTGGCCACACCGGGCGTCTTCGGTTCGATCGCGACCAGCCCGACCATGGTCTCCGTCTGCTTGCTCTCGGTCGGCTTCGAGGCGGGCGGCTTCGAGCCGGTCTTCGCGCGCGTCGGCCCGCTCGCCGGACTCGCCGTCGGGACGCTCACCGATCCCGAGCGCTCGAGGATCGGCGTCGCAGCCTGCGGGCCCGATAGATCGAAGCCGCCCTTCTCCGGGGCCGCCGGAGGCGACGGGATCGCGAGAGAAAGATCGAACGCCGGAGACAGCCCCTTCTCGTTGGCGCCGGCCGGCGTGCCGCGCGGGATCGCGACCGACAGATCGAAGTCGGACGGCAAGCCTGCCTTCGCAGGCGAAGACGCTTGCGTGACTGCCTTGATCGCCGAATCCGCCGCCGGATCGAAGGACGCCGGGTTCGGTGCCGTGGCCGCGCCGACGGGCGCAGTGATCGGCGCATCGGGAATCGCCGTCGGCGTCGGTCCCGACGATCCGGGGCTGCTCGCTGGCAGCGCGCCAGGTCCAGCAGCCGCCGTCGACGAGGCGCTCGCGCCAGGGAGCCCCGGCAGCGCGCCGCCTCCAGCGGACGGCGCAGTCGACGGGCTCGCCGGCCGCGCCGAGGTCGGCGCCGCGACGGGGCCGGACCAACCACCATCGATCGAGCTCGGCGCTGCGGGCTCGGCCGTTCGCGGCGTGCTCTTCTGGGTCGGGCGCGCGAACGGCGCGGGTGGCAGCTTGCCGCCGCGGGCGACCGGTCCGGTGGACGGCGTCGAGGTCGCGAGCGGTACGCCGCCTACGCCCGGTGACGCGGACGATCGCGCACCCGGAATCGCTGCCGCGCCCGGCGACACGGCGCCCGGCGACACGGCACCCGGCGCGACCCACGCCATCGGCGCCGCGGGAGGCACTGTCGGTGCGGTGTTCGGGCCACTCGCCGAGCGTGCGATCGATCTGCACGAGCGCGGCATCGCCGAGCGGCTGGTCACGCTCGATGGCGATGTGGTCGACGAGGACGGAATCATCGCGGGTGGCTCGCGCGATGCCCAGGGCGCCGGCGTGCTGGCGCAGAAGCGCGAGATTCGCGAGCTGCACGAC
>JAEYYY010000573.1 GCA_023430775.1 Pseudomonadota bacterium
AAGGACATCGACGAGGACGAGGCCGAGTTCAACGAGCAGTTCTACGTCGACCGGGTCTGCAAGATCATCGACAAGGTCCGCAAGCTGCAGCGCGACACCGAGAAGCTCGACGAGAAGCTCGCCGAGCCCGGCTCGAGCGAGGGCAAGAAGAAGAAGGTCAAGGAGGCGCAGAAGGCCAACCGCGCCCAGATGTTCGAGGAGCTCTCGGACCTCCGCCTCAACAAGCCCACGGTCGACCGCATCGTCGCCCAGCTGAAGAACATCATCGTCAAGCTCGACAAGGCCGAGCTCGAGGTCCGCGACTGCGAGCGCAAGTGCGGCATGCCCGCCTCGGAGATCCGCAAGACGCTGCGCGAGATGCGGGCGTCGCCGCAGCGCGCGCGCGCGGTCGGCAAGAAGACCATGATGACGGTCGCCGACTTCGAGGAGATGGAAGAGCAGATCAAGACGGCGATGCGCAAGGTCGCCGTGATCGAGGAGGAGGCGCGCGCCACGGCGCCCGACCTGCGCTCCACCTACCGCGACCTCCACGAGGGCGAGCGGATGGCCGATCGCGCGAAGTCCGAGCTGGTCGAGGCGAACCTTCGCCTCGTGGTCTCGATCGCGAAGAAGTACACGAACCGCGGTCTGCAGTTCCTCGACCTGATCCAGGAGGGGAACATCGGCCTGATGAAGGCCGTCGACAAGTTCGAGTACAAGCGCGGCTACAAGTTCTCGACCTACGCGACGTGGTGGATCCGCCAGGCGATCACCCGCGCGATCGCCGACCAGGCGCGGACGATCCGCATCCCGGTCCACATGATCGAGACGATCAACAAGCTGGTGCGCACCACCCGCTACCTCGTGCAGGAGCTCGGTCGCGAGCCCACGCCCGAGGAGATCGCCGAGCGCATGGAGCTGCCTCTCGACAAGGTCCGCAAGGTCCTCAAGATCGCGAAGGAGCCGATCTCGCTCGAGACGCCGATCGGTGAAGAGGAAGACTCGCACCTCGGTGACTTCATCGAGGACAAGTCGATCATCTCGCCGAGCGAGAGCGTCATCTCGGTCAACCTCGCGGATCAGACCCGCAAGGTGCTGGCCACGCTCACCCCGCGCGAGGAGAAGGTCCTCCGCATGCGCTTCGGCATCGGCGAGAAGTCCGACCACACCCTCGAGGAGGTCGGTCAGGACTTCGAGGTCACCCGCGAGCGCATCCGCCAGATCGAGGCGAAGGCCCTCCGCAAGCTGCGCCACCCGTCGCGCAGCAAGCGCCTCAAGGCGTTCGTCGAGAACTGAGCCGTCGCTCCGGCGGAAACGGGTGTCGCTCGCGAAGCGACACCCGTTTTTTCATGTGCGCAATCTCGCGCGCCTGGCCCGCGGAACGCCGCTTGTACCAGGTGGGAGCCATGATGAAACAGCTCGCCCTCGCGCTCCTGCTCGCCTCGACCGTCGCCCACGCCGAGTCACTCGAAGAGAAGAAGTACTGGAAGGGCCAGACCGACTACATCGCGCGCGACATCGCCGATGCCGAGAAGGTGTGCGGCACCAAGTTCACGTTCGAGCTCATCGACAAGGACAAGGCCAAGCTTCGCGAGGCGCACGACAAGAAGAACCACACGCCGAACTCGGTGTGCAGCGCGCCGATCACCTCGGTCGCGTTGATCTGCCGGGCCGGCGAGGACGAGAAGGCGGCGGTGAAGGCGAAGATCAAGGGCTTCGCGTGCGGCGCCGGCAACCCGCGTTCGCTGTCGCTCGACAAGGCCGGCATCGTGCGGTTCCACGGCAACCTCGACGAGGTCAACCTCCACGAGTGGATCCGCAACTGGCTCGGCAAGGCGCTGTAGCCGCCGCTCGCGCTGCCAACCGCTCTCCTCGAGCGGAGAGGGGTCACAACTTGTTGTCCGTCCGCCGGAACTTGCGCAACTTGCGTCTGACCCCTCCTAGCTGACCAGCTGCCGGAGCTGCCAGGCTTGCAGGTGGAGGCGCTCGCGCACGATGCGCTCGGTCTTGCGATTCTGGAACGCCATGCCGGCGGCGGCGGCGACGATCGCGATCACGAAGAACGCGAGCAGCGCGTTGCGGGCGCCGGCCGAGATCGTGACCACGCTCGCCTCGAGCACCATCGTGGTCTCGGTGAAGTGGAACGTTCGCGGGATCACGCCGGTCAGCTCGAGGACCCACGGTAGTAGCACCGCGCTCGCGAGCCCGGCGGCGAGCAACGCGGCGGCTCGCGGTGACTTGTAGTTCGGCGAGAACACCAGGTTCATCGTCGACAGCGCCGCCACCGCGGGTGCGATCAGGAACGGCGAGCCGATCCGCGTGACCAGCGCGAGCAACAGCGCGTTGCCGACCGCGATCCGGATCGCGCGCCACCGCATGTTGCGATACGTCCACTCGGGCAGCAGGAAGAAGATGTTGAGCGCGACCACGAAGCACAGCCCCGCGATGTACGCCGCATCCTCGGCCTTGCCGCCGAACATCAGCGGCACGAAGCCGAGGAAGCCGAGGTAGGCGAGCGCCCCGGCGCGCGACAGCCGGCGCAGCGTCTCGAGGTTGTCTGCCTCGAGCATGCGCTGCATCTCGGGAGGCTTCTCGCGCGGCGGCTCGAGCATCAGGCGAGACACCAGCTCGCCGGCGTCCTTGAGCTTGGGGTCGAGGGCGAGTGCACGGCCGGCCTCGCGCATCGCCGTGCGGCGCTGGGCCTCGCTGTCGCCGGCCTCGAACGCGGCGCGGCCCGCCTCGAGGTGCATGCGCGCGAGCTGCTGGCGCAGCGCGAGATCGCGATCGCCATCGAGGTAGCGCTCGACGCGCTCGCCGAGCTCGCGTGGCGACTGGATGCGGGCCTCGCGATCGGTGTGCGTGGCGGCGAGACAGATCTGATCGAGCTCGGGCGGGATGTCGCGCTGCGGTGCGCGCGCGCTCGGTCGCGGCTCGACGGGATGAGATGGGCCGAGCTCGCGCGGGTGGCGCTGGACGCCGGTGAGGATCTCGTAGAGCACGCAACCGAGCGAGTAGACGTCGGCGCGGCCATCGACATCCTTGTTCGCCCTCGCCTGCTCCGGCGCCATGTACGACCGCGTGCCGATCACCGTGCCGTCGACCGTCATCCGGTTCGCGACCAGGACCTGCGAGTCGCGGGTGGCGTCGTCCTCGGTGTCGGCCATGATCTTCGCGACGCCCCAGTCGAGGACATAGACCTCGCCGAAATCACCGAGGACGATGTTGTCGGGCTTGATGTCGCGGTGGACGACGCCGCGCTTGTGCGCGAACTCGATCGCGAGACAGACGTCGGCGAACGCTCGCAACAGCCGCTGGCGCGGATAGTCGTCGGCGATCCGCTGCGTCAGCGTGGTGCCCGCGAGCTTCTTCATCGCGAAGAACGGCCGGCCGTCGGCGTCGACGCCGAGCTCGTGCACCGGGACGATCGCCGGGTGATCGAGCTGGCCCTGGATCCGGGCCTCGCGGAAGAACCGGGTCATCGCGTGCTGCGACGGGCTCGGATCGCGCATCCGCTTGACCGCGACCTCGCGATCGAACTGGTCGTCGACGGCGTTGAGGATCTCGCCCATGCCACCGATGCCGAGCGGCGCGCCCAGCCGGTAGCGATCGCCGGAGCGGCTGGACAGCACCGGCTGCCCGGTCGCGGCGGCCTGGACCCGCTCGGCCGTCACCGCGTCCTCGTGGGTCGCCCCCGCCGGGATGTCCACCGCGAGGTCGGGAGCTGCGATGTCTTCCGTGGAGTCGCCGTCGCCGGGGGCCGCCATGCCTCCGATCGTATTACAGTCGCGCCGTGTCGATCTGGGCGTCGCTCGCCGAGAACCTGTGGTTCACGCCTGTCGTGCTGGTCGCGTACTTCGTGACCGGCGCGCTGGTCCGCCGCGCCCCGCACGTCGAGCGCTATCACATGAAGGTCGCGATGGTGCTCGTGCTCGGGCACCTGATCGCCGTTGGCGTTGCCGTGATCCAGGCGGTCCAGGGCTACGACCCGAAGATCGCCGGGCTCACCGGCTTCGCGTTCGCGCTACTCGCCCTGCTGTCGAGCGGGATGACGATCGGCTTCCGCGTCATGCTGCCGCGCGTCGGCGTGGTGCTGCCGCGGATCCTGATCGATCTGCTGACGTTCCTCGGCGTGCTGTTCGTGCTGATCGTGGTCGGTCAGCGCGCCGGGTTCTCGATCGCGGGCCTGATCACCACCAGCGCCGTGCTCACCGCGGTGATCGGCTTCTCGCTGCAAGACACGCTCGGCAACGTCATGGGTGGGCTCTCGGTCCAGCTCGACAAGTCGCTCAAGGTCGGCGACTGGATCTCGCTCGGACCGGGTCAGCCGCAGGGCAAGATCACCGAGATCCGGTGGCGCTACACCGCGATCGAGACCCGCAACTGGGACACCATCCTGATCCCCAACGGCGTGCTGGTGAAGAGCCAGCTGCTGGTGCTCGGTCGCCGCATCGGCGCGCCCGTCCAGACCCGGCGGACGATCGATTTCTACGTCGACTTCCGGACGCCACCGACCAGCGTGATCGCCGCGGTCGAGGACGCGATCCGGCGCGATCCGGTGAAGTCGATGGCGACCGACCCGGCGCCGCACGTGCTGTTCCTCGCGGTCAAGGACAGCTACGCGCACTACTGCGTGCGCTACTGGCTCACCGATCTCGCCTCCGACGATCCTCCCGATTCGGCGACGCGCACCCGGATCTGGTTCGCGCTCCGCCGCGCCGGCATCCCGATGTCGATCCCCGCGAGCGCGACGTTCTTGACGCTCGACTCGCCGGATCGCGCGGCACTCAAGGAGACCCGCGAGCTGTCGCAACGCGAGCAGGCGATCGCGTCGGTCGATCTGTTCCGCGGCCTGCCGGAGGAGCTGCGCAAGAGCCTGGCGGAGGACGTCATCGAGGTGTTGTTCGGTCGCGGTGAAGCGGTGACGCGCGAGGGCGAGGCCGACGACGGGCTGTTCATGCTGGTCGCGGGCGAAGGCTCGGTGCGGATCAAGCGCAACGGGGAGGACCACGAGGTCGCGCGCCTGGTGCCCGGTCAGTTCTTCGGCGAGATGTCGCTGATGACCGGCGAGGCGCGGACGGCGAGCGTGGTCGCGGCGACCGACATGGTGTGTTACCGGCTCGAGAAGGCGGCGTTCCAGCGGGTGATCCGCGACATGCCGGCGATCGCGGATCAGATCGCGGAGACCCTGGTGTCGCGTCGGACCGCCCTCACGGCGCTGCGCGACGAGCCCGAGGAGGTGCGCCGCACCAAGACCGAGACGGCGAAGCAGGATCTGCTCGGCCGGATCCGTGGCTTCTTCGGGATTGAAAGCTCCGGATAGAACGCTGAAAGGTCCGACAACTGCGAACCGACTGCATAATCCGCTACGCAGCTGGGTGTGTAACGTCGCACCGAACTCGGCCGTCACCGCTGCGAGCCTTGCCGATCCCCCGTGTGGTTTCGACGACTTGCCGACCGTGCGCTACTGGCATAGCGAGTGCTGTCACATCAGCTCGCAACCATGACCGATCGTGAAGCCAAGTCCCGTGCGGTGAAGATCCTCGCGAAGTCGATCTACCGCGACCTCGAGGCACAGGGCTTCGACGAGCGTCAGATCGTGGCCCTCGCAACCGAGCTCATCAGCGAAGTGACGACCAAGATGTCGCGCGGCTCCAGCCCGCAGATCCAGGTCGAGAAGCAGCAGGTCGCGTAGCTCCCGCGTGGCGAGTCCACGCGATCCGATCTAGGGTCCGCCGCATGGCGAAGGCTCGTATCGGAATTAACGGTTTTGGCCGCATCGGCCGCGGCTTCGTTCGGTGTCTGGCGGACCAGCGCGACACGTTCGATGTCGTCCTGGTCAACGACCTCACCGACGTCAAGACGCTCGGTCATCTGCTCAAGCACGACTCGGTGCACGGCAAGTATCCGGGCACGGTCGAGGTGAAGGACAACCAGCTCGTCGTCAACGGCGACACCATCAAGATCTCGGCGGAGAAGGATCCGGCGGCGATCAAGTGGAAGGACCTCGGCGTCGATCTGGTGATCGAGTGCACCGGCAAGTTCCTCGACAAGGACACCGCCGGCAAGCACATCGCCGGCGGTGCGAAGAAGGTGTTGCTCAGCGCGCCGAGCAAGGGCGCCGTCGACGCCACGATCTGCATGGGCATCAACACCGACACCTACAAGCCGGCCGAGCACCACGTGATCTCGAACGCGTCGTGCACCACCAACTGCCTGGCGCCGGTCGCGAAGGTGCTCCACGAGTCGTTCGGCATCGTCAACGGTCTGATGACGACGATCCACTCGTACACCAACGACCAGCAGATCCTCGATCTGCCGCACAAGGATCTCCGTCGCGCGCGCGCCGCGGCGCTGTCGATGATCCCGACCACCACCGGTGCGGCGAAGGCGCTCAAGGAAGTGCTCCCCGCGATGGCGGGCAAGCTCGACGGTCAGGCGATCCGCGTGCCGACGCCGAACGTGTCGCTCGTCGATCTGACCGTTCGCCTCGAGAAGGCGGCGGATGCCAAGACCGTCAACGAGGCGTTCCGCAAGGCGGCGGCCGGTCCCCTCAAGGGCATCCTGACGGTGTCCGACGAGCCGCTGGTGTCGTGCGACTTCAACGGCGATCGCCACAGCGCGACCGTCGACGCCGCGCTCACCACCTCGATCGGTGACGTCACCAAGGTGCTCGCCTGGTACGACAACGAGATGGGCTACTCGCAGCGGCTGTTCGATCTCGCGAAGTTCGTGGCGGAGAAGCTGTAGCCATGGCGCTGCCGAACGGCATCAAGCACGTCGAGGAGATCGCGACCGGCGGCAAGCGCGTGTTCGTGCGCGTCGACTTCAACGTGCCTCTCGACAAGGCCACGAAGAAGATCACCGACGACGCGCGGATCACCGCGACGCTGCCGACGATCAAGCACCTGATCGAGAAGGGCGCGCGCATCGTGCTCGGCTCGCACCTCGGCCGTCCCGACGGTCAGGTCAAGCCGGAGCTGTCGCTCGAGCCCGTCGCCTCCCGGCTCGCCGAGCTGCTGGCGACCGATGTCGTGCTCGCCGATGAAGTCGTCGGCGACGGTGCGCGCAAGGTCGTCAACGATCTGCGCGACGGTCAGATCGCGCTGCTCGAGAACCTCCGCTTCCATCCGGGCGAAGAGGCCAACGACGAGCAGCTGTCGCGCACCCTCGCGTCGTACTGCGACGTCTACATCAACGACGCGTTCGGCACCGCGCACCGGGCTCACGCCTCGACCGCCGGCATGGCGAAGTTCGTGTCCGAGAAGGGCGCCGGCTTCGTGATGGCGAAGGAGATCGATTTCCTGTCGCGCCTGCTCGGAAACGTCGATCGTCCGTACACCGCGGTGCTCGGCGGCGCCAAGGTGTCCGACAAGATCGAGGTGCTCGATGCGCTGCTCGAGCGCGTCAACTCGATCGTGATCGGCGGCGCGATGGCGAACACGTTCCTCGCCGCCCAGGGCAAGAACCTCGGCAAGAGCAAGGTCGAGAAAGACAAGCTCCCGAACGCGCGCGACTTCCTGCGCCGCGCCCAGGAGAAGAAGATCCAGGTCTACCTGCCGGTCGACGTGGTCGCCGCGGGCGGTCTCGACGACGGCGACAACGCCAAGGTCGTCTCGCTCGAGGCGCTCGGCGCCGAGCAGATGGCGCTCGATATCGGACCGGCCACCGTCGAGAACTACAAGAAGGTGCTCGCCGACGCACGCACCGTGTTCTGGAACGGCCCGATGGGCGTGTTCGAGAAGCCCAAGTTCGCGGCCGGCACCAACGCGGTCGCGCGGGCGTTGACCGAGAACAAGCTGGCGTTGACGGTCGTCGGCGGTGGTGACTCCGCCGCGGCGGTCGCCCAGGCCGGGCTCGCCGACAAGGTGAGTCACGTGTCGACCGGCGGCGGTGCGAGCCTCGAGTTCGTGCAGGGTCTCGACCTGCCGGGCATCGCGGCGCTGCGCCCCTGAGGCAGGCCCCGGGAGCCGGTCTCCCAGCTTCAGTTTTTCGAGACCGCGGGGAGGCAAGCCCGCGGTTCGCGGTGACTTGACGTGCATCGCCGGCTCGCGTGCTGGCCGTTGCGACCGGCACGACGGTTGAACTGCATCGGCGCATGCGCCGCGCCGTCCTCGCGTCCATCGTCCTCGCAGCGATCGTCCTCGTCACCACGATCGCCCGCGCCGAGCCACCGCTGACGGGCGAGACGCCGTCGTGGTCGGTCCAGCCCGTCGACGGGACCGCGCCGGTCGAGTACGAGAGCTATCGCGCGCAGCTGGTGGTCGCCGATCTCGCGGCACTCGGCCTGCTGGTCGTCGGAGCCGACGGCGTAGGTCCGCCGGACGTGCTGACGCAGGCGGCGATCGGCACCTACGCGCTCGGCGCGCCGCTCGTCCACCTCGGCAACGGCCACGGCCTGCGTGCGGTGGCGAGCCTCGCCTTGCGCGTCGCCCTGCCCGCCGCCGGGGCCGCGATCGGCGTTCGCCTCCAGGGTCACTCCGAATGCACCAGCTGCATCGATAACCCGCCGCCGCTCGTCGGCTTGATCTTCGGGCTCGGGGTCGGCGGGCTGACCGCGGTCGTGCTCGACTACGCCGTCGTCGGCAAGCCGGTGAAGGTTACCCGCAGCGGCTGGGTCCCCTCGGCGACCCCGCTGCGCGGCGGCGCCACCGTCGGCGTCTCCGGTCGGTTCTGAGTCGGGAAATGTGAAGCGCCGGATGGCTCCGTAAAGAGCGCTCGTCTTATGATGGGCTGTGGCATCGAAGCGACTGGCGGTGTTCGACCCGTCGGGCCGGCTGATGGCGGAGCTATCCCCGCTCGCCGACGCCACGCGGATCACGCTGGTCAGCGTCACCCGCGACACCATCCCGAGCAACGTCGCCGCCGTGCTGGTGCCGCCGCTGGTCGCCGCCGACATGGGACCGGCTCCCGCCGACGGCCCTCCGCGCTGGATCGTCGGTGACGGTGCGAACGCGGCGCGGGTCGCCGGGGCCGCGGCGCAGGCGGGAGC
>JAEYYY010000826.1 GCA_023430775.1 Pseudomonadota bacterium
GCGTCGGACGACGCCTTCGCCGCCACCGTCGCGCCGATCGCGCCTTCGCAACGGCCGACCCCGACCGCGTTGCCACAAGGCACGCCGCGGCCGCGCGCCGGCTCGGAGATCGAGAGCGACGCCACGCTGGCGGCTCCGCTGTCGCGCGCGCCGGGCGACCTCGAGCAGGGCGGCAAGCTGCCGCTGGTCGACGACGAGCACTACACCGGGCAGAAGGAGATCGCGCGCGGCGGCATGGGCAAGATCGTCGCCGCCGAAGATCGCCGGCTCGGCCGGCCCGTCGCGCTCAAGGTCCTCCTCGAGCCGGCCGGTGACGCGCTCGGTCGGTTCGAGCGCGAGGCGTTGATCACCGCACGTCTGCAGCACCCCGGCATCGTGCCGGTCTACGAGGCCGGGCGGTGGCCATCGGGCGAGCCGTTCTTCTCGATGAAGCACGTCGCCGGGCGGCCGCTCGATCGCGTGATCGCCGAGCTGCGCACGCTCGAGGATCGGCTCGCGCTGCTGCCGCGGATCGCTAGCGCCGCCGATGCGATCGCGTACGCGCACAGCCAGCGGATCGTCCATCGCGATCTCAAGCCCGGCAACGTGCTGATCGGTGACTTCGGGGAGACCGTGGTGATCGACTGGGGATTGGCGAAGGATCTCGATGCCGGCGACAGCCCCGAGTCGGCGAACCGGCCGCCCGAGCGCAGGACGGTGCGGGCGATGGAGTCGCTCGATCCCGACGCGCCGACCGTGACGCAGAAGAAGACGGTCGATCGGCACACGCTGACCGTGGTCGGCGCGGTCATGGGCACGCCGGCCTACATGGCGCCGGAGCAGGCGCGCGGCGAGCCGGTCGATGCGCGCGCCGACGTGTTCGCGCTCGGCGCGATGCTCTATCACCTGCTCGCCGGCGTGCCGCCGTACAACGCGCGCACCGCCACCGAGGTGATCGCCGCCGCCGCGCTCGGCAAGGTGGTGCCGCTCCACGAGCGCGAGGAGGGCGCGCCGCACGATCTCGTCGCGATCGTCGAGCGCGCGATGAACCCGATCCCGGCGAAGCGCTATCCGACGGCGAAGGAGCTGGCCGACGAGCTGCGCCGCTTCCAGACCGGGCAGCTGGTGTCGGCGCACCGCTACACGCCGGCCCAGAAGCTCCAGAGGTGGATCAAGAAGCATCGCGCCGCCGTGGTGATCGGTTCGATCTCGATCGTCATGCTCGCGGTCGTCGGCGCGCTGGCGATCCGGCAGATCCTCCACGAGCGCGATGCCGCGCAGTACGAGCGGACGCTCGCCGATACCCGCAGGCAGGCGGCCGAGACGCTGATCGACAAGATGTTGTCGGATGTCAAAATTCGCCTCGTCCAGATCGGCCGGCTCGATCTGCTCGCGAACCTCGGCTCGCAGATCCGCGAGTACTACATGATGCTGGCGACCATTCCGGGTGGCATGCCGACCGGCGACATCTCGCGGATGGCGGTCGCCGTCGAGCTGATCGGGCGCGCCGAGCGCGACTCCGGCAAGACCGAGCGCGCGCTCGAGACGTGGACCACCGTCCGCGAACAGGTCGCCGCGCTGGTGGGGAGCGATCACGGCCCCGACACGCTCGGCGCCCGCGCGATGCTCGCGCGGCTCGACTTCCAGATCGGCACGATCCACCAGGGCCGCGGCAAGCTGCAGGCCGCGGCGAATTCCTACGAGAACGCGCGCCGCGGCTTCGCGAAGGTGCTCGCGGAGGCACCGAGCCTGCGCGCGGCGCTGCTGCACGCCGGCGAGAACCACGATCGCCTCGGCGATCTGGCGCGCAACGAGGGCAAGCTCGACAAGGCGTTCGACGACTACACCAGCGGCAAGACGCTGCGGCAGCGCGCGATGCAGCTCGCCGCCGACAACCCGAGTGAAGAAGTGCTCGCGGTGTCGACGAGTCACCTCAAGCTCGGCTCGGTCGCCCAGGCGCGCGGCGATACCAAGACGGCGTTCACCGAGTACCAGAGTGCGCTGCGGCTTCGCGAGACCCTGCTCGAGAGCCAGGCCGACAACGTCGAGGTCCAGGAGCGCGTGATCGAGGTCCAGAACACCGTCGCCGATCTGCAGCGCCAGATCGGTGATGCCCAGAGCGCGATCAAGACGTACCAGATGGCACTGCCGATCCTCGAAGGCATGCTGCGCCGCGATCCGGCGAACACCGCGTGGAAGCGCCAGTACGGCAACCTGCTCGCCGACCTCGGCTTCACGCTGCTCGACGACGGCTCGTTCCGCGCCGGCTTGATCGAGCTCGAGAACGCGCTCGACGTCCAGCGCGAGCTGGTCGACCGCGATCCGGAGAACGCGCAGTGGCAGGTCGATCTGTCGCGTTCGTACACGCGCGCCGGCGACGGCTACATCTATCTCGGCGATCTCGATCGCGGCCTCGCGAACTACGAGACCGCGCAGCTGATCCGTCTCCAGCTCTCCGATCTGAACCCGAACAACCCGCCCTATCGCCGCTCGCTCGCGTGGTCGTACGCGAAGCTCGGCAACGCGTACGTCCACAAAAACGATCTCGCGAAGGCGCTCGCCGCTCACAACAAGGCGCTCGCGTTGCGCGTCGCCCTCGTCAACGACGCCCCCAAGCACACCGGCTTTCGCAACGAGCTCGCCTCGACGGAGATCGCGCTCGGCAAGCTGCAGGCGGTGAAGGGCAACAAGGCGGGCGGCAACCTCGTGCGCTCCGGTCTCGAGCGCGCCCGTCTCCTCGTCGCCGCCGATCCGATCAACCACGAATGGAAGGAGACGGTCACCCAGGGGCTGATCGCCGCGGCGGACGTGGCGAAGCTGACCAGCGACCTCGCCGCGCGCAAGGCCGCGCTCACCGAGGCGCTCGCGATCGCGACGCAGACCGCAGCGGCCGCTCCCCACGGCGCCGTGTGGCCGGCATTCCTCGCCGAGATCCACGCCGGTCTGGCCGAGGTCGATCCGCGCACCGCCGCCGCCGAATGGAAGGCCGTGCGCGATCTCCTCGAGCCCCTCGACAAGGCCGGCCGGCTCTACGCCACCAAGAAGCCGCTACTCGACCGCGCGCGCCTCGGTCGATAGCTGCGTTACTATGGCCACATGTCCGAAGTGGTCGAGAAGGAGTTCATGGGGAAGGGCCGGAGCAAGGTCTGGACCTACCTCATCCTCATGATCCTGCTGGTGGTCGTCGCGGTCGTCGTCAACGTCGTGTGGAACGACCCGACGCGCGCCCGCGAAGGCATGTCGTCGTTCTTCGGCCTGCCGAGCTACACGCTCGCGCTGGTGCTGTTCCTCGTCGGAGCGATCGTGTTCTGGCTCGGCCTCAAGATGGAGACCGACTGGCCGGAGGGCATCGGCGCGTTCATGATCACGGCCGCCGTCACCTGGGGTGAGTTCATCATCGGGTGGTCGAGGTTCGATCTCGGTGGGATCGTCGTGCTGCCGTACCTGATCCCGATCCTGACGTTCGCGCTGCTGTTGATCTATGCGATGAAGCGCAGCGTGTAGCCGTGAAGGGGCTCGACGGGCGGGCGTGTTTCGGGCTGGTCCTCGCGATCTGTGGACTGCGAGCGATCGTCGAGCCGCTTGCCTCGCTGGTCCAGCTCCAGATGTTGAGCCGCATCTCGGTGATCGAGTCGCTGCCGATCGCGGTGCCGGCGTTCGTGGCCGGCTTGCAGATCGCGACGGGCTGCGCATTCGCCTTCGGCAAGACTCGCGCAGGCTGGGCCTGCCTGGCGGGCTACGCCGCGGTCTCGGCAGGCGTCACGATCTTCGGGCTGGTCGAGCTCGACATCGGCGGTCCTGCACTCGCCGCGGTCGTGGTCGAGACCTTCGGCGTTCCGGCGGTCGCGCTTGTCGTACTGCGGTTCGTCCGCCGCCCGGGCAGCGACGCGCGTAGCGAGGCAGGTGTCCTGCTCGTCCTGCTCGCCATCAGCGGGTTCGTGCACGTCGCGATCTACGCGGTCGAGGCTGCGCGAAGGCTCTGGTTCTCGTTCGGTCTGCTCGCCGGGGAAGGGCTGCTCGTCGCCTTCTGGCTGACCATCGCCTTGTTCCAGCTCCGCGCGGGCTTGCAGCTTCGCCGTGGTGCAGCGACGGCCGAGCGAGCGGTCAAGGCGTACGTGATCGCGGTGATCGCCGTCCAGGGCGCGGAGCTGTTGCTGTTGACCGTGCTCGGGTTCGACGACGGCACCAGCTTCCTTCACGCGGTGCTACCGGTCCGGATCGTTGCAGCGATGGGCTACATCGCGGTGGCGTTCCTGCTCTGGGCGTTCGTCCGCGGTCATCGCCCGGTGCCCGCATCGCGGGTTCCGACCACGCCGGCCTGGTACGCCCTGGTGTTCGTGCCCTACCTCGCGGCGCGTCCGCTGATCGCCGATGCCGCGATCTCGCCCGTCCTCGGTATCGAGCTGGCGATCGTGATCGCGACGGCGTTCGCCGCCCAGGCGATCGCGACCGGACTGGCCGCGCGGGCGTCGCTCACCGAGCAGCTCTCGGCGGCTCGTCACGCGCTGGTCGCCACCATCACCGGCCTGGCCACCACCTCGGTGTTCGTCGTGATCATGCAGCGCCACGACAGCAGGTCGGATCCAGGCGTGCTCGGCTCGCTCGTCGTGGCCACTGCCGTGATGGCCTGGCTCCATCGCACGGCCACGTCACCGGTGCCGAGAGCGATCGCGAAGCAGGTCTAGGTCGTCAGGTACTCGACCAGCCGGTTCGGATCCGACGTCGGCGGCGAGCATGCCGTCGCCGAGCAGACGTAGGCGCGCGCGGCACCATCGGGCGCGGCCGTCTTGCCCTCGAGGAACGTCGGCGCCGCCCACGGGCCGGCGATCGCGAGCGTCGGCACGTACTCGCCGCACGCGGTGGCGAGCAGCAGATCGCGGCGCGCGCCCTCGGTGATCACGACGATGCGCGGTGCGAGATAGAAGTCGAGTGCGGCGAGCAACGCGGACGTCGCCCAGGCGGTAGGGCCGGTGACGCCGGCGAGTCGCTGGACCAGATAGTTCTCGGCGAGCTCGAGCGCCGAGGCATCGCCACCGACGAGGCCGATCCGCAGCAGCGCTTGCACCGCGATCGCGGCGCCCGAGGGAATCGCGCCATCGTGGTTGGATTCCGGCCGGTGGACGAGCAGCTTGTCGTCGTCGGGCGCGAGGAAGAACATCACCACGCCGTCGCGCTCCGCGACGAAGCGCGACCGGATCGTGCCGACCAGCTTCACCGCGAGGTCCCACCACGCGCGATCGCCGGTGGCCTCGGCGAGCTCGAGGAAGGCCTGGGCGACGAACGCGTAGTCGTCGAGCGTGCCGTCGAGCGGCTTGGTCTTGCCCTCGTGGAACACGCGGGCGATGCGGTCTCCGGAGATCATGTGGTCGCGGAGGAACGTGGCGACGCGCGTCGCGAGCGCGAGTGCCGGCTCCTGCGCGGTGGCGCGCCAGGCCGCGACCAAACCGCTGATCGCGAGGCCGTTCCAGCCGGCGAGCACCTTGTCGTCGGTGCCGGGGCGCACCCGCCTGGCACGCTCGGCGAGCAGCTTCGCGCGCAGCTCCGCGAGGTGCTCTTCCTCGAGCGGCGAGCTGCGCGGCGTGATGCGGGACAGCACGGACGTGGCGTGCTCGAAGTTGCCCTGCTCGGTGACGCCGTACGCGCCGGCGAACACCAGCGCGTCGACCGGGCCGAGCGCGGCCTTGAGCTGCGCCGGCGTCCAGACGTAGAACTTGCCTTCCTCGCCCTCGCTGTCGGCATCGAGCGAGGACCACAGGCCACCATCCTTGTCCGACAGCTCGCGCTCGAGGAAGCCGATGGTCTCGCGGATCACCTCGTGCGCGCGACCCGCGAATTCGCCGGCCATCGCCGCGGACGCGGCATAGATCGAGAGCAGCTGCGCCTGGTCGTACAGCATCTTCTCGAAGTGCGGCACCAGCCACTTCGCATCGACCGAGTAGCGCGCGAAGCCGCCGCCTAGGTGATCGTAGATGCCGCCCTCGGACATTCCCCACGCCCAGGCATCGAACATCTCGCGCGCCGGCTCGCCGAACGGGAACCGCCCTGCCCGCGCGAGCAGATCGTGCGACGAGCTCGACGGAAACTTCGGGGCGCCGCTCATCCCGCCGCGCTCCTTGTCGCAGCGCTCGGCGAGCTGGCGGCCCGCCATCACGATCAGCGAGCTGGTCAGCTTCGCGCGATCGCCGATCGCACCGCCGTCCCCGGCTACCTTGGGGCGATAGTGCTCGTCGACGCGCTGCAGGCCGTCGATCAGCGCCAGCGCGTTGTCCTCGGCGTCGCTGCGCCGGGTCTCGAACGCGTCGGCCATCGCGTTCAGCAGATCCTTGAAGCTCGGCCGGTTGAACCGCGCCACCTTCGGGAAGTAGGTGCCCAGGAAGTATGGCCGGCCATCGGGCAGACAGAACGCCGACAGCGGCCAGCCCCCACCCTCGCCCTGCACCATGATCGCGTTCATGTAGATCGCGTCGACGTCGGGCCGCTCCTCGCGGTCGATCTTGATGTTGACGAACCTGTCGTTCATCAGCTTCGCGGTCGCTTCATCCTCGAAGCTCTCGTGCGCCATCACGTGGCACCAGTGGCACGCGGCATAGCCGATCGACACGAAGATCGGCACGTCCCTACGCTTCGCCTCGGCGAACGCTTCCTCGCCCCACGGCCACCAGTCGACCGGATTGTCGGCGTGCTGCCGGAGGTACGGTGAGCTCTCGGCGGCGAGGCGATTCGACATGGTGGGGGTTTAACGGCACGCTAGACTCATTGCAATGGCGTCGCTGGCGCACGCGATCGAGGACCGGTTCCCCGGTGCGCGCACGTCACAGCACGGTCCTCGCACCGAGGCCGAGGTGGCGTTCGAGGGAATCACCTATCGGGCGCGCCTCGAGATGGATCCCGCGGCCCGGGTCATCGTCAGCATGCCGTCCACCGATGGCTTCGAGCTCTCGCTGCGGTGGAACGACCGGTGGACCAACGGCGGGCCGCGCGCCGCGAGCTTCGACGATAGCTTCCTCGTCGAGACCAACGATCTCGCCCTCGCCGGGGTCTGGCTCGATCGCGAGGCCCGCGAGGCCCTCCTGGCATCGCGCTACGTGTCGAGCAAGCAATCGGAGCGCGACACCGCGCTGCTGATCCGCGACGGCGCATGGACGCACGAGGTGTCGAACGACGAGGTCTCCGCGCGCCGGCGCGGCACCGAGTCCTCCGTCGAGCGGATGGCCGACATGCTGCTGGTCTCGCTCCTGCTGGCCTCGCGCCCGGTGCGCTGGGCCCGAGCCTTCGCGACCGCGGGGCGCGCACTCGGCGGCGAGCCGGCAACCCGCATCGACGTCGGCGGCAAGCCGGCGCTGCGCGTGCGGCGCGGCAACACCGACGTCACGGTCCGGGTGGTGCGCAGGCTCGGTCCCGGGGATCCCGGTCGGCTGCGGACGATCGTCAGCGCGCATCGTCACGGCAGCAGCGGCGACACGCTCTCGCTGATCTCCGACAACCTGCCCCGCGCGGCCTGGCCACCGCCGACAGATCCGAGCGGCGGCACGCTGGCGATCGACACCCGCGCCGGTCAGCTGCTCGATGCCGCGCGCCCGAGCGCGACGATGGTGCGCAGGCACGACGTCGAGATCGCGTTCGACGGGGCGGCCGTCGATCGCGATCGCCTCGGCGCGGCGATCGAGCTGGCCGCCCACTGGGCCTCCAGTGCGCGCGACAGCGGCCCGTACCGCTGAGCGGTTCGCCATTGCTTGCCGCGGTGCCTGTGGCATCGTCGGCGCCATGAAGCGCGCGCTCCTGGTGGTGGTGGTGCTCTCCGGTTGCAAGGACACCTACAAGATGCCGTCGTCGTCGATGCTGCCGACGATCGGGATCGACGAGAAGATCAAGGTCAGCAAGGGCTCGACCGTCGAGCGCGGCGACATCGTGGTGTTCCACATGCCCTGCTCGCCCGACCGGAAGTACGTCAAGCGCGCGATCGCGCTCGGCGGCGACACCGTCGAGGTTCGCTGCGGTGTGGTGCACGTCAACAGCAAGCCGATCGACGCCACCCTCGTCGAGGCCAGCACCTCGTACGAGGATCGGTGGGACACCGGTCAGGGCGTCGAGGTCACCAGGCGCTCCGCCAGCCGCTATCGCGAGACGAACAACGGCCGCACCTACGACATCTTCGACAACATCGAGCGTCCGACGTGGAAGGAACCGCCGCCGTACGCGAGCAAGGACTTCCCGATGGAGGACCGGCTGCCGGGCTGCGCGAGCCAGCCCGCAGCGGAGCTCGAGGTGTCGCCGATCCCGGCCGGCAACATCGTCAAGGCCGGTCTGCCCGACGGTTGCAAGCCGTACGCGCACTTCGTCGTCCCCGCCGACACCATGTTCATGATGGGAGACAACCGCGACAACTCGAACGACTCGCGGTTCTGGGGCGTGGTGCCGATGGATCACGTGGTCGGCGTCGTCGACTGACCGATCACGAATCCGGCTTGCGGTCGTGGTACCTCGCGCGCCACGCGTCGATCGCCTCGCGTTCGAATTCCTTCGAGTCGAAGTCCTCGTACTCGCCGCGCTGATCGTTGCGCTCGACGACCGTGCGGGTGGCGAGCCGGCTGTAGAACACGGTGGTCTCGTCGATCTCGACGACCCGCTTCGCGTAGTCCGAGCCCGCCTGCGCCGCGAGGTCGATGCGGATGCTGGTGCAGGTGGTGACGACGATGCTGCCGTCGCGCTGACCGACCTCGAGCACGGTGATGTCCGGCTCGAAGACGTGGGTGATCGGCCAGCCACCGCTGTGCAGGTGCACCGACTCCGCGACGTGCTTGCGGACGTGCTCGACGGCACGCCGGATCGCGTCGCGCCAGTACTCGATCTGCTCCTGCACCGCGACCGCGTCGTCGTGATCGTCGCTGTCGCCCTCGCTGACGTTGAACGCGCGCGCGTAGACGATGCGCTCGCTGACGAGGCCGTCGTAGGAGACCTCGCTGATCACCACCGTCTGCGTGCTCCAGTCGGAGCCCGACTGCGCGTAGTGGTAGACGCGATGGCTGGTGACGAGCGTCGCGATCAGGTGCGGCGCGAGGCGAGCCTCGATGACCTCGGTGGTCTCGACCGTCGGCGGGCACCACTTCGAAGCCTGGCCACCACGCTCTTCCTCGTCATAGGCTCGTCGCGCTCGCGCCACCGCGTGCGCGAGCACGGCGCGGCGCGCGCGCTCGTCGGCGCTGTCCCACGCAGCGAGGGCCTCGGGGTGGATCTTGGTCACGATCGGCCGTGTCGCTTGAGGAGGTCGAGGAGCTTCGGCCACTTCGCGGCACCGACGAGCCAGTGCGGCGCGCGCCACGTCTTCGCCGGCTGCCCGGGCCACGCGAGCTGGGTATCCCACGCGCCGAGGCGGAGCTTGCGATCGCCGATCGTCAGCACGAGCAGCGGCATCGAGAACGTCCCCATGCGCGAGCTCACCGAGTAGGTCAGCTTCTCGATCGCGATCGATTTCCACGGCACGCGCTGCGGCGCCTTGCCATCGTCGACGATCAGCGCATCGTCCTCCTCGCGGAGCTCGAGCTCCGCTCCGCGGACACGCCGGCTGCGCACGATCATCCAGACCACGCCGAACAGCGCGACGCCGCCGCACACCAGCGCCATCACCAGCTGGCCGTCGGGCGTCGCGAGCATGTCCTGGCCCCACGCCGTGTTGCCGACCACGATGCCGAGCACGCCGAGCACCGTGATGGTGATCAGCCACGGCGCCATCCCGCGCGCGATCCCGACGATGCTCTGCGAGCTGCGGATCAGCGGGATCGCGAGCGGCCCGGGCTCACCGCGGGTGATGCCGAGCAGCTGGACCAGCGCGTCGAGCTCGTCGGCGCGCAGATGACAATCGACCGTGCGCGTCGGCGCGCCCAGCTCGTAGCCCTCGCCGTCGTGCTTGTCGCCGCCGATCCGGAGCGCCCCGCCCTTGCCGCGGATCGTCACCGCCAGACCGCTCGCCGCGTCGATCCCCGGGACCACCCAGTAGCCGAGCTCGACCCGATCGACCTCGATCGCGCCACGCCACGATGGCGTCACCGTCTTGCCGGCGATCTCGATCGTGACCTGCTGCGGGATCATCGCGGCGATCGTCGAGATGAAGTACGCGAGGGCTCCGGCCCCGGCGACATACGGTGCGAGGTCGGTTCGGTCCGCGAGCGCGAGCACGACCGCGAGCGCCCCGAATCCGAGCATCACGCCGAGGCCTGCGAACATCACTCGCGGGCGATAACTTCGTCGGGCGGTGAAGCTCGGCACGGGCCCCGACATGTTATAGAAAAACCACTTCATGTCCGACGTCGCTTCCAACATCACGCCGATTTCCATCGAGCAGGAGATGAAGAGCTCGTTCATGGATTACGCGATGAGCGTGATCGTGGCGCGTGCTCTTCCAGATGCGCGCGACGGGCTCAAGCCGGTGCACCGGCGCATCCTGTTCGCCCAGCGCGGGCTGTCGAACACCTACAACCGGCCGTACCTCAAGTGCGCCCGCGTCGTCGGCGACGTCATCGGCAAGTACCACCCGCACGGCGACAGCGCGGTCTACGACGCCCTGGTCCGCATGGCCCAGGACTTCTCGATGCGCTACCAGCTCGTCGACGGTCAGGGAAACTTCGGAAGCGTCGACGGCGATCCGCCGGCGGCCATGCGTTACACCGAGTGCCGGATGACCAAGCTCGCGGGCGAGTTGCTCGCGGACATCGACAAGGAGACGGTCGACTGGCAGCCCAACTACGACGACAAGGAAGTCGAGCCCACGGTCCTGCCGACCAAGGTGCCGAACCTGCTCGTCAACGGCGCCACCGGCATCGCCGTCGGCATGGCGACCAACATCCCGCCGCATAACCTCGGCGAGATCATCGACGGCGTGCTCGCGCTGATCGCGAACCAGCACATGACCGACGAGGAGCTCAACCAGATCGTCACCGGCCCGGATTTTCCGACCGGCGGCGTCATCCTCGGCCGGCTCGGCATCTTCTCGGCCTACAAGACCGGCCGCGGCACGATCACGCTGCGCGGCGTCGCGCACTTCGAGGACGTCCGCAAGGATCGCCCCGCGATCATCGTCACCGAGCTGCCGTACATGGTGAACAAGCAGCGGTGGGTCGAGGCCGTCGCGGAGATGGTCAAGGAGAAGAAGCTCGAGGGCATCGCCGACATCCGCGACGAATCGATCGGCACCGAGCGTGCGCGGTCGAGCGGGAGCGAGCCGATGCGCGTCGTGTTCGAGCTCAAGAAGGATGCCGCCGGCGAGGTCGTGCTGAACAACCTGTTCAAGCACAGCCAGCTCCAGGTCTCGATCAGCGTCAACATGCTCGCGATCGTCGAAGGCCGCCCGGTGCTGCTGTCGCTCAAGCGCGCGCTCCAGGTGTTCATCGATCACCGGCGCGAGGTCGTCACCCGGCGCACGCTGTTCGATCTGCGCGAGGCGCGGGCGCGGCGCGAGATCGTCGAGGGCCTCGGCCTCGCGGTGATGAACATCGATCGCGTGATCGAGCTGATCCGCGGATCGAAGGACACCGACGAGGCACGCACGAAGTTGATGGCCGAGAAGCTCGGCGGCATGGACGGCTTCCTCGAGCGCGCGGGCCGTCCCGCCGACGAGGTCGCGGCCGCGAAGGCCAAGGGCTTCGTGTTCCTCACCGAGCGCCAGGCGCAGGCCATCATCGACATGCGCCTCGGTCGCCTCACCGGCCTGGAGCGCGAGAAGCTCGAGGCCGAGTACAAGGAGCTGTGGGAGCTCACCGATTACCTCGAGGGGCTCCTCGCCGACGACAAGAAGCTGATGAGCGCCATCATCGACGAGCTCGAGGCCGTCAAGGAAGAATTTGGCGACGCTCGCCGCACGCGGATCGAGGACCGCGAGGGCGAGATCATGACCGAGGATCTGATCGACGAGGAAGACGTCGTCGTCACCCGCACGCGCCTCGGCTACATCAAGCGCACGCGCGTCAAGGAGTACGAGGCGCAGGGTCGCGGCGGTCGCGGCATCCAGGGCGCGACGTCGACGGAGGGCGACTTCATCGTCGACATGTTCGCGGCGTCGACCCACGACCACCTGCTGCTGTTCACCGACAAGGGCCGCGTCTATTACGTCAAGGTGCACGAGCTGCCGGAAGGCGCGCGCACGGCCAAGGGCCGCCCGATCATCAACATCCTGCCGCTGCAGGATGGCGAGCAGGTCGTCGCGATGCTCCCATTCAAGGAGTTCCGCGAGGACACCAGCGTGTTCTTTGCCACCCAGTCGGGCACGGTGAAGAAGACGGAGCTGTCGCAGTTCGAGAACGTGCGCTCGAATGGCATCCGCGCGATCAACATCGAGGAAGGTGATCGGCTGATCGCCGCGTCGATGGTGACCAAGGCCGATGACGTGCTGCTGACCTCGGCGAAGGGGTTCGCGGTGCGGTTCACCGAGGATCGCGTGCGGCCGATGGGACGCACCGCCGGTGGCGTCAAGGGCATCACGCTGCGCGAAGGCGATCGCCTCGTCGGCATGGTGACGTTCGCGCGCGACGGCAACACCACGCTGATCACCGTCTGCCAGCGCGGCTACGGCAAGCGCACCGCGGTGGCCGACTATCCGACCAAGAACCGCGGCGGCAAGGGCGTGATCGCGATCAAGACCACCGCCCGCAACGGCGAGGTCGCGGCGACGCGCATCGTCAGCGACACCGATCACCTGATCCTGATCTCCGACCGCGGCAAGCTGATCCGCATCCGCGTCTCCGACGTCTCCGTGCAGGGCCGCGCCACCCAGGGCGTCCGCGTCATGCGACTCGAGGACGGCGAGCACGTCGCCGCGATCGAGCGCGTTGCCGAGGGCGACGAGTCCGAGGGCATCGAGGCCACGCCGATCGAGCCGATCGAGGGCGAGGACACGATCCCGAACGAGTCGATGGAAGGTGGCGACGAGGCGCTGGACGAAGACGACGACGGCGACGACGACGCCGGCGACGAGAACTAAGCCCGCTTCCGATCTCCGACGGCTGCTGACTCCGCGTCAACTACGCGGAGCTGCACTAGTTGTGCAGGGCTCTGCACCTTGTTGACGATGAGTCAACAGTGGACTGCAACTCATCGTTTGCATAAGGTCCTCCTAGCAAAAGGGGGATTTCATGCGTGCGTACGCGCTGATCGCGCTGACTGTGATGGGCTGTTCGGGAAACTCGGGTGGTGGCGATGACGACATCGTCGAGCCGGATCCGAAGGGCTGGACGATCGAGGTCGACATGTCCGCGACCGACCGGTTCGCGCCACCGGAGGCGACGATGTGGCCGATCGCCGGCGAGGCGACCGCGACCGAAGGGCTGGCGAGCGTCGACATCGATGGCGCCGCCACCGAGCTCGACGGCGGCACGTTTGCGACCGAGGTTCCCGTCGCGCTCGGCCTGACCCGCGTCAACGTGCTGGCGACCGACTCGGCCGGTCACACCCGCAAGGGCGACCGCACCGTGCTCTCCGCTCGCTACCTTCCCGACGGCGCGCACAACCCGGCGGCCGCATCGCTGATCCTCGACGACGCGATCCTCGCGTCGATGGGGGAAGGCCTGGCCGGCGAGGCCGGTGATGTCGATGTCGCCGGCGAGATCATGGCGCGCGATATCCTGTCGCAAGACGATCGCTGCGTGACGTGGCCGGTGCAGGCCTCGCAGGGCACCGTCAAGGTGGACCTCGTCGAGGATCAGGGCGACCTCTGGCTCCGCATCCGCATCCCCAACCTCTACGTCTACTTCGAGGGCAGCTGCCAGGGTCTGTTCTCGACGATCCCGATCGGCGGCGAGATGGGCGGCACGATCGATGTCTGGACGAGGCTGACCGCGAATCCATCGGCGCCCGGTCAGTGCCTGAGCTCGTTCGCGCACACCCGTCCCGAGGTGCTGATCAACAACTGGGGCTTCGATGTCTGGGGGCTCGGCGGTCCGCTGCAGAGCTGGATCGTGTCGATGTTCTCCGGCGAGAAGTCGGGCCAGGCGCGCTCGCAGATCGCGTCCGAGGTCGGCACCCGCGCGAACGCGATGCTCACCGAGAAGCTCGCCGACATCCAGGTGTTCGATCGCACGAGCGAGGTCGAGCTCCTCGATCAGTCCGTCGCGCTTCACCTCTGCCTCGGCAACCTCGAGAAGGTGCAGGGCAAGCTGATCGCGCGCGTCGCCGCGAATGCCACGGCGGGTGGCGACAAGCCGGCGCCCGGCGTGCCACAAACCGGGGGCGAGCTGGTCGATCCTGCGAACAACGAGCTGCTCCTCGACGCCAACCTCGTCGGCCAGTTGCTGTTCGCGTCGTGGAGAGCCGGCGGCCTGTCGCGACCGGGTCCCGACACCGACATCGGCCTGTTGAACATCCTCGTCCCCGAGCTCGAGACCGAGTTCTCGACGACGGTCGCCCAGGTGATGTTCGACGGCGAGCTGCCGCCGCTGGTCACCGCCACGCCCGATGGCCCTGGCAAGCTGCGCGTCCAGCTCGGCGACGTCATGCTCGACATGACCCTCGACGACAAGCGGGTGTTCCGGTTCGGCATGATCCTGACGCTCGACCTCGAGCTGACGCCGATGGACGGCAAGCTGGTGCCGAGCGTGGTCGCCACCGACGCCGACGTGTGGTTGCTCGACGAGCGCTTCGACGGTCCGGACGAGGGCCTCGAGGCGGCGGTGCGGCTCAAGGTCGGCGACGCGGTCAAGGATCTGCTCGGTGCGAACGCGGCGATCGCCCTGCCCGACCTCCCCGGCCTCGGTGCGCCGAAGACGGTGACGGTCGATCCGGGCGGCCGGTTTCTGCGCGTCGGCCTCGAGTAGCTTTACTCTTCGTCGATGCCCCTCGACGAAGCGGCCCTCGTTGCCCTGCTCGACGCCTCCGAGCCCGAGCAGGTCGCCCTCGGACGCAGCCTCGCCGGTGAGCAGGCGCAGGCATTCGACGCGCTGTCGCAGTTCTTGAAGCCGCGGCGCGGTGACCTCGAGGCGCTCGACGTCGCGGCCGGTGTGGTCCGCGGCATCGCCTCGGTCGCCCCGCTCGAGCCGCATCGCGACATCTATCGCGCGCTGCTCGGCGCCGACATGGATCCGGAGACCATCCGGCCACAGCCGATCAAGACGCTCGTGCTGTCGCTGGCGATGCCGAACCAGGACTCGTGGGTCCGGCTGCACGGCCGCCGGCTCCTGCGCCGGTTATGGGAGCTCCGCAAGCAGCGCGGCTTCACGCCCGATGTCACGCTCGCGCTCGAACAGGCCGACGTCGCATGGGAGCTGCCGGAGATCGATACGCTCGCCGACGCGTGGGACGTGGTGTTCGCGCTGTGCACGACGGATGACTTCGACGTCGTGCCGGCCGGCGGCCTGATCAACGTCTGGGAGCTGATCGAGCTCGGGACCGTGATCGCCGGCGATGCCGCGATCGCCCGGTTCATCACGACGCATCCGCGCGTGCTCGAGACCTCGGTGCTCGAGCGGATGGACGAGCTCGCCGCGCTCGAGGGCCGCGATCGCAACAGCGTGCTCGACAACCTGTTCGAGGGTGGCCTCGGCTTCGGCGTCTCGCACTGGGCGCGCACGCATGCGGTGTGGGACGCCGAGCTCGGCATGCGCGTGTTCTCCCGCGCGCAGACCGCCGGGCTGTTCGCCGCGACGACGAAGCACAACAGCTTCAACACCGCGGCGACGTGGTTGCGCCGCGATCCCGCCGGCTATGCCGGGTTGCCGCGCGAGATGGTCGACGCCTTCCACGCGATGATCGATGGCTCGCCGCTGCCCGACATCCTGCCGGCCGAGCTCGATCAGCAATCACCCGAGCAGATCGAGGTCGCGCTCGCGACCTACTCGGGAATCACCGTCGAGCAGCTCTATCAACGCATGCTCCCCGGCGGGCTGTCGGGCGGCGGCTTCATCCAGCCCGGCACGCACCTCGGTCAGCTGATCCACGACGATGCCGCCACGCTGCGCAGCCTCGGCATCTCGCGCCACGAGCTGGCCGACCGGCTCGCCGAGCTGATCGCGCCTCCGGATCACGAGTGGCACCAGCACGGCGAGTTTCAGTGCTCGGCGATGGCCTTCATGGGCCACCAGCAGGATCCGTTTCACATCTACGACGTCTACGACCTCAACGGCCATCTCGGCGCGGTCGACTTCCGGATCGTGCGCGGCGATCGCGAGCTCGCCGGCGGCACGCTCCAGCTGTCGCTGATCCGGCGCGCCTGCTTCTTCGGCGGTCCGGGTTGCTACCGGATCGATCCGGCGCACGCCGCGGAGCTGCTGCAGCTCGTGTGATCAGGGCTTGCAGCTCGGCAGGAACATCGACGCGTCCGCCGACGGCCGCAGCGCCTTGTCGTCGTACGCCGTCACCTTGACGACCTCCGCACCGTCGTTCTTCGCGAACATCGTGAGCATGGTGCTCTCGTCGGCGCGAAGCGTGGTGTTCTGCTCGGGACCGGCGCCGACGCTGACCACGCCGCGCGCCTTCGCGGTGTCGAGATCGAAGATCGAGATCTCGGCATACTCGCTGACGACCACGAAGCGCTTGGCATCGAGCTGGAACACCTCGCCGCCGCCCGCGCCCTCGGGGCCTTTGGGTCGCCCCGCCGAGTCGGTGATCGAGAACTTGGTGCACGGACCCGCGCACGCCGACCAGCCGACGACCAGCAGCTTGCCCGCGACCTCGGTGCCACCCATCGAGGGTTTCTCGCCGCTCCTCGCGTAGAGCTTCGGTGTCGGGACCTTGATCTTGCTGTCGCCGGCGACGTTCCAGATCTGGTCGTAGCCGACGACGACCGCCTTGAGATCGGTGGTCGCCTTGAGCACCGGTGCGCTCGCCGGATCGACGGTCTTCTTGTGCTCGGCGATCGCGGCGACCAGCTTCTTGCCGAGCTTCTTGCACGTGGTGCCGAGGCACACCTGATCGTCCTTGACCTCCGCCTGCGGCATCAGCCACCGCTTCGGCTCCGGTGGCTTGACGTGCCAGCTCGCATCCGTGTTCTCGAAGTCGAGCTTCATGCACCCCTTGTCCCAGCACACGACGGCATCGCCGTTCGCGGTGTGCAGCGTCGCGTCCTGCGGCAGGCACGGCACCGGACGCATCGGCACCTTCGCGGCGGGTGCGCGGGGTCGCGGCTGTGCGGAGACCGACGAGGCGGCGAGCAGGATCAGGAGAGGAACGCGGCGGCGCATCCCATCGAGGTATCACGATTCGTGTACGTTCCGCCGATGTCGATCCAGCAGAGCCAGTCGATCTTCGAGCGCGCAAAAGCGGTCATCCCGGGCGGGGTCAACTCGCCGGTGCGCGCGTGTCGATCGGTCGGTGCCGATCCGGTGTTCGTCACCCAGGGCGACGGCGCGTACATCTTCGACGCCGACGGCAATCGCTACATCGATCTGATCGGCAGCTGGGGGCCGCTGATCCTCGGTCACAGCCATCGCGAGATCCTCGACACCATCGCCGAGACGATGGCGAGCGGCACCACGTTCGGTGCACCGACCGAGGTCGAGGTCCGGTTCGCCGAGACGCTGCGCGACGCGGTGCCGTCGATGGAGATGGTGCGCGCGGTGTCGAGCGGCACCGAGTCGACGATGTCGGCGCTGCGCCTGGCGCGCGGCTTCACCAAGCGCTCGAAGATCATCAAGGCCGACGGTGGTTATCACGGTCACGCCGATTGCCTGCTGGTCGCCGCCGGCTCCGGCGCCGCCACGCTCGGCATCCCCGGTTCGGCCGGCGTCCCCGAGGGTGCCGCGAAGGACACCATCATCGTCGCGTTCAACGATCTGGCGACGGTCGAGAAGCTGGTCGCCGCCGGTGACATCGCCGCGATCATCATCGAGCCGGTGTGCGGGAACATGGGCCTCGTCGTGCCGGCGCCCGGGTACCTCGAAGGGCTGCGCGCGATCACCGCGAAGCACGGCACGGTGTTGATCTTCGACGAGGTGATGACCGGCTTTCGCGTCGCCTTCGGCGGCGCCCAGGCGCGCTACAACGTCAAGCCGGACCTGACCACGATCGGCAAGGTGATCGGCGGCGGGCTCCCGGCCGCGGCGTTCGGCGGTCGCGCCGACATCATGCGCGAGCTCGCACCGCTGGGGCCGGTCTATCAGGCCGGCACGCTGTCGGGAAACCCGCTCGCGATGGCCGCCGGCCTCAAGGCGATGGAGATCCTCGCCCGCCCCGGCACCTACGAGCGGCTCGAGCAGCTCGGCAAGCGGCTCGGCGACGGCCTGCTCGCGGCGGCGCAGGCGGCGAAGATCCCGGCGTGCCTGAACCGGGTCGGGTCGATGCTGACGTTGTTCTTCTGCGAGGGGCCGGTCGTTGACTACGCTTCGGCCAAGCAAGCCGACACCTCGCGGTTCGGGAGTTTCTTCCGAAAGCTGCGAGATCGCGGCGTGTTCTTGCCGCCCTCCCAGTTCGAGGCGATGTTCGTGTCACTCGCGCATACCGACGAGGACATCGATCAGATCGTCACCGAAGCACGAGTGGCCTTGGCCGATTGACCCGGGTTGTTGTCGATGCTAAATGGGCCCGCGCTTGAGCCGCTCCCATTCATCCCATCGCGGCGAATTGTCGCAGGATTCGGTGTCGGACCCGATGCATCGGAACGGGGTGTCCCCGAAGGTCTTCAACGACACCGCTTCCCGGCGCACGCGCGGCATGTACCACGCGCTGTCGGCGAGCTCGGTCGGCCTGGAGCTGGGCGTGTCGGTGCTGATCGGCCTGCTCGGCGGCATGTGGCTCGATGGCCAGCTCGGCAGCGAGCCGTGGGCGATGCTGTGCGGCCTGGTGATCGGGCTGATCGCTGGCTTCCGTGGGGTGATTCGCGCCGTCGAGCGCAGTGACAACGCAGCAAAGGCGGAGGAGCTCCGTGGCTAGTCCGAGCATCCATCGCATCGAGCGGCTCAACTACGGCATCAGTGCGGTGCTCGTGCTCCTCGCACTGATCACCCAACCGAAGTCGGTCGTGCTCGGCCTCGCCGCCGGTGCGGCGTTGACCTGCGCGAACTTCTACGTGCTGCGCCGGTTGATCGTGAAGTGGACGGACGAGGCAGCCCAGGGTAAGCGCGGCAACAGCGCGATGCTGATGCTGCCCAAGATGATGGCGCTGATGGGCCTCGTGGCCGTCGCCGTCCTCTTCCTCCCGATCGACGTCATCGCGTTCGCGGTTGGCTACTCGATCTTCATCGCCTCGATCCTCGTCGAGACGATCTACAGCGCGGTGCGTCCCGCGGCGGAAGAAAACAACCATGGGTGAACACGGCACCTGGTTCGATTACCTGAACCGCTTCGAGTGGTGGACGAGCTTCAACCACTGGGCGGAGTCGAAGCTCTCGCGCAAGTCGATCCTGGTCGACATGTTCCCGAGCGGCTGGAGCATGACGCACGTGTTGATCACGCTGCTCGTCGTGATCTTCACGTTCCTCGGCGCCCGCGCGTTCCTCTCGGGGCTCAAGACCGAGGACAAGGGCCTCGTCCCGCCGCGCACGATGAACTTCCGCAACATGTTCGAGTATCTCGCGGAGTCGATGTACGGCTTCGTCGAGGGCGGCATGGGTGAGAAGAACGCGCGCCGCTTCTTCCCGCTGATCGGCGGGCTGTTCCTGTTCATCTTGTTCAACAACCTGTTCGCGCTCCTGCCGGGCTTCTCGGCGCCGACCGACACCCTGAAGACGAACGTCGGCATCGCGATCTTCGTGTTCTTGTTGACGCACTACTTTGGCGTCAAGGAGCACGGCCTCGCGTACTTCAAGCACTTCCTCGGACCGATGCCCGCCCTGATCCCGCTGATGCTGCCGATCGAGCTCGTCAGCCACATCGCGCGGCCGGTGTCTCTCGCGATCCGGCTGATGGGCAACATGATGGCCGACCACAAGGTCCTCATGTCCTTCTTCGCGCTCGTCCCGATCCTCGTTCCGATCCCGTTCCTGCTCCTCGGCTTGCTCGTCTGCCTCCTCCAGGCCGTCGTGTTCTGCACGCTCGCGATGGTCTACTTCGGCATGGCGATCGAGCACGAAGAGCACTAATCAACCTCTCACCAACTCACGCGGACCACCCAAAAAGGAAAAGCACCATGCAGCGCACTACCAAGATCCTCACCACCCTCATCACCTTCCTCGTCGTCCTCGGCCTGCCCGCTCTCGCGTTCGCCGGCGACGTCACCACCGGTGAGCCCGCCGCCATGAAGGCGGAAGGCCTCGCCGAGAACTACGGCTGGATCGCGATCGCGGCCGGTCTCGCGATCGGTCTCGCCGCCTTCGGTGGCGGTCTCGGTCAGGGCCGCGCGGCGGCTGCAGCACTCGAAGGCATCGCCCGTAACCCGGGTGCGGCTGGTCAGATTCGCGGCCCGATGATTCTCGGTCTCGCGCTCATCGAGTCGCTCGTGATCTACGCGCTCATCATCGGTCTGCTCCTGACCCTCAAGGTCGGCGCCTAAAGACCTTCGGTTCGCGTGTGAAGGGCGGCCCCTCGCAAGGGGGGCCGTTTTGCGTTTTCGGAGGGCGTGTGGGACGCTGCTGCCACGTGCGGGCCAACCATGGGTGATGACGACGACAAGCCGGCTGCGCCTGACTTCGCGGGCAAGTCGACCCTCGAGATCCTGGCGTCGATCGACCTGTTCAGCGGTCTTCCCACCGCGCACCTGCGTCGCGTCGTCGATATCGGCGTCGAGGAGCAGTACCGCGCGTCGGCCACGATCTTCGCGGAGCAGACCCCGGGCGACAAGTTCTACCTGATCGTCGAGGGCGCCGTGCGGATCAGCCGGATGGTGCCCGGCATGGGCGAGGAGGCACTCGCGGTGCTGCGCGCCGGCAACTACTTCGGCGAGATGTCGCTGATCGACGACGCGCCGCGCTCGGCCACCGCCGTCTGCCACGAGAAGTGCCGGTTGTTCGTGGTCAACCGGAAGGACCTCGAGGACCTGCTGTTCGTCGATCGCGATCTCGCGTACGAGCTGCTGTGGAACTGGGTCCGCACGCTGTCGCGTCGCCTGCGAGCGACCAACGACAAGATGACGTTCCTCGCGACCTCTTCGAAGTTCTGATGCGCTGGTTGCCGGGTCTCCTCGTCGCCCTCGCGATCTCGCGAAGCGCGCGCGCCGAGCCCCTGCCCTCTGGCTCGATGGGCCTGTTGCTCGGCGGCTTCGCCGGCACCGGCGCCGATGCCAAGCGTCTCGGGGTCGGCTACGTCGACCCGTTCAGCTTCTACGCGGCGTGGCACCCGATGACGACCGAGAAGCGCGTCGGCTGGGAGGTCCGGTGGAACACGATCTTCACCACCCACTACAGCGCCGATGCCGCCCAGGTCGCCGACCTCCAGACCATGCAGATGGACCTGACGATCGGTGCGCGCGTGCGGCCGACGTCGAATCCCCGGCGCTATCTCATCCTGCGTGGCGGGCCGGCCCTGCTTCGCGCGAACCAGCGGATCGACATGCAGCGTGCCTTCGTCGGCCCGGTCGCGAGCGCCGGCTTCCAGCAGTACCTCGTCGGCACGCTGTTCAAGCTCGACATCGACGTCCGTTATGGTCTGATCACGAACGGTCCGTCGCAGATCGTCGTCACCGCCGGATTCTCGATCAACGGCCCCTAGCAATATGCCCGAGCTCGTCACAGCGCGATTGCGGTTGGTGCCGATCACGCTCGAGGCGATCGAGGCCGTGCTCGATCACGACAAGGCGCGCGCCGAAGCGATCGTGGGCGCGACGTTCCCGCGCGCGTGGCCCAACGACGAGCTGGTCGCCCAGGGCTTCCCGTTCTCGCGCGAAGCGCTGCGCGCCGATCCGACGACGCGGCTGTGGGGCGACTCCCTGGTGCTGCTGCGCGACGAGCCGCGCGTCGTCGGCAGCGTGGTGTTTCACGGCCACCCCGGCGACGGCATCGCCGAGGTCGCCTACGGCATCGCCGAGACGTCGCGCCGCCAGGGCTACGCGATCGAGGCGGTGTCGGCCGCGGTCGAGTGGGCGCTGACCCAGGACGGCATCCAGGCGGTACAGGCGACCACGTTCCCGTGGCTCCTGGCGTCGCTCGGCGTGATCAAGCGACTCGGCATGGAGCCGATCGGCACCCGCGAGCACGACACGCTGGGCGAGCTCCTGGTGTTCGAACGAAAGCGCTAGGGGTCAGACGCAAGTTGATCAAGTTCACCTGTCCGACACCCGGACACTCGGCCCACTGGCCGAGCAAGGAGCCAGGGTCAGACGCAAGTTGATCAAGTTCACCTGTCCGACACCCGGACACGCTCGACCACTGGCCTGCCCTGCGAATCGACGACCTGCGCTAGCAGCGGCGCCACACCAGCGCCACGAGACCGATGAACTGCTGGTGTTCGAACGAAAGCGTTAGCGGACCGGATTTCAGAAGCGCGATCGTCGAGCGTGCCGTTGTCCGGGGGGCGGGCGGGTGAACTTGATCAACTTGCGTCTGACCCAGCTCCAGCTCAAGCGCAGTTGTCCGGGTGTCGGACCGGTGAACTTGATCAACTTGCGCCTGACCCCAGCTCCGCGTTGTCCGCGTTGTCCGGGTGCGAACTTGATCAACTTGCGTCTGACCCTTGCTCTAGCGGCGCTTGCTCGCTAGCGGCGGCGCTTGCGCCAGACCAGGGCCACGAGGCCGATGCCGAACAGCATGGTCGGCGCGCCGCGACCACTCGCGTCGCAGCAGCCGCCATCGATGAGGTCGCTCGGCCAGCACAGGCCCGCCGTCGCGCCTTCACCGGCGAGACACTCGAAGCCGGCCGGGCACGCACCCGCGACACCCGTCGCGCAGGTCGCCGTGCATAGCGTGCCGCCCGGACCATTCGCGCACTGGTTGGTATCGCAATCCTCGGGGTTCGAGCAGGTGGCGCCGAAGCCGCCGCCCGTGAACGGCGCATCGACGCAGGTGCCGCTGGTGCAGACCTGATCGGCGCCGGTGCACTCGGCGTCGGTCACGCAGCCCGCGAGCTGCGGCGCGTGCTGGAGGAGGAACGCCTTCTCGGCGTCGGTGCGCGTGTCGGCGCCGAATGCCTGGCAGTTCTGATCGCCGAACGAGGTCACGCCGACGACCTTGCGAACGCCGCCGATGGTGGCGAACGACGGGCCGCCCGAGTCACCCTCGCACTTGCCCTTGCCGTTGGTCTGCGAGAAGCAGAGCAAAGACTGGTTCGAGCCGCCGAACGACTGGCAGGAGATCGCGGTCTGGTTGTCCAGCTTGAACTGCTTGCCGAACATGTTGTTCTCGGTCTTGCCGAAGCCGACCATCAGGATCGGCGTCAGGCCGACGGGCGCCATCGCCGGATCGAAGTTGATCGGAATCGGCTGGATGTCGGTGACCGGCGTCTGCAGCTTGATCAGGCCGATGTCGTTCGCGCCGAGCGCGTTGACGTTGAACTGCGGCTTCTTGATCGTCTCGGCGGCGGGGATCACACGGCCGGCATCGCGCGTGACATCGACGGTGTCGAAGTGGACGCGCGTGTTGGCGGTGACCTGCGCTTGCGACGATGCACCGAGCACCGCCGGATCCACGCAGTGCGCGGCCGTCAGCACCCACTCCTTGTCGACCAGCGTGCCGGTGCACAGACCGCCGCCGACCTCGAGCATGACGACGGCGCGGAACTCGCCTTCGGTGGTGGCGGTGCCGCCGAGGATGGCGAACGGATCCGGCTCGACGGTGGGCTGACCGGGGTCGGCGTTATCGCCGGCGATCGCCGTGGCTGCCACGAGAGAGATGATCGAACCCGCGACAAGCTGCGACCCTCTGGGACTGCTGCGCATGCGCGGAAGCATCTCTGATCTGGGGGCCGATCGTCACCAACTTCACTCACGACTCCTGTCAGTGAGTGCGACCTCGGAGCTGATGTCGAGAGTCAGCAACCCGCCGAAATTCTGAGGATCAGGGGCTACGTCTCCACGTCCCAGATTTCCCCCCGCGCTTCTCTTCGAGCTGGATCTTCGAGATCACCATCCCGCGATCGATGGCCTTGCACATGTCGTACACGGTCAAGGCCGCGGCGGAGACCGCCGCCAGCGCCTCCATCTCCACCCCGCTCCGATCGAAGGCCCGCACGGTGGCGGTGATCGAGACGATAGTTCCGGCCACCTGGAGGTCGAGGTCGACGCCGGTCAGCCGCAGCGGGTGACACAGCGGGATCCAGTCGGCGGTCTTCTTGGCCGCCTGGATGCCGGCGATCCGGGCGATGCCGAGCACGTCGCCCTTGCCGATCGAGCCCGCCGCGATCGCCTTCGCCGTCGCCGGCGCCATCGCGATGCTGCCGCTCGCGATCGCCACGCGATCGGTCTCGGGCTTGGCCCCGACATCGACCATGTGGGCCGCGCCGGCATCGTTGAAGTGCGTCAGCTTGCCTGCGCTGTCGGTCGTCGCCTTGCCGCGCTTCGCTCGCCGATTCGCCATCTACTCGACGGTAACCGACTTCGCGAGGTTGCGCGGCTGGTCGATGTCCGTGCCTTTGAAGTCGGCGACGTAGTAGCTGAGCATCTGCAGCGGCAGCACCGTCAGGATCGGTTGCAGCTCGAGCGCGGTCTCGGGGACCAGGATGACGTCGTCGGCGTGACCACCGATCTCGGTGTCGCCCTTGGTGGCGACGGCGAGGACCTTGCCCTGGCGGGCGCGAACCTCGGCGAGGTTACTCACCACCTTCTCGTAGTGCGGGCCGCGCGGGCACAGCACGATCACCGGGAGGTGCTCGTCGATCAGCGCGATCGGCCCGTGCTTCATCTCGCCGGCGGCGTAACCCTCGGCGTGGATGTACGAGATCTCCTTGAGCTTGAGCGCGCCCTCGAGCGCGATCGGGAACTGGGCGCCGCGGCCGAGGAACAGGAAGCCGTGCGCCGCCCCGTAGCGCCGCGCCAGCACCTGCAGCTGGGCGCCGTGGTCGAT
>JAEYYY010000636.1 GCA_023430775.1 Pseudomonadota bacterium
GCGCGGCGACGCGCCCCACCTCCGAAAAGGTCCGCGAGGCGGTGTTCGGCATCCTGCACAACCGGGGCGACCAGGTCGCCGGCCACGTGCTGGACCTGTTCGCCGGCTCGGGCGCGGTCGGCATCGAGGCGCTGTCGCGCGGGGCGAAGCACGCGACGTTCGTCGACTCGGCGAAACCCGCACTGCTCGCCACCCGCGGCAACCTGCGCGACCTCGGTGTCGATGACCGCGCGACGATTCACGCCGGCGATGCGATCGCGTTCGTCAAGCGACCGCTCGCGGACGGCGCCGCGCCGTGGAGCCTGGTGTTCATCGATCCGCCGTACGCGAGCGACCTCGCCGTGCGTGCGGTACAGGCGCTTCCACTGACGAGCCTCACAGGGGATGCGGTGATCGTCATCGAGCACGATCGCCGCAACGCTCCGCCCGAGGCGCTCGGATCTTTGGTACGAACGGACGAACGCCGCTACGGCGATACGCTGATCTCGTTCTACGAGGTGCCGACATGACGCAATCCGATTCCATCGCCGTCTACCCGGGCACCTTCGACCCGATCACCAACGGCCACCTCGACATCCTCGAACGAGCGCTCGCCGTGTTCGGCACCGTCGTCGTCACGATCGCGCCGAACATCCGCAAGAACCCGCTGTTCACCACCGACGAGCGGATCGGCTTCATCCGCGATGCGTTGCCGCAGTACGGCAAGCGCCTCGAGTTCGAGGTGTTCGAGGGCTTGCTCGTCGACTTCTGCAAGCGCCGCGGCGCCTCGGTGATCGTGCGCGGGCTGCGCGCCCTCGCCGACTTCGAATACGAGTTCCAGTTCGCACACATGAACCGCCGGCTCGCGCCGGGGGTCGACACCATCTTCTTCATGACCGACGAGCGGAATCACTACGTCAGCTCGTCGCTCGTGAAAGAGGTCGCCAGCCTGGGTGGCGACGTCCACGGCCTCGTGCCGCCGCCTGTCGTCACCGCCCTCAAAGCAAAGTACGCCTCGAAGAAAGCGCCATGACCTTCCCACTCAAGCTCGCGTCGCGTCTCGATCCGATCAAACCGTCGATCACCCTCGCCGTCACGGCGAAGGCGGCGAAGCTCAAAGCCGACGGCATCGATGTCGTCAGCTTCGGCGCCGGCGAACCCGACTTCGATACGCCGGACCACATCAAGGCGGCCGCCCAGGAGTCGCTCGGCAAGGGCGTCGGCAAGTACACCGACGTCGCCGGCATCCTGCCGCTGCGCAAGGCGATCGCCGCCGAGATGTCGAGCGTCCACAAGATGGAGATCGCGCCGGACCAGATCCTGGTGTCGACCGGCGCGAAGCACTCTCTCTACAACCTGTTCATGGCGCTGCTCGATCCGGGCGACGAGGTCCTGATCCCGGCGCCGTACTGGGTCAGCTATCCGGACATGGTGATGCTCGCGGGCGGCCGGCCGGTCGTCCTCGAGACCAAGGCCGCGGACGACTTCGCGGTCACCGCCGATCAGGTGCGCCAGGCGTGCTCGGCGCGCACCCGCGCGATCGTGCTCAACAACCCGTCGAACCCGACGGGCGCGGTGTACACCCGAGCGCAGATCGAGGCGCTGGCCAAGGTCGTCGTCGAGAAGGACCTGCTGGTGATCTCCGACGACATCTATCGCCAGCTGGTCTACGGCGACGCCCAGTATCACTCGATCGCCGCGGTCGGTCCCGAGGTGGCGAAGCGCTGCGTGCTCGTCGATGGCGTCTCGAAGACCTACGCGATGACCGGCTGGCGCGTCGGCTACACCGCGGGACCGCTGCCGCTGATCAAGGCGATGAGCAAGATCCAGGGTCAGTCGACGTCGAACCCCACGCACATCTCGCAGATCGCCACGCTCGCCGCGCTCACCGGTCCGCAGGACTGCGTCGCCACGATGCGGACCGCGTTCGACGAGCGCCGCAAGAAGATGGTCGAGCTGCTGCGCGCGATTCCGGGCGTCCAGTGCCGCGAGCCGAAGGGTGCGTTCTACGCGTTCCCCGACGTCTCGCACTACGTCGGCAAGAAGTCGCCCGAGGGCTCGATCCTCGACGACGATGTCCAGCTGTGTGACTGGCTCGTCGAGGTCGGCAAGGTCGCGGTGGTGCCGGGCTCCGGCTTCGGCGCGCCGGGCTTCGTGCGGCTGTCGTACGCGTGCTCGATGGCGAACATCGAGAACGGCGTCGGCCGGCTCGCGAAGGCACTCGGCACACTCCGCTGAACCGGCGCCCTGACGCGCGGGCGGCACCGGCGTAGGATGCCGCGGCATGTCTCGCGAGTTCGCGTTTCCTGGCACCCGCGCACGCTACGCCCCCGACCGCGTCGTCGATCTCCAGCACATCGCGCTGGCGCTCGATGTCGATCCGGCCAGACGAGAGGTCGCCGGCACCGCCACGCTACGCGGCACGGTGATCGCGCCCGCCACGCGCGCCCTCGAGCTCGATGCCGTCGAGCTCGCGATCTCGAATGTCACTGCCAACGGCAAGCCGGCGCGGTTCCGTCACGACGGCAAGAAGCTCGCGATCGAGCTCGCCGATA
>JAEYYY010000679.1 GCA_023430775.1 Pseudomonadota bacterium
GAGCCGCACCGCGCGCGGAGCATCACGGTACCGCGCGTCGAGGTGGCCGCATCGGCGGAGCAGGGCGCACCGCGAATCGATCACGGCATCGAAGCTCCGACCGCCGACGAGCTCGCGACTCGCTACACCGAGGTCGGCGCCGCGCTCGGCAAGGCGAAGCACGCGAACCGCGACGCGCTGTGGACCGCGTATCGCAGGATCCAGCTCCAGCAGGCGCTGACGACGCCGGCGAAGCGGGTCGCCGCGCTGCGGACGCTCGTCGAGATCCAGCGCGGCCTTCGCTAATCACTTAGCGAAGCGCTTCCGGGCCGACCTACGATTTTTTGCACCACCTTCACGCACCTTCTACGATCACGGTGCCGTGAAGGGACACGCTCCATTTGTCTTCATCGCGTTGTTTGGGATCGGCTGCGCCTCGCCGATGTCGAACCTGCGCGATGACAACCGCCGCCTCACGAAAACGGTGTCGGAGCTCCGCACGGAGCGCCGCGCGCAGGAGCGCAAGCTCCGCGACCTGCAGAAGCAGGTCGACCTCGCGCGCGCGGAGGCCGTGACCGCGACGATCGAAGGGATGCCGCAGCTCCCCGTCGAGGTCGCGGCTCCCGACAAACCGATCGCCGCACCGGTATCGCCGACCGCGCCTCGCGTCGTCGGCATCACCGAGGATGGCGAGGAGATCGTCTACGAGGGCGACGCCGCCGCCGGCAAGGTCGCGACGCTCGAGGACGATCCGCCACCGCGCGTGCCGCGCGGTAACCCACCGCCGATCAATGATCGGATCGAGGTCCGACGCTCGCCGCCGGTCGCCGCACGTGCCGCGCGAACGCAGACCAGGGAGCGCGAGCTGCCGACCGAGCGCGGCGGCGATGCCGCCGGCGATTACAAGGCCGCGGTCGAGCTGGTCAGGAGTGGCGATCACGACACCGCCGTCGCGGCGCTGCGCGCGTTCATCGGCAAGTACCCGCGCCACGATTTTGCAGACAACGCCCAGTACTGGCTCGGCGAGGCGTTCTACGCGGCCAAGCAATACTCGCAGGCGCTCGTCGAGTTTCGCGCCGTCATCGAGACCTACCCGCGCGGGAACAAGGTTCCCGATGCGCTCCTCAAGGTGGGATACTGTTACCAGTCGCTCGGCCAGGGCGAGAAGGCGAAAGCCGTGCTGGAGCAGGTGTTGAATCTGTATCCCAAGACCGAACCCGCCGCGCTTGCGAGCAAGCGACTGGAGTCCATGTGATGCGTTGCTACGCCCAGACGCTCGCGGCGCTCGCCGGTACCTTGCTGTTTCCGATCGTCGCCAACGCGCAGGTTCCGACGACCGGTGACGCGCCGACCACGCTCAACCCGGGCGTCGCCGGCAACCAGGGGCCGCCACCGGCACCCGCGCCGGCGCCGCAAGCACCGGCGCGCCAGCCGGTCATCGTCGTCGGTCCCGACGGCAAGGTGACCACCACCGATCCGCAGGACGCGCCGAAGGGCTACTACGTCAACAACGACGGCGATCCGTATCGCGAGCCCGCGGTCATCCACTCCGGTGCGGTACCCGAGCTCCACGTCGTGCGCAGCGGCGACACGCTGTGGGACATCTGCTGGTACTACTTCAACGATCCGTGGCAGTGGCCGAAGATCTGGTCGTACAACGCGCAGATCACGAACCCGCACTGGATCTATCCCGGTGACCTCGTGCGCCTGTTGCCGCGCGGCGCGTTCACCACCGGGCAGCCGCTGCCGCAGGATCCCGTCAACCCCGGCGGCGGCGATCTGTTGCCGGCGCCGCAGCGCCGCATCGAATCGTCGGTGACGTCGACGGCATTCGTCGAGAAGTCGGATCTCGACAAGTCGATCACGATCGATGGCTCGGTCGAGGAGAAGGAGCTGCTCGGCCCGGGCGACGAGGTCTACCTGTCGTATCCCGAGGGCAAGCCACCGCAGGTCGGCAAGCGCTACTCGGTCTACATCCCGGGGCGGCAGGTCAAGGGCGCCGGCGCGTACGTCGAGCTGCTCGGCTCGCTCGAGGTGGTCAGCGTCAAGCAGGACAAGCGCGCGCGCGGTCGCATCCTCGAGGCGACGCACGAGATCGAGCGCGGCGCGAAGGTCGGCCCGCTGGTCACCAAGTTCCGCAACGTCCCGCCGGTCGCGCCCAAGGTCGATCTCCAGGGAACGATCGTCGCGATGCTGACCAAGGATCAGCTGATCGGCGACAAGGGCGAGGTCGTGTTCGTGCAGCTCGGCAAGAACAGCGGCCTCGAGGTCGGCAACCGGATGTACGTGGTTCGCCGCGGCGACGCGTACCCGGGCACGATGAGCAACAACGTCGGCAAGGACGATCGCCAGTTCCCGGCGCGCGCGCTCGGCGAGGTCGTGATCGTCGAGGTCGGCGAGAACATCTCGATCGGCGTCGTCACGCTCTCGGTCCAGGAGATGAGCATCGGCGACCTGGTGATGATGCAGAAGGCGAAGTAAGCCGCGACTCCCCGCTCGGCCAGGCCGTAGCGCCCCCATATATAAAGAGGGGCCCGGATCCTGCGTCGTCCAAGTAGCTGGAACTGCTCGGTGTGTGTCTCACGCACTTGACGGCGCGTGGTCAGGTCGCTAATTGCATTCCCCCTGTGACCACGGTCTTGCTGACAACGGGATGCCTGCCGAGCCGCCTCCAAGCGGTCGGCTGGGAGGATCCGTTGTACGTGCGCGGCGCGCTGACCGAGGGTCCAGCCGTCGCGATCGTCGGCGCCAGGGCGGCATCGCGCAAGGCAATGGACCGCGCCCACGCGTTTGCCAGACACCTCGCCGGTCGCGGCATCCGCGTGGTGTCGGGTGGTGCACTCGGCGTCGATGGGGCCGCGCATCGCGGCGCGCTCGCCGGGCAGGGTGTCACCAGCGTGGTGCTCGGCAGTGGCATCGACGTGCTCTATCCGGCGCGCCACGCACCGCTGTTCGAGCAAGTGGTCGCCGCGGGCGGCGCGCTGATCAGCATGTTCCCGAGCGGGATGCAGCCGCGGCGCAGCTCGTTCGTGCAGCGCAATCCTCTGATCGCCGCGCTCGCGGATATCGTGATCGTGGTCGAGGCCGAGGTTCGCTCGGGCTCGCTATCCACTGCCGCCGCGGCCGGCAAGTACCAGCGCGTGATCGCGGCGTGCCCGGGCAGCCCGGGTTGCGATCACCTGCTGTTGAAAGGTGCGGCGATCGTCGATCACCTCGACGACGTCGACGCGCTGCTCGCGGGTACTCCGCGCAAGCGCGTGCCACCGCAGCTCGATGAGGAAGGGCGCCGCGTTCGCGATGCCATCCTTGCCGGCGCTCGCGGGATCGATCAGATCGTGCAAGCCACGCAGTTGTCCGTTCCGGCCGTGCTCCGGGCGATCGACTCGATGAGAGGAATGAAGTGAGTAAATCCGACGACAAGAAGAAGCCCAAAGCGAAAGCTGCAGCGAAGAAGACGTCGTCGTCGAAGGCGAAGCCCGCGGCCAAGAAGGCCGAGCCCAAAGCGGCGAAGGCAGAGCCCAAGAAGAAGCCCGCGGCGAAGCATGCCGTGACAAAGGAGACCGCGGCGAAGGAAGCCAAGCCGATCAACGCCGACGAGCAAGCGCCCGTCGCGGTGAAGGGGAAAGCCAGCGACGGCGGCAAGGCCAAGCCGGCGAAGCCGCTCACCAAGCAACAGCTGAAGCGGCAGAAGGCGAAGCAGGACTCCGCCGAGGCCGAGGCGATCGAGGCGGCCGAGAAGGTCCGCAAGCCCAAGAAGGTGAAGCCCGGGTCGGCGCTCGTCGTCGTCGAGTCACCCGCGAAGGCCAAGACGATCGGCAAGTACCTCGGTCCGAACTACGTGGTGAAGGCCTCCGTGGGGCACGTTCGCGATCTGCGCAAGAAGGATGGCGTCGACATCGAGAACGGCTTCGAGCCGACGTACGAGGTGATCGACGGCAAGAAGAAGGTCGTCGCCGAGATCCGCAAGGCGGCACGCGAGAACGAGAAGGTCTACCTCGCATCCGACCCCGATCGCGAAGGTGAAGCGATCGCGTGGCACCTGTCCGAGGAGATCAAGGACGTCAACAAGAACTACAGCCGCATCCTGATCAACGAGATCACGAAGAAGGGCGTCAAGGAAGCGCTCGAGAAGCCGCGCGACATCGACATGAACCTGACGGACGCGCAGCAGGCGCGCCGCATCCTCGATCGTCTCGTCGGTTTCCAGATCTCGCCGATCCTGTGGGAGAAGGTCCAGCGCGGTCTGTCCGCGGGTCGCGTGCAGTCGGTCGCGGTGCGCCTGGTCTGCGAGCGCGAGGAAGAGATCAAGGCGTTCAAGCCCGAGGAGTACTGGACGGTCGAGACCACGTGCGTCGGCCCGCAGCCGCCGCCGTTCGAGGCCAAGGTCGTCAAGTGGCACGGCGAGAAGGCCGGCGCGGTCGGTCCCGATGGCGTCGGCCTGTTCCCCAAGGTGAAAGACGATGCCGATGCGATCGTCGCCGAGCTACAGGCGGGCGAGGCGATCGTCACCGCGGTCGAGCGCAAGGAGCGCAAGCGCAAGCCGCAGGCGCCGTTCATCACGTCGCGTCTGCAGCAGGATGCCGCGCGCAAGCTGCGGTACTCGGCGAAGCGCACGATGGCGCTCGCGCAGCGGCTCTACGAAGGTGTCGAGCTCGGGGATGAAGGTCCCACCGGCCTGATCACCTATATGCGTACCGACTCGACGCGCGTCTCCGACGACGCGATGGCCGCGGTGCGCCAGCACATCCTCGACACCTACGGCACCGAGTACCTGCCCGAGGAGCCGAACGTCTACGCGAACAAGGGGCGCGCGCAGGATGCCCACGAGGCGATCCGGCCCACGCTGATGGAGTGGACGCCCGAGAAGGTCGCCACCGCGCTCGCGAACCACCCCGAAGGCCCCGAGCTGATCAAGCTCTACACGCTGATCTGGCAGCGCTTCGTCGCCTCGCAGATGACGCAGGCGGTGTTCGATGCCACCACGATCGATATCGAGCGCGGCGCGGCGCAGCTGCGCGCGAACGGTCAGATCCTGAAGTTCGCGGGCTACAAGAAGGTGTACGAGGTCTCCGAGACCGACGACGCCAAGGCCGAGGCGGCGGAAGAGGCCGATCGCTCGCTGCCCGAGCTCGCCGTCGGCGATGCGATCACGTTCGAGCAGATCCGGCCCGAGCAGCACTTCACGCAGCCGCCGCCGCGGTTCTCCGAGGCGTCGCTCGTCAAGGAGCTCGAGGAGCGCGGCATCGGTCGGCCGTCCACCTATGCGGCGATCATGTCGACGATCGTCGATCGCGGCTACGTCGAGAAGAAGGAGGCGCGGTTCTGGCCCACCGAGCTCGGCATCCTGGTCAACGGGCTGCTCGTCGAGAGCTTCCCGGAGATCGTGTCGAGCGACTTCACCGCGCAGATGGAAGGCAACCTCGACAAGGTCGAGGAGGGCGAGGTCGAGTGGCGCAAGCTGCTCGGCGAGTTCTACGGCCCGTTCAAGGACGAGCTCGAGAAGGCGCGCTCCGAGATGCGCAACGTCAAGCGCGAGGAGATTCCCACCGAGTGGACGTGCGAGAAGTGCGGCAAGCCGATGGTGATCAAGTGGGGCCGCAACGGCAGCTTCCTCGCCTGCCAGGGCTATCCCGAGTGCCGCACCACGATGGAGGTGGTGAAGAACCTCGACGGCACCTGGGAGAAGGTCCCGCCGCAGACCACCGACGAGATCTGCGAGACCTGCGGCGCGCCGATGACGATCAAGCGCGGTCGGTTCGGCAGCTTCCTCGCGTGCACCAAGTACCCCGAGTGCAAGACCACCAAGGCGATCTCGCTGGGCGTCAAGTGTCCGCGGCCCGGCTGCGGTGGCTTCATCGCGGAGAAGCGGTCGCGGCGCGGCAAGCCGTTCTACGGCTGCTCGAACTGGGCGAAGAAGCAGTGCGACTTCGTCGCGTGGGACAAGCCGGTGCCGCAGCCGTGCCCGATCTGTAACGCCAAGTTCGTGGTCAAGAAGGAGAACAAGTCCGGCACCACGCTGCGCTGTGTCGAGTGCGACTGGAAACAGGGCGTCGACGAGTCCGAGGAGAACGCGGCGTAGTGTTCGAGATGACCGGCGGAGACAAGATGGCGGTGCTGGTGGTGCTGTTGCTCGCCGGCGTCGCCATCGCCGGCATCATCATCCTGGTCCGGCTCGCGCGCACGCCGTGCCCGAGGTGCCGCACGGGCACGCTCGAGATCGACGAGCGCGAGCACCCCGGCGGGAGCCTTCCCGACGTGCCGGACGCACGCAGGTTTCGCTGCGTCGAGTGTCGGGAGGAGTACTGCCGCCAGGCCAAGGGCCCGCTGATCCCCCGGGCCGCCTGGGAAGCCGGCGCCCGCGACGAGCTGCCTCGTGCCACACTGAAACAGTGAGCGACGGCGAATGGGCCCTGATCGGCGTGACGATCGCGATTCCGCTCGTGGTCGCCGTCGTCATCGTGATCGCGCAGCGCGCCCTGCGAGCGCGCTGTCCCGAGTGCGATGCCGCGCTCGCGCTCGACATTCGTAACAACCCGGCCGGCGTGGTGTGGGGCTCGCCCGGGGCGCGGATGTTCCGGTGCAAGAGTTGCGGCGCCGAGTACCGGCGCGAGAACCGTGGACCGCTGATCCCCAAGACGGCGTGGGATGCCGGGGCACGTGTGGGCTTGCCGCGCGCGACCGTGCTGCGCGGCCGCCGGTAGGCGTGAGAAACTGATCGGGTGAGCGTGCTCGGCGATCGAGTGCGGCGCGCGACGCGCCGGGCGTTCGAGCGCACGTTCGATCGGTTCCTGGGCTCGCTGCTCGCGCGCAAGATCTGCCCGACCTGCCACGAGCGCCAGCTCGAACCCGATCCCGAGGGCACGCTTGTCGGCGGCTCGGTCGCGTACGTCGCGGCGTATCGCTGCCGGTCGTGCAGCGGGCAATGGCGCAGCCTCGACGACGGTCCGTTGATCCCGCGGACCGCCTGGGACGCCGGCGTGCGAGATGACGGCAGTGCGGAGATCCCGCTCGCGCGCTCGCTGTGGCGCGCCGCGAAGCGCGCTCGCGATCGGGCAACCTCCCTGATCGAGCCGCTGCTCGCGCGCAAGGTCTGCCCCGAGTGCAGCACGCGCACGCTCGAGCCCGATCCCGAGCACGCCACGGAGCAGCAGGGCGCCTCGGTGGTGGCCGCGTACCGTTGCCGGCAGTGCAGCGGGCAGTGGCGCAACCTCGACGGTGGTGCTCTGATCTCCCGGATGGAATGGGATGACGGCATCCGCGGCACCGAGGTGCCCACCGCCACCGCGCGAACGAGGTCGCGGTGAAGCTCGCCGAGCCGCGGGCGATCGTTCGATCGATCCGGGTCCGGGAGACGCCGTGACGTTCATCCTGTTGTTCATCTGCGGCGTCGCGGGGCTGATCACGCTCGCCGCGATCGCGTTCGCGCTCGAGCGCAAGGTCTGCCCGGTGTGTCAGCGGCGCCGGGTGCGGATGCTGTTCACCAACGGCTTCACCGACGGCGAGATCAACATCGTCAGTTACCGGTGCACGCGCTGCAAGGCCGATTTCCGCACGTTCAACGGCGGTCCCCTGATCACGCGCGACGCGTTCGATAACGGCGTGCGCCAGCCGATGCCGCAGGCGCGCGTGATCGCCAAGGAGAAGCGCGGATGACCATGGTGATCGGGCTCGTCGTCGTCGGCTTCTTCCTGTTCATGGGGAGCGAGGCGAGGAGGCACAATCGCGAGCGCGCACCACGCAAGCCGTTGCCGCGCGCCCAGGTGAGAGAGAAACCGTGAGGGTCACGGTCGTCGGCGGTGGCATGGCGGGCAGCGAGGCCGCGTGGCAGCTCGCCGAGGCGGGCATCGAGGTCTCGCTCGTCGAGATGAAGCCGTGCGCGATGTCGCCGGCACACCAGACGCCGCTGCTCGGCGAGCTGGTGTGCAGCAACTCGCTGCGCAGCGACGATCCGGTGGCGCCCGCGGGTTTGCTCAAGCACGAGCTGAGGCGCGCCGGCTCGCTGGTGATCGCGTGCGCCGATCGCCATCGCGTGCCGGCGGGGCAGGCGCTCGCGGTCGAGCGGTTCGGCTTCGCGCGCGCGATCACGCAGCGGCTCGCGCTGCACCCGCGGATCCGGATCGAGCGCCGGCGGCTCGACGATCTGCCCGACGGCCCCGTGATCGTGGCGACCGGCCCGCTCACCGAGGGCAAGCTCGGCGAGGTGATCCGCGCCGAGCTCGGCGGCGATCGGATGTACTTCTACGACGCGATCGCGCCGATCGTCGCGGCCGATTCGATCGACTGGGACCACGCGTTTCGCGCATCGCGCTGGGATCGCAACAGCGATCCCGCCGAGGTTCCCGAGGCCGCCGACGACAGCGCGGCGGGCGGCGACGTCGGCGTCGGCGACTACGTCAACTGTCCGCTGAACAAGGCGGAGTACGAGGCGTTCGTCGACGCGGTCAACGCGGGCAGGAAGGTGCTGCCGCACGACTTCGAGGAGCCGAAGTACTTCGAGAGCTGCATGCCGATCGAGGTGATGGCCGAGCGCGGGCCGCAGACGCTGCGCTTCGGGCCGATGCGTCCGATCGGGCTCCGCGATCCGCGCACCGGTCACCGGCCGTGGGCGGTGGTCCAGCTGCGGCCGGAGAACAAGTACCTGACGGCGTACAACCTGGTCGGCTTCCAGACCCGGCTCGCATATCCCGAGCAGCAGCGGATCTTCGCGATGGTGCCGGCGCTCGCGAAGGCCGAGTTCCTGCGCTTCGGCTCGATCCATCGCAACACGTACATCGACGCGCCGGCCAAGCTCGGCACGCGCTTCGAGCTGAAGACGCGACCGAACATCCGGTTCGCGGGGCTGCTCACCGGGGTCGAGGGCTACATCGAGTCGTGCGCGATGGGCCTCGTGGTGTCGTGGCTGCTCGCCGGCGAGCTCGCAGGGCGCGAGGTGTCACCACCGCCGCCGACGACGATGCTCGGCGGGCTGTATCACCACGTCACCGCGCCGCGGCCGGCCAAGTACAAGTACGGCCCGACCAACGTCAACTACGGGCTGTTGCCGCCGCTGCCGGGGCTGCGCAAGGACAACAAGAAGCCGCGGATGGCCGAGCGCGCGAACGCCGATCTCGCGACGTGGCTGACCGACATCGGTCGCAGCGACGCTGCTCAGAAGCAAGTGATCTGATCGTTCGCGCCGTTGCCGATGCTGAAGCCGCCGGGCGAATCGAACGTCATCGCGAAGATCATGATGTCGAGCGGTGGAAAGATCTCGTTCTGGAACGAGGCCGAGAACATGTGGCTGATGTTCTGGGTGGCCGGGTCGTCGGGCAGGTTGCGCACGCAGCCCTTGGTCCCCGGCCCGCTGCCGAGCTCGCTCCAGAAGCCGCAGGTGACGAACGATGACTCGCCGGTCTGCGGGCCGAACGACGCGCCGTCGAGGACCAGCACGTCCGACTCCCAGGCCTGGCCGACACCGAGCGTGGTGTCGTACGCGATATCGACGGTGACCGTGTTGCCGATCAGCTGGCAGTTCGAGCTGATGATCCGCGTGGACGGGTTGCCGCCGTTCTCGACGCTCGGTCCGCCACCGCATGCGGCGAGCAAGGCCGCGATCGCCATCCGCTTCATGACCGCGACGCTAGCACGTCACTGGCAGTCGACGGTGCCAACTCCTGGGGTGCCGATCACGACCGGCTGCTGCGCGGAGGCGAGCGGGTTCGCGCGGACCGTGACCGAGACCGGTGGTGGCAACGGATCGGGGAACTCGATCGCGAGGCTGTGAAACACGGTCTCGGTCTGAGCGCCGCTGCCGCCGATCACGATCGGAGCCTCGCAGCCTTCCGGCGGCTCGCCACCGTTGCTGAAGTTGGTCCACGAGCCGCAGATGTAGATGTCGCTGCGGTTGATCGGCGCCGCGGCGGTCGGGAAGTCGAAGTCGACCGTGAAGGCCTGGGTGACCTCGAGCGAGACCAGGAATTCGCTATCGATCATGAAGCCGGTGCCGTCGGGGCCGAGCCGGCTACAGCGCAGCTCCACGATCGCGGCGCCGGGGGCTTCGGGGACGCTCGCACCGCCGCCGCACGCGGCGACCACACACAGAAGGACGGCACGCATGCGCGGACGCTATCACCTGGCGATGAAGACGGCGAGCGAGCGACCCGCGAGGTCGTACTTCGACTGCTGCATCCGGTGCTCGGTGCCGGGGACTGCCACGTTCGCCTCGCCTTCCATCCACGCCGCGGTATCGGCGACGCGATACCAGGCCGCCGCCGGCGGCGAGGGCAGCGTGATCTGGATCGCCGTCGCGCCGCGGTTGTAGACGACGTAGATCGGATCGTCGCCGTGCAGCTGCCAGCCGAGCACCGGCCTGGTGGCGTCGCCGAGGTAGGCGTCCGAAGCGACCGCACCGGAGGCATCGCGCCAGCTCACCTGTGCGGGCTCGATCCACGCCGCGCTGCGCAGCGCCGGGTGGGCGGCGCGGAACGCCAGCAGGCGGCGCACGAACGTGGTGAACACCGGCTCCGGCGCCGACCAGTCGAGCCAGGTCGCCGGCGAGTCGAGGTTGTACGGGTTGTTGTTGCAGCGCTGGCTGCGCAGGCGCTCGTCCCCGCCGGTGATCATCGGCACGCCCTGCGAGAGTGCGAGGAGCGCGAGCCCGGTGCGCGCGGCCTGGCGCTGGGCGACCGCATCGCCGTCGTGATCCCACGACCGGTTGTCGTTGCTGCCGCCGTCGGAGGGGCCGAACGGCCACGGCTGGTCGTTGTGCTTCGCGTCGCACGCGTACTGATCGTGGAGCGTGAAGCCATCGTGGGCGACCAGGTACGCGATGCCCGCGCTCGGAGCGCGCCCCGGATCGCGAAACAGATCGGAGCTGCCGAGCACGCGCGTCGCGAGCTGCCCCGACGTGACCGCGGCGACCCCGCGGCGGTTCTGATCGTCGCGCACCAGATCGCGATACTTGTCGTTCCACTCCGACCAGCCCGGCGGGAAGTGCCCGACCTGATACGTGCCGGCCACGGTGCCCCACGGCTCGGCGATCAGATCGACGCCGGCACCGCCATCGCGCGGCCGCGCGAACAGCTCCGCGAGCTGGGTGTGAAACCTCGGATCGAACGTGAAGCAACCCGGACCACACACGTTGCCGAGCACCGGGGCGAGGTCGAAGCGAAAGCCGTCGACGCCGAGCGTGTCGCGCCAGTACGCGAGCGAATCGATCGTCAGCTTCGCCGGCAGCTCCTTGGTCGCCGTCGCCAGGTCGGCACCGACGCCGTTGGAATTCGTGAACCCGGTGCCCGCGCGATCGAGCTGGTAGTAGCCGGCGTTATCGAGGCCGCGCAGCGACAGCAGCGATCCGCCGCCGCCCTCGGCGGTGTGGTTGTAGACGACGTCGATGAAGACCTTGAGGTCGTGCTCGTGGAAGGCGCGCACCATCGCCTGCCACTCGCGCGTCGGACCGCCCGGCGAGCGATCGCAGGCGTAGCGGCGATCCGGTGCGAAGTACGCGAGCGTCGAGTAGCCCCAGTAGTTGTCGCCGCTCGCGCTGTCCGGATCGACATCGTTCCTGTCGTTCGCCGTCTCCTGGACGGGCAGAAACTCGACCGCGGTGATGCCGAGCGCCGCGAGGTACGCCGCCTTGGTCGCCGCGCCCGCGTACGTGCCGGCGCAGTCGCCGCCCGCGCCCTGCGTGAAGCCGCGCAGGTGGACCTCGTAGATGACATCGTCGGCGAGCGCACGCAGCGGCCGCGTCCCGACCTCCGCGACCTCGTCGCGCAGCACGATGCCCTTGGGCGCGACCGGTCCCGAGTCCTTCGCGCGGTGATCGCCGACGGCGTAGACCGAGCCGTCGAGGTGCCGCGGGTTCGTCGGATCGTGCGACAGCTCGCGCGCGTACGGATCGATCACCAGCTTGTTCGGGTTCATCCGGTTGCCGTCGACATCGACGTCGGTGATCCAGCCGGTCGTCGTGCCCGGCTGCCACGCCGGGTCGTAGGGCCAGTTCGGGCCCCACGCGCGGTAGCCGTAGTAGATCGTCGCGGGCAGCTCGCTCGCGGGCAGCCGCGCGCGCCAGACGTCGCCTTCGCGCGCCATCTCGATCCGCCGCTCGGCACCGAACGGGTCGTCGAAGATCGCGAGCTCGATCCGGGTCGCCCGCGTCGACGCGACCCGAAACACCACGCCCGCGCCATCCGGTTCCCAGGTCGCGCCGAGGCCGGGCTCGAACGGCTCCGGCGTCACGCCGCTGTCACCGTCGACGGGCTCGACGGGCCGCGCGCACGCAGCGACCAGGCCGACGACGATCGCCCCGCGGATCATCGCGGCCGGTCAGTGCAATGCGAGTGCCCGCATAGACGTTCGAAAGGTCTCGGCCCACCCAGCGCCCAGGTTGCGAAACGCAACGTCGGCGGCGCTCAGTCCTGGATGGTGCAGGGCGTGGTCGTGCTCGCGTTCGCGACCATGACGTCCGACAGCGGCTCGTCGAGCGCACTACCGAGGATGCTCACGCTCACCGAGGGCGGCAGCGGGTTCGGTTGCGCATCGAAGAACTGCCGGATGAACGCGATCTCCGGCTGGTCGAAGCTGTCGCGCTGGCACCCGACGTCATCGCTCCCCGCCACTGTCGACGACCACTGGTCGCAGCTGAAGCTGGTGTTGAACGGCTGCGATCCGGACGTGCCGCCGATCATGATGACACCCTCGAACGCCTGGCCGACGTCGAGGGTCACCTCGTAGTCGACGTTGACGTTGACCAGTCCCGTCGAGAACACGCTGCACAGCGTGCTCCGGATCGCGACCTTCGGCTCGGCCTGCGGCAGGCTGCTACCACCACCGCAACCGACGACGAGGATCGCGCACAGCGGCAATCGCATGCCCGGACGCTAATCGCGTGCCCTCGCGCGAGCAAGCACCTTCTACGGTGACGGCGGGACGTTGCAGACGATGTTCTCCGACGCGTTCGCGAGCATGATGTCCGAGAACGGCTGGTCGAGCGCGCTGCCGAGCACCATCACCGAGAACTGCGTCGGCGCGTCCGGTAGCCCGGCGCTGAAGAAGTGCTCGACCGTGGCGGTCGCCGGCTGGTCCGCTCGCTCGCGCTCGCAGCCGACGTCGTCGGAGCCGGCGAACGTCGTGTCCCACGAGAAGCAGGTGAACGAGTTGCTCGGGTTCAGCCCGTTCCCGCCGGTGGACACGGTCGCCTCGAAGGCCTGGCCGACATCGAGCGTGACGTCGTAGGTGATGTTGACCGTGATGAAGCCACCGGCGTCGACGGTGCACTGCCGCGAACGAATCTCGACGTCGGGGTCGGCTCCGGGAATGCTCGGACCGCCACCGCACGCTGCGAGCACGAGGAACAACGTCGCGAACCGCACGAACCGAACGCTAATGGTAGCGTCGGCCCGTGAGCAAGCGCCTTCTGGGGAAGTTCGCGATCGTGACGGGCGGCACGACCGGAATCGGTGCCGCATGCGCGGATGCACTCGCCGCCGAGGGTGCAGGTGTCCTCGCCTGCGGGCGCCGCGTCGTCGGCACGGTGGGGCAGGTACCACCGCTCGGCGAGGTGTTCTCGGCGCACCTCGATGTCACCGACGAGGCCGAGGTGCAGAAGCGGTTCGCGGAGCTACCGGAGCTCGACATCGTCGTGCTGTCGGCGGGAACCGGCACGTTCGGCCCGATCAAGAACGCGAAGGCGGCGGACTTTCGCCAGATGCTCGATGTCCACATCGTCGGCACGATGCTGTGCGCGCGTGAAGCGATCCGCCGGATGATGCCGCGGCGGCGCGGTCATATCGTGGTGATCAACTCGCACGCGTCGCATCGCGCGTTCAGCGATTGCGGCGGCTACACGGCGGCGAAGGCCGGCCAGCTCGGGCTGACGCGCGTGCTCGCCGAGGAAGCGCGCCCGTACGACATTCGCGTCACCGCGTTACTTCCGGGCGCCACGGATACCGCGATCTGGGACGATCGTCCCGGCTTCGATCGCAGCAAGATGATGAAGCCCGAGGATGTCGCCGGGTTCCTGGTGTCGATCGTCGCGCGTCCTGCGATTGCCGTGGAGGAGGTGATCCTGACCCCTCCTGCCGGCGCGCTCTGATCCGATCGAGCGAGCACCTGAAATTGGCGCCGCGCGGCGGGCCGGGTGATCGTCGGGCATGGACTGGGACCAGGCCCAGGCGGCGTTCGCCCAGTATCTCTCCGTCGAGCGCGGCTACTCGCCGAAGACGGTCGAGGTCTACACCCGCGACGTCGCGAAGCTGCGCGAGCACCTGCGGGAGAAGCGCGGCAAGGACGCTCCTCTGGCGAGGTTGTCGGCGCTCGACGTGCGCAGCCAGCTGGCGGCGCTGTTCGGCGAGAACGGCGCGGCGACGATCGCGCGGAAGCTGTCGAGCGTGCGCGCGTTCTGTCGGTTCCTGGTCAAGCGCGGCGCCCTGGCCGGCAATCCGGCGGCCGCGATCAAGGGGCCGAAGAAGAAGCGCGGCCTGCCGCGGGCGCTCGATGTCGATGCGGCGTTCAGGCTGGTCGAGGCGCCGACGGCGACGGGGCGGACCAGCCATCGCACGCTGAGCCCGGCGGAGCAGGCGCGCCACGATCTGTTGCGGCTGCGCGATGCCGCGATCCTCGAGCTGTTGTACTCGACGGGACTGCGCGTCTCGGAGTGCTGCGCGCTCGATACCAGCGATGTCGATCGCGATCGCTACGGCACGCCGATGGTGCTCGTGCGGCACGGCAAGGGTGGCAAGTCGCGGCAGGTGCCGCTCGGCGGCGCCGCGGATCGCGCTCTCGCGGCCTACTTGCCGGCGCGCCGCGGGCTCGGCGCCGGGACATCCGCGGCAATGTTCGTGAACGCGGCGGGGACGAGGATCACGCCGCGCTCGGTGCAGCGTATGGTGAAGCAATGGACGATCGCCGGCGGAGTTCACGAGGTGGCGACCCCACACGGCTTGCGACACTCGTTCGCGACGCATCTGCTCGACGAGGGCGTCGACCTGCGGACGATCCAGGATCTGCTGGGGCATGCGAGCCTGGCGTCGACGCAGATCTACACGAAGGTCTCGCTCGACCATCTGATGAAGGTCTACGACGCCGCTCATCCACGCGCGTCGGTAAAAAAGTAATCGCGCTGGTCGTCGCAGGCGCGCTCGCCGCGGGCTGCAACCCGAAGCCGACGATGATCACCGGTGGCGTGACCGCGGTCGGGGGCTTGCTCGTCATGCAGATCCCCGACAACTGCGAGGACAAGCTGCTGTGCATCGAGAACGAGGAGATCGGGATGGTGCTGCTCGTCGCCGGTCTGCTGACCTTCGCGCTCGGGGCCGCGCAGATCGGGTTCCAGGAGCGCACCAAGCCGCCGCCCGCGAACGCGCCGCCGGCGCCGTTTCCGATCGCCTCCGAGCCAACGGCCGAGCAGCCCGTCGTGATCGACCCGAACCAGCCGCCACTGCCCGCCGCGGAGCTATCGTACTCCGACCCCACGCAGCGCCAGTTCGCGTTCCAGGCCAGCTCGGCGGCGCGGCGTGGCAACTGCCAGGCCGCGATCGCGAACGGCAAGAACTTGCAGATCGAGGTCGAGCAGAAGCTGCTCGCGGTCGATGACGCCTACGCGCGGTGCGTCTCGGGCCAGTAGGCCGGCGCGTTCGTGCTAGACGATCCTCGTGAAAGTCGAGATCCACGGCACCACCATCCTCTCCGTCCGGCGCGGTAACAGCGTCGTCGTCGCCGGCGACGGTCAGGTCACGCTCGGGAACACGGTGGTCAAGGGTGGCGCCCGCAAGGTTCGCAGGCTCGGCGAGGGCAGGGCGATCGGCGGCTTCGCCGGCTCGGCCGCCGACGGCATCGCGCTGTTCGACCGCCTCGACGACAAGCTCCGCGAGCAGCGCAGCCCGCTGCGGCGCGCGGCCGTCGAGCTGGCGAAGGAGTGGCGCAC
>JAEYYY010000733.1 GCA_023430775.1 Pseudomonadota bacterium
CATCGACGATGCGCGCAAGCTGGTGTTCTACGACAAGGACAAGGTGATCAAGAGCCCCGGCAAGGGCCTCGCCGGCAAGCAGAAGGAAGCGCTCGAGGCGTTGCGCGACGAGGTCGATTCGGCGACCCGCACCCTCAGGACCAACCTCGAGTACTACATGGTCGGCGGTCGCCGCTGGGCCGCGGACAAGTGGAAGGCGTTCTTCCTCGCCAATCCGCTCGCCAAGGCGTTCGCCCGCTCGCTGGTGTGGAACGCGTTCCCCGCGCGCGGTGACAGCGTGGCGTTCCGGATCGACGACAACAGCGCGTTGCTCGATCGCGACTCGAGGCCGGTGACGCTGGCCAAGGACACCCAGGTCTCGCTCGTCCATCCGCTCGATCTCGACGCCAACGCCCGCGCCGCGTGGCAGGCGATCCTCGACGAGCAGAACCTGGCACCGCCGTTCGCACAGATGACCCGCTCGACGTTCTCGCCGAAGGACGACGACCGCACGAAGACGATGTGCTTCGAGTTCGAGAACAAGGAGCTCGAGGGGCTGACCTTCAAGTCGCGCGCGGAGCGACTCGGCTGGCGGCGCGGCTCGGTCGTCGACGGTGGCTCGGTATCTGCGTATCGCAAGCTGTTCGAGCGCCATCAGATCGAGGTGTTCATCGGCACCGAGAACCTCGGCGTGCAGTCGTACGACGGCGGCGAGGTCACGCTCGAGCAGCTGTTCTTCGTCAAGGCCGGCTCGGTGGCCACCGGCAGCTACACCTACGACGAGCCACGCGACGGCAACGACGAGCGCCTGATCAAGCTCGGCGACCTGCCAGCGATCGTGTATTCGGAGGCGATCGCCGATCTGCGCGCGATCACGCACGAGGCCCAGGAGGAGTGATCACTTCTTCGGCAGCAGCTTGTCGACCGTGATCGGCAGATCGCGGATGCGGATCCCGGTGGCGTGAAACACCGCGTTCGCGATCGCCGCGCTGGCTCCGCAGTTGCCGACCTCGCCGAGGCCCTTCGCGCCGATCTCGTTGACGTGAGGATCGACCTCGTCGACGGTGATGATCTCGATCGGCGGCACGTCGGCGTGCACCGGCACGTGATAGTCGACGAGGTCGCGCGTCGCGTTGCGTGCCGTCCGGCCGTCGCGCACCGTGTGCTCCTCGAGCGCCATGCCGATGCTCCACACGATGCCGCCCATCAGGTTGGAGTGCGCCGTCTTCGGGTTGAGGATCCGGCCGCAACCGAACGCACCGACGACGCGCTCGACGCGGACCTGACACAGCTGCTCGTCGACGCGAACCTCGGCGAACACGGCTCCGAACGAGTGGATCGAGTAGTTGTCGCGATCGGGGTTCGGGATCACCCGATGCTCGACCTGGAGCTCCGCCTTGCCGGCGCGCTCGAGGATCGCGGTGTAGAGCTCGCGCTTGCCGCCGCCGACGAGACCGCGCTTGTCGGCGCGGACATCCTTCGCGGCGAGCCCGTGAAGCGGTGACTTCGGATCCGCGATCGCGAGCGCGACCAGCTCGTCGCGCAGCTTCCTCGCCGTCAGCGCGACCGCCGGACCGGTGCTCGATGCGGTGAACGAGCCCGCCGACAGTGGCGTCTCCGGGAACGCGGTGTCGCCGAGCTCGAACTTGACGGCGTCGACGGGAAGGCCGAGCTCGTCGGCCGCGAGCTGCGTCATGATCGTGTAGGTGCCGGGGCCGATGTCCTGCGTGCCCGCCTGGACGAGCGCGGTGCCGTCGGCGAGCAGCTTGGCGCGCGCCGCCGCCGGCAGCTGCCGCGCGGGATAGGTCGCGCTCGCCATGCCCCAGCCGATCAAGCTGTCTCCGTCGCGCATCGCTCGCGGCTTCGGCGTCCGCCGTGCCCAGCCGAACTTCGCCGCGCCCACCCGATAACACTCGCGCAGCGACTTGCTGGAGAACGGCTTGTTCGCGTCCTGATCGCGGTCGGCGTGGTTGCGCAGCCGCAGCTCGATCGGATCGATCGCCAGCGCGACCGCGAGCTCGTCCATCGCGCACTCGAGCGCGAACATGCCCGAGGCCTCACCGGGACCGCGCGTGAAGGTCGGCGTCGGCGCATCGATTCGCACCAGCTCGTGCTTGGTGCTGACGTTGTCGCACGCGTACATCATCCGCGTCGGTACCGCGCTGGGCTCGACGAAGTCGTCGAACCGCGAGCTGCCGGTGGTGACGTCGTGCCGGATCGCGGTCAGCTTGCCGTCGCGACCGGCACCGAGGACGAGGTGCTGGATGGTCTCCGCGCGATGGCCGACGAGCGCGAACATCTGGGTGCGCGTCAGCACGAGCTTGACCGGACGACCGAGCTGCTTGGCCGCCATCGTCGCCAGGATCACGTGCGACCACGGCGCGCCCTTGCAGCCGAAGCCACCACCGACGAACTGGTTGATGACGCGTACGTTCTTGTTGTCGAGCCCGAACACGGTGGCGAGCCGATCGCGCACGCCGAAGATGCCCTGCGTCGAGTCGTAGACGGTCAACCGATCGGCGCCGTGCCACACCGCGATCGTGGCGTGCGGCTCCATCGGATTGTGATGCTCGAGCGGCGTCGTGTACGTGACGTCGACCACCGTGGTCGCCGCGCGAAGCCCGGCCTCGACGTTGCCGCGACTCGACCTGGGCTTCGCGCGAGGACCAGCGCTCTCGGGTTCGAAGGCGCTGGCGAGCTGCGTGGCGATCGTGCCGGTCGCGTCCTCGCCATCGTAGCGCGCGATGACGAGCGCGGCGGCGTGCTGCGCGGCCTCGAGCGTCTCCGCGACCACCAGTGCGATCGGCTGATCCGAGTACTGGATGTTGTCGTCCTGGAGCACCTGGAGGATCCGCACGTTGGTGGCCGACTTGACGTTGACCTTCGGCAGCCGGATCGCATCCTCGTGCGTCATCACCGCGATCACGCCCGGCGCCGTGCGCGCGGCCCCGGTCTCGAGCTTCGCGATCCGCCCGCGCGCGATCGTGCTGGTGACGATCACCGCATGCGCGACGCCGGTGACCGGCACCTCGGCGGCATACGTCGCGCGGCCGGTGACCTTGCGACGTGCATCGACGCGATCGAGTGCCTTGCCGACGACAGGCTCGCTCATGCGGACTTCTCCGGCAGGTTTGCCGCTCTCGACAACGCCTTGACGATCGTTCGCCTCGCGAGCTCGACCTTGAACGCGTTGTGCGGCGTGGTCCGCGCCCCTTGCATCGCCACGGTCGCCGCGCGCTGGAAGCTATCGGCGTTCGCCGGCTGCCCGATCAAGGTCTGCTCGGCATTCGCCGCGCGCCACGGCACCGTCGCGACGCCACCGAGCGCGAGCCGCGCCTGGACGATCGTGCTCTCGCGGATCTCGAGCGCGGCCGCCGCAGCGGCGAGCGCGAACGCGAACGCCGCGCGATCGCGAACCTTGACGTAGCGCGAGCTGTTCGCGAGCACGCCGGTCGGCACCTCGACCTCGACGATCAGCTCGCCGACCGCCAGCGCGCTCTCGATGTTCGGCTGCGCCGCGGGCAGCGAGAAGAACTTCGCGGCGGGCACCGCTCGCTCGCCGGCCGGACCGCGCAGCTTGACGATCGCGTCGAGCGCGACCAGTGCCACGCACATGTCCGAGGGATGCGTGGCGATGCACTGATCGCTCGTCCCGAGCACGGCGTGCGATCGCGAATAGCCTCCGATCGCCGAGCAGCCGGTGCCCGGGTCGCGCTTGTTGCAGCGCGCGCCGAGATCGCGAAAGTACGGACAGCGCGTGCGCTGCAACAGGTTCCCCGACGTCGTCGCCATGTTGCGGACCTGCGGCGACGCACCCGCCATCAGCGCCTCGGCGAGCGCCGGTGCATGCTCGCGCACCGCCGGATGACCGGCGAGCTCCGCGTTGCGGACGAGCGCACCGATCCGCAGCTTGCCCGGCACCAGCTCGATCCTGGTCAGCGGCAACGCGCCGAGATCGATCACCTTCGCGGGCCGCATGACCTCGAGCCGCATCAGATCGACGAGCGTCGTGCCGCCGGCGAGATAGATCGAGTCTGGTGTTGCCGCGGCGATCGCCTCGTCGACGGAGGCCGGCCGCAGGTACGCGAACGGCCTCATCCGTTGCCTCGCGCGCGGGCGGTCCCGATCGCGGCGACGATGTTCGGATATGCCCCGCAGCGGCACAGGTTGCCGCTCATCTGCTCGCGGATCTGCTCGGGGGTGGTCGCGTGGCCTTCGGCGAGCAGCGCGACCGCGCTCATGATCTGCCCCGGCGTGCAGTAGCCGCACTGGAAGCCGTCGTGCTCGACGAACGCCGCCTGCATCGGGTGCAGCTCGTCACCGCTGGCGAGGCCCTCGATGGTCGTCACCTCGGTGCCCTGCGCCATCACGGCGAGCATCAGGCAGCTGTTCACGCGCTTGCCGTCGACGTGCACGGTGCAGGCGCCGCACTGGCCCATGTCGCAGCCCTTCTTGGTGCCGGTCAGGCCGAGTCGCTCGCGCAGCAGATCGAGCAGCGACGTGCGCGTGTCGACGGCGAGCGCGTGTTGCTTGCCGTTGATCTTCAGCGCGATGCGAACGTCCGCGGGCGCCGGCTCGGGCGGTGGCGGTGCCGGCTTCGGCTTGTCCTTGCACCCCAGCAGCATCAGGGCGAACCCGGTGCACAGGCTGGTCACGATCCATTCGCGGCGATCGAACACCATCGGCGGCACCGCGTGCATCGCTCGCTCGGCGGCTGCCAGCGCATCGTCGAGCGCACGCGCGAACGTGATCTCGGTGTCGGCGCGATAGCGAACGATGCCGGCACCGTCGATCACGAACAGCGCGTCGCGGCCGGGCTCGATGCCGTGGCGCTTCGCGATCATCGCCAGCTCCGATCCGCAGAGCGGCGTCGCCAGCTCGAACGCATCGTCGGGCGCACACAGCCATACGCCATCGCGGGTGACCAGGGCGAGCGCGGCACCGAGGCCACGCAGGTGCGCACGGATCGCCGCCAGCTCCGTTCCGGGCCGAGGCGCCCAGCCGGGAACCACCGCGAGCACCCACGGCGTCCCGACCTGCGTTGCCCACGGCGCGGCACCGAGCTTCGAGAGCTCGATGATGGGAATCGGATCGCCGACGTTGACCCGCACGGTGACGGCGAACCGAGCAAGAACTCTGCCCGGGTGGCCGGCGCGCGATCGGGGTTATCCGGAGATCGCAGCTCGCGAGACGTGACAGTGGCGCACGCAGCGACCCGGGCGCGCGATCACAGCTCGTTCGCCGACGTCGCGTAGGCGTGGCTGCGAGGCTCGGCGGCGAGCAGCGATCGCGCGAGCCCGAGGGCCGCGAGCGCGAACGGCGTCGCGACCAGCGGATCGTCCTCGCGCATCTCGGTGGCGGCGTTGCGCCAGCTGCCGTCGAGGCGCTGCCGGCGCACCAGCTCCTCGGCCAGTGCCTCTGCCCACGCGCGCTTGCCGAGGTGACGAGCCGCGTGCGCTGCGGTCCACGCCCAGTAGAAGTACGACGACTCGCGCCTCACCTCGTCGCTCGCCGGGAACGCTCCCGGATTCCTGGTCGCGTCGAACGACCGGTTCAAGAAGCCGATCGCGCTGCTCACCGCCGGATCGTCGATCGGTCGCGCGAGCCGGAGCAGCGCGCGCACGCCATCCGCCGTCATCGAGCCGTACGACCGCGGCCCCTTGGCATCGCTCCCCGCCTTGTTCGCGCCGGGCTCGGCGGGCGAGAAGAACATGCCGCCATCCTCGCGCTGGCAGCGCTCGACGAACCCGCGCGCCCGCAACAGCGCCGGATCGTCGGCGGCGGCACCACCGAGGACGAGCGCGCCGATCGCGAGCACGGTCGCCGACAGGTTCGCGGTCGGCAGCTCTCCCGAGCCACCGTCGGGCGACCTCCTCGCATCCGTCGCGTAGCCCCAGCCACCGAACGACACGTCGCTCTCGCTCCAGCCGCGCTCGCCGTCGAGCTGCAGGTCGCGGACGGCGGCGAGCAAGGCCGCGTGCTCGCCGCGATACCGCGTCCTTGACTCCGGCGTGCCGAGCACCAGCGCGCCGATCGCGTACGCGTGCAGCGGATAGCTGACCTCCGGGGAGCGTCGGACGATCCCCGCCGGCGCCAGCCCCGCGACGAAGTCGACGCCGCGGCGATACGCGGCCTGCTGCTGCGGACTGAACCGCAACGCGAGCGCGACCAGCGGCGACACCGACCAGCCGTCGCGCAGAGCCGCGTACGTGCGCGATCGCCAGCCGCCATCCTCGCCCTGCCGGGTGACGAGAAACGCTCCGCCGCGCGTCATCGCGACGTCGATCCGCTCGACCAGCGTCGGTTCGGGCGCCGACCCGCTGCACGCGATCGCGGCGGTCAGCACCAGCGCGATCGCGAGCCGCATGGCGCCGATGTTAGCTGGCGATCATCGCCGTTGCCGGCGTGCGGTCACCCATCAGCACGAGCAGCGCCGCCGCGGTGCAGAACGTCCTGCCGGTGATGCAGTGATGCCCGGTCCAGCTGCCGTCCTCGTTCTGGACCTTGCCGACGAGCGTGCCCACCGCGTTGTCCCACTTGATCCACTCCTCGCCGCCCTTCTGGACGAGCGTCTCGCTGATCAACAGGTACGACAAGAACTCCTCGCCGCCGTTGTTGCCGAAGCCGGCGACGAACTGCTTGTCCTGGAAGCGGGCGACCAGCGCGCGCTCGTTCGCGACCGCGGCGTCCTCGGCCATCTTCGCTTCTTTTTCGGCGGCATCGATCTGCGCCTTGGTCGGCACGTCGGGCGACTGCATCTCCGGCGCGTACTTCTTCGCCGCTGCCTTCATCTTCTCGGCCTTGCCGCGCTTGGTCGCCGCGTCGTCGCGGAACGTCGACGAGTCCGCCGCCGCGCCGTACAGCACGACGCCGGCGCTACCGCGACCCGACATCCCGCCGGCCTTCGCCGAGGCCTCGACGCGCGTCAGCACCTGCTTCGAGACATCGAGCCCACCCTGCGCCGCGCGGTTGAGACCCTTCGCGGCGAGCGCCTGGCTGAGCACCGGTGCCCAGCCGTTGTCGTCCCACGAGCCGTTCTCGCGCTGGTTCTTCTCGACCTTCTTGATCACCTTCTTGAGCGCGGCATCGATGCGCGCGTTGGCGACGCCATCCTTGCCGAGGCCGCGCGCCTCGGTGAGCGCCATCATCGCGGCGAACGTGTCGGCGTACTGGCCGATCTTGGTCTGCACCCGCGTGCCGCGCACCTTGGTGACGAACAGCGAGCTGTCATCGCTCTCCTCGATCTCCGACAGCACGTAGGCGAGGCCCTTGTCGACGACCGCCGCGTACTCGCCCGAGCGCCCGGTGTTGCCCGCGCGGAGGAACGCGATCAACGCCATCGAGCTATCGGCGACGTTCGCACCCGCGTTGGTCTGCGAGCCGCGCATGTTGTTCGCCTCGTCACCCTGACCCCAGCTGCCGTTCTCGAGCTGATGCTGCGCCAGCCATGCGAGACCTTTCTTTACCGTCTCGCTGAGGGCCTTCGGCTCGACCGCCGTGCGCCGTGACACCGGTACCGTCGCATCCTGCGGATCCTTCTGCGTGTGGATCACCGGGTCCGTGCGAGTCGGCGCGGTTTGATGACCACCACCACAGGCGGCGGCGGAGACGAGGACGAGAGCGAGACTTCCGGCGAGCTGACGCAGACGCATGATGACCTCCCGCCGCGGCAGTCGCGGCTCCTCCCTCCAACGCGCGTCGCGGCCTCGTGATCTTGCAAATCTTGCGAGGCATGCTGCCCCGCGCCGGCCGCTAACTGGTGGTATCAACACGTCGATGTCCCGCCTCCTGCTCGTCCTGCTGATCGCCTGCGGCGGCGGCTCGACCACCTCGACCCCGACCACGCCCACGGCGCCGCCGAGCGACCCCGCCTGCCCGGTCGCAGTCGCCGGCACGTCGAACACCGTCGAGGACACCGATACCGGCGCCGCGCTCGTCTTCGTCACCACCGGCGACGTCGCGGAGCTCCGCAAGCGAGTCGGAGCGATGGCGCAGAAGCACAACGATCACCACGCCGCGATGGGCCCCCTGCCCGACGGCAGCGATGCCGGCGGCGGGCACGAGCATCACGATCACGGCGGCGGGCACGGCGATCACAGCGCGCACGCGAACCACGGCGGTGGTTCGATGATCGGGGTCCACTCCAAGGCCACCAGCAGCGACGTCGAAGGGGGTGCCAAGCTCGCCTTCATCTCCGGTGCCGACGACATCGGCAAGCTACAGAGCGAGCTGCGCATGCACGCGAAGCACTACGCCGCCGGCACCTGCGAGATGAAATGATCCGCGTCGCCCTCGTCCTCGCTCTCGTCGGCTGCGCACCGCGCAAGCGCATCGCCGCGTCGCATCCGGCGAGCCCGTCAGCGCCGACCGGCCGCCTCGCGGGTCCACCGGCCGCGCTGCGCCCCGGTGTCGTCGAGCCGGCACCGGCACCAGCACCAGCGCCGGCGCACGATCACCACTAATTAGGCCTGCGC
>JAEYYY010000748.1 GCA_023430775.1 Pseudomonadota bacterium
CACTTGAGCGGCTCGCCGGCAGGCACCACGCGCGCGGGATCGTCGAGCGGGTTGTCGCAGACACCGAGCTCGCCGATCGGTCCCGGCCGCGGTGCGCGCGCGATCGACAGCCGCGCCGGCTCGGCATGCGCGATCTCGTCGCGGGTCGCGTTGCGAAGCAGCAGACCGGGCACGCTGCGGCCGGCGATCTCGATCACCAGCGCGCCCTTGTCGCGCACCACGATCGCGACGCGCGAGCCGGGTGCGGGTTGCGGCAGCGTCGTGCGGACGGCACGCGCGAGCTTGCCGAGCGGACTGTCATCGCCGCGCGTCGGATACGGCAGCGTGCCCATCACCACGGGCCCGACCTCGGAGGTCTGGACCTCGCGCTCCTCGAGCGAGGCCGACAGCTCGCGGCCCCACGGCGCACCGACGGCATAGGCGACCAGCGTCGCGCGCTCGCGGCGGAGGGCGAGGACGTCGTGCTCGGCGCGGATCAGATCGTGCTTCTCGAGCTCGACCGCGACGCCGAGTGCGCTGACCACCCACGCATCGCCGGCGGGCGTGCGCGTGCCGAGCCGCGGATCGCGACCGACGACCATGTTGGCGAGCCTGCCGAGCAGCTCGTCGCGACCGACGAAGCCGGTGCGGCCGCCGGCCAGCACGGTGACGCGCGCGATCCGATCGGCGCGCAGCGGGTGCTCCTCGTCCTCGGTCTCGAGCACGACGCGCAGCGCCGAGGCCATCGCGGTCGGCGCGTAGCCGGCGCGCTCGAGCAGCCACACGGCGCGCTCGTCGGCGATCGCCTCGGCATCGCGGCGATGGACGAAGCCTTCATCGGGTGGCCGGCCGAACAGCGAGACGATGCCGTGACGGCCCTCGACATGCGCGAGCTCGTGCGAGATCACGGCGGCCAGCTCCGCCTCGGAGCCGAGCTTCTCGAGCGTGCGGCGCGCGATCACGATCCGGCGTCCCGAGGTGGCGTAGGTCTCGTCGCGATCCGCGATCAACACGCGCGGCGGCGCGGTGAGCAGCGAGTGCCTGGCGACGCGATCGGCGACGCTCTGCACGTAGCGGCGCAGCGCGCTGTCGTCGTAGATGTCGAGCTCGGCGGCGGCGAGATCGCGCTCGGCCATCCAGCCGAGGCAGCCCTCCGCATCGCGCGCGGTGCACGGCTTCGGCACGTCGGCACCGAGGTAGCTCGGCTTGCTGCAGCCGACCAGCAGCACCAGCAAGACGAGCTTCACTGCGCGGTCTCCAGCACGGCCTCGAGCTCGATCACGCCGCGATCGATCGAGACCACGGTGCGCAGATCGACCCAGCGATCGAGCTTGCGCCGCGCGCGCTCGATGCCGGTGCGGATCGCGGTGCCGTCGTACCAGGCGCCCGGCTCGATGCGGATCTCGTCGAGCACGGCGGCCCGCGCCTTGGCCCCGGCCCCGCGGGCGCGGATCGCGGCGACCCGGAACCGCGGTCCGGGGGTGATCGGTATGGTCAGCGCGATCGTGTCGTCGCCGTAGCGCGCGACGGGCGGCGCGATCTTGGCCTCGAGCCAGCCGGCATCGCGATAGCGCTCCTGCAGGCGGGTCAGCGCGCGCTGCAACCGGTACTCGACATAGACGCCGCCGACGGTGTTGACCGTGCCGAGCGCATCCTCGAGCACCGCCAGCCGCTCGCGCGCCGGGAACTCGTCGGTGGTCGCGAAGGCGATGTCGCTGATCTTGAACTTCGGACCGAGCGTGACGGCGACGTCGAGATCGGTGAAGCAGCCCTGCTTGCGGGTGATCGCGATCGCCGCGCGCGCGTGACCCTCGGCGCGCAGCCGCTCGAGCGCGACCTCGACGATGCGTGCCGCGCGCGTGGTGTCATCGATCGTGCCCTCGAGGATGGCGAGCGCGGGCACCTGCGCCTTGGTCGCGCCGGTGACGCGGACCTGACCGACCCGCATGATCGTGCACGGCGCCGCGATCGCGGGATGTGCCGGCGGACGACCTCCGGTCCGGCCACAGCTGATCACGCCGAGCCAGATCACGTAGGCCATCAGACCGAGCCGCATGCCGTCCCTGGGAGCAAGCACCGCACCACGGGCAAGTCCGCATGACTCCACGGGGGATCGGCTGCGAGCTGTAAACCTCGGCATGCAGCCCGGTCACCACGGAGCCTCAGGCCAGAAAACTTGCCGCCCGCGATCTCGCGGTCGAGGCTGGGGAGGTGAGCTTCGTCCACTGCCCCGATTGCCAGCGCGCGTACAACCTCGTCGGCTCGCCCGCGTGCCCGCATTGCGGGGTGCGCGCCGGTGCGCCGGCCGATCCGACCGAGGACATCCTGGTCGCCGCGGATCAGCTGGCGCGCGCGGTCGCTCGCGCCACGCCGGCCCAGCTCGCCGCCGCCGAGGTCGCGATGCTGACGCGATCGACGCAGCTCGCGCTGCCGTCGCCGGATCGTCCGGACTTCTCGGCGCCACCTGCGATGCTGCGCGCGGTGCGCACGGCACTCTTGCCCCCGCCGCCGGCACCGCCTTCGCGACGCGAGCGGTTGCGGCTCGCGGCCTCCGAATGGTTACGACGCCTGCCTGCTCCGGCGGCGCTCGCCTCGCGCGCCACCGCGTGGTCATCGCGCGCTCGCGCGCTCCTCGCGACGTTCTGAGCCCCACGCCGGGTCCGCTTTGCGTATGTTCGCGGCGTGCTGATCCGGGTCTTGATCGCCCTCGTCCTCGCTGCACAGCTCGCGCACGCACAACCCCGCTCGGCCCTGGGCCAGCCCTTGCCCGACGCGAACCTGCCGATCGGCACGGTCTCGGTGCGCGTGCTCGAGGGCACGCCGTCGAAGCCGGCCGCGAACGTCGTCGTCACGCTCGCGATCACCGGCGGCAAGAGCAGGTCGATCGCCACCGATGGCAGCGGCCGCGCCGTGTTCGACGGCGTCGCCGCGAAGAGTCGCGTCACCGTGTCGGTGCCCTCGAAGGCGCCCGACCTCGCGCGCAGCACGTTCCTGATCCCCGAGACCGGCGGTTATCGCCTGATGCTGTCGACGGCGCCGTGGCAGATGCCCGCGCTGCCGAGCGTGCGCGAGATCAGCGGCAAGGCGATGCCGACTCCCGATCTCCCTGCCGGCACGCTGTCGGTCAGCGTTTCGTACGATAACCGCAACGATCCGAAGCCACCGGCCGGCATCCCGGTGACGCTGGTTGGCTACGCCGCCGATGGCAAGGTCACGGTCGCGACCAAGAAGTCCGATGCCAAGGGCGAGGTCGTGTTCAAGGGCCTCGACACCAGCGAGCGCACCGCGTACTTCACGTTCGCGGTGATGCCGCGCGCCGGCAGCATGGATCGCCTGTGGGCGAACGCCATCGTGCCGACCGCGTCGAACGGCTGGAAGCTCGTGCTCTCGTCGCACCGGCGAGACTCGAAGCAGCCGCCACTCGACGAGACCAGCCCGGCGGCCAGGGGCAAGGTGTGGATCGATCTGGACGGCGCTCCCGATCCGGCCGCGCCGATCGAGGTGATCGATGCGGCCACCGGCAAGGTGCTCGCGAAGGGCACGGCGAGATCGCGCGACACGTACGCGGTGCTCGACGTCAAGACCGCGCCGGGACAGGTGCTCTACGCGCAGACCACGGCGCGCAACGAGAGCTATCGATCGCAACCGGTGGTCGCGATCGCCGAGCGCGGCGCGAGACTGGCGATCCGTGCTGTACCGAGGCTGTCGCAGAAGTTCGACCTGATCGCGGTCGCCGAGGACGGCGAGCTGGAGGTCCAGATGCGGTACTTCCTCGACAACCACTCGTGGTCGCCCGCGACGGGTCCGATCGAGGTGCCACTGCCGGTCGGCTTCAAGGATCTGGTGTTCCACGATCTCGACGAGCCGTACGCGAAGCCGAGCGCGAAGGGCTTCGTCGTCGCGGGACCGCTGCCGCCGGGTGGGCGCGACATCATCGTTGGCTTCACGCTGCCGGTGAAGGGCACGCGGGCCGACGTGGTGATGGATCTGCCCGTCGGCACCCTGGGGAGCAGCCTGCTCCTGCGCGGCGATCGCGGAGCCGCGTTCGTCGGCTTGCCGCCGGGATCGAGCGTGATGCAGACCGAGAAGGGCTCGCTCGTCGAGCACCTCACGATCCCGAGCGGCAAGACGCTCCGCTTCGGGATCACGGTACCGAAGGCGGATCCCAAGGTGATCGCACTCAAGAAGACCTGCCGCGAGCTCGCTCCGAATCGCGAGTCCCCGCTCGCCGGCAAGCCGCTGGTCGACTTCACCGCGCCGCTGCTCGACGGCAAGCCATTCAAGCTGTCCTCGCTCCAGGGCAAGCCGGTGTTCGTGACGTTCAACGCGAGCTGGAATTCGCTCAAGCAGGATCTCGACACGCTGCCCGCGCTCGCGACCAAGCTCGGTGGCCAGCTGGTCGTGGTGATGTCGGACACCGACGCGGCGGATGTTCGCAAGGCGTTTCCGAGGCTGCCGGCTCGCGTGGTGCTCGACAAGCCGGTGGGCGATGCGTCGCTCGGCCCGATCACCGGCTCGTGGAACATCCACGCGGTGCCCGAGACCTACGTCATCGATCGCAAGGGCACCGTCAGGTTCCACGTCGTCAACTACCGCGACTGGAGCAAGCCCGAGGTCACGGCTTGCCTGAAGACCGGGCTGTAGTGTCGACGATCGCGCTCGAGCGCTACATCGCCGCCTTCGAGACCTGGGCGCACGTCGCGAACCAGGGCACGGCGATCATGCAGAGCATCGCGCGCGTCGCCGAGTACCTTCGCGCCAGGTATCGCGGCGACGTCGAGATCGAGACGCTGTGCAACGACGGCATGGCGTGGCTGCGAGCGCAGCGGTTGCCGGTTCCCGACGTCGGCAAGTCGTGTCTGATGGGGCGGCTGATCTACGGCGGCGAGGAGCTGCGAACCCGGCCGTGCCCGGTGCATCACGGCCACTGGAGCGGCTGCTCGCCGGAGCTGTGCCCGGGCGGCTGCAACTACGGCATCAACTGGACGGGCTGGCTTCCCAACGATCTCGTCGACGAATGGCCCGCACAAGCCGACGATGCAGCGCTCGCGGCGCTCGCCGATTCCGTGCGCGAGACCTGGAGCCCGGATCACCTCGCGGTCTATGCAGATCGCCTGATCGCGCTCGGCGATCCGCGCGGCGAGCTGATCACGCTCGAGCTCGCGATGGGCGACGCGCCGACCGCCGAGCAGCGCGTCCGTCACGACGCGTTGACGGCGGCGTGTTTCGGTGACATCCGCTCCACCGCGCAGGACGAATTTCGGTCGACCCGCGGCATCGGCACGCGTGCGAGTGTCGAGCTCGGCTTTCTCGCCGTCGACGCGCGCGAGCCCAGCGATCTGCGCAAGGTCTACAACGCGCGCAACGGCCGCTACCTGAGAAAGCTCGCGATCCGCGGCGATAGCCGGGTGTGTTGCGATTCGCTGTGCGTGCTGTCGATCCGGCCGCACGCGTGGCTCGATCGCCTGACGGTGATCCAGGAGCCGGTGCCGCGTCACCCCTTCACTCTCGAGGCGCCGGCGGCGCGCGCGCTGTTCGCCGCGACACCGTGCCTGAGCGCGCTCGAGGTGACCGGTCGCCGCGTGATCGCCGTCGACGAGCTGCCGGTTGCGTGGCTGTGGATGTCGGAGGTCGACACGGTGAGCTTCCAGCACGCGCCGCGGCTGACCACGCTGGTGCTGTCGGTCGACAAGGTCGACGACAGCTTCCCGGTGATCATCGGCGAGCTGGTGCGCCGCGCACCGGCGCTCGAATCGATCCACGTGCCCGCTCGCGCGGTCGCGGGGATCGCGCTCGATCACCCGAAGATCCGGGTGGTGTGATGCGCTGCCGTCAGCGATCGAACACCGCGAACGCGATCACGTAGTTCGCGGCCGGGGTGTAGCCCATCGCACCGGTGGCGCTGCCCGCGGTGGCGAGCACCCGATCCTCCATCTGACTGTCGCCGCTGATCCCGGCGCCGAGCGCGAAGTTGTTGCCCGCCGTGAACGTCGAGGTGCTGCCGTTCGGGGTGAAGCAGCTCGCGACGACGAGGGAGTTGGCCGCCGCGCCGACGAACGAGGTCGTCGCCTGCACCCCCGAGCCGAAGCCGGTGCCCTCACCCGACTTGCCCTGCACGGCGGGATACTCGTGGACCAGGATCCGCGCCTTCGGCGTGGGCAACGTGAACGTCGCGGTCACCGAGTTGCTCGGGTTGGGAAGCGTGTTGTTCGCGAACCACAGCTGCACCGAGCCGCCGGAGGGGTGGTCGATGCGGTTCAGCGGCTGGTAGATGTTGCCGGCGCCGTCGGTGAGCGCGGCAATGGCGGTCAGCGCGCCGAACCAGTGAACCGCCACGACGAGTAGCTTGTTGGCACCGTGGGAGACCGGCTCGGTGCGCACCGTCGCCGCGTTGCTGTCCTGGGACCCGGCCGCGGTGTCCTCGAGCCCGGTCACCGACATCATCGGGTCGGTCATGCTGTCGCCGGGCATGCCGTCGGTCACGCCATCGGCCGGCGTGCCGTCGGCAGGCGGCGGGTCTCCGCCGAGCCCGAACCCGATCCGGCCACACCCGGCGAGCAGCATGGCGGCAACGACAACAGCTCGCACGTCGCGATCGTACCGGAAGCGTCAGCTGCGTGCGAACGGTGCCGTGCGATCGTCGCGGTTCTTGTGACGGAGCGCGCGCCGGGCGGTCAGGTAGTCGCGCGTCGCGGCGAACGCGATCAGATGGGGCGCCGCCTCGAGCCCGCCGACTCGCTCGACGGCGACGGTCAGATCGCCGCAGGCGAGCAGCCCCGCGCGATCGGCGGCGCGCCGGCAGGCGGCGAGATAGGCGGCGGCCTCGAGCGCGCTCGCCGGCAGGTCGGCGAGCCGATCCGCGAGCCGCTTGCGAT
>JAEYYY010000749.1 GCA_023430775.1 Pseudomonadota bacterium
CGGCGTGCGCGCCTTCCACTCGCCCGACGTCATCGGTGGCGGCGGCCAGTCCTCGAGTGGAATCTCGTCGAAGCGGCCTGCCCGCAGCGCCTCCTCCTCGGCGCGCAGCTGGCGGATGAAACCGATCGCGTCGTTGAACAGTGGCGTGTCGTCCTCGACGGGAATCGTCGCCCGGATCTTCCCGATCTCGCCGCCGTCGACCCACACCAGCCGATCGGTGACACAGCGATCGAGCTCGACCGGCGGCGTGCCCGGAATCGTGTACGGCGTCATCGGGAACGCGCACCCCGGACACGGATGGATCGACGGTCGCGCCGGGTCGGCCTCGCCCTCGAGCACCGGCCCCGAGTGCGGCCCGATCTCGACGACCAGCTGATCGCCGGCGACCAACACGCCATTGCACTGCTTGCACCGCCACTTGTCGCGCCCCGGGTAATGGGCGAGCGGTTTGCCACAGCGCGGACACTGCAGCGCTTTGTCGCGAAACGGATGCATCTCGCGAGGCTACCGGAATCTCTCCACGCGGCGCATCCGGCGTGGTACGCGTTTCGTCCTCATATGGCGACGAAGCTGATCAACCACTGGATCGATGGCAAGGCGCTCGACCGCGCCCCCGAGCGCACCGGCGATGTCTTCAACCCGGCCACCGGCGAGGTCCAGGCCAAGGTCGCGTTCGCCACGCCCGGCCTGGTCGACGAGGCCGTCGAGTCGGCCCACAAGGCGCTGCAGACCTGGCGCTCGGTCTCGATCGCGAAGCGCACCAAGATCCTGTTCGCGTTCCGCAACCTGATCGACAAGCACCAGCACGAGATGGCCAAGCTGCTCACGCTCGAGCACGGCAAGGTCACCGCCGATGCCCTCGGCGAGGTCAACCGCGGCCTCGAGGTGATCGAGTTCGCGTGCGGCATCGCCGACCTCGCGAAGGGCGAGTACAGCGAGAACGTCTCCACCGAGGTCGACTCCTACTCGATCCGCCAGCCGATCGGCGTGGTCGCCGGCATCACGCCGTTCAACTTTCCGGCGATGGTGCCGATGTGGATGTATCCGATCGCGATCGCGTGCGGAAACACCTTCGTCCTCAAGCCGAGCGAGCGCGATCCGTCGTGCGCGAACTTCACCGCGCAGCTGCTCGCCGAAGCGGGCCTGCCGCCCGGCGTGTTCAACGTCGTCCACGGTGACAAGGTCGCCGTCGACGCGCTCCTCAACCATCCCAAGGTCGCCGGCATCTCGTTCGTCGGCTCGACGCCGATCGCGCAGTACATCTACGAGACCGGCACGCGCAACGGCAAGCGCGTCCAGGCGCTCGGCGGCGCCAAGAACCACATGATCGTCCTCCCCGACGCCGACATGGAGCTCGCGGCCGACGCCGCCGTCTCCGCCGGCTACGGCTCCGCAGGCGAGCGCTGCATGGCCATCTCCGTCGTCTGCGCCGTCGGCAACGCCGCCGACAAGCTGATCCCGCTCGTCCAGGAGCGGATCGCCAAGCTCAAGGTCGCCGATGGCTTCGAGGCCGGCGCCGAAATGGGGCCGCTCATCAACAAGGCACACCTCGACAAGGTCGCCGGCTACGTCGATGCCGGCGTCAAGGAAGGCGCCACGCTGCTCGCCGACGGCCGCACGCTCAAGATCGCCGGCCGCGAGAAGGGCTTCTTCCTCGGCCCGTGCCTGTTCGACAACGTCAAACCCGGCATGTCGATCTACAAGGAAGAGATCTTCGGCCCGGTGCTCGGCATCACCCGGCTCGCCACCTACGACGACGCGATCAAGCTGATCAACTCGAACCCGTACGCGAACGGCGTCGCGATCTTCACCAACGATGGTGGCGCGGCCCGCAAGTTCCAGCACGAGGTCGAGGTCGGCATGGTCGGCATCAACGTGCCGATTCCGGTGCCGATGGCGTACTACTCGTTCGGCGGCTGGAAGGCGTCGCTGTTCGGCGACCACCACATCTACGGTCGCGACGGCGTCCGCTTCTACACGCGCACCAAGGCGATCACGTCGCGGTGGCCCGACCCGCGTCACCGCGGCGTCAACCTCGGCTTCCCGCAGAACAACTGACAGCACTCTTCGGTGGAAAAAGTCGACAGTCAAAGAAATGGATCGTCGAAAATGTCCATGTCCGTTTCGGCTGCCTTGAAGCCAGCGGCGACTACGAGAAACCGGCGTCCCTGACTCTTCAGAACGAACACGTTCTGGCGTTCGACCGATTTGCCGAGCCGATCAGCTGCGCGTGCAAGGTCGGTTTCGTTGACTTCATCGACCTCCAAGTCTGGGAGGAACCGCGGGAGTTCTAGATACTCGACTCCAGCGAACATGAGGTCCGCATTGCGCGGATGTTCATCGTCTCTTGGGCTGCGAACGAGCATCTCGCCATGGCTCACGCGGTATTGCCACAACTGGAACTTGCGTCCTGTGAAATCCAGTTTCATTGGAATGGATTCGCGGCTGGCTTCAAGCCGTCCCACCATTCGATCATATGCCACCATTGGCGATTTTGGTGAATCTGTAAGAGTTCCCAATCCGTCGCGCCGCCGGCCCCACGTGCGGCGCGTGACAGACCGTCCCATACCGACACCCCTTCTAGGTTGAACACAATCGTGGTGTTTGGGTCAGCGAACCTCTCGAGCATTGTGCGTCTCCAGTTTGAGACATCTGGAAAGCTCTTCCACGTCGTAGCTCCCTGCTGAACTGCGAACTCGTCCAAGTAAGGGTCGATGCCGAGGGCGAGCCGATTCGCACTCCCTCCGCCTGCCCCTATGGCGCCTCCAGCTTCTGACACCACGACTCCAGTTCGTGTAGCAGCGCTCAACTCGGCAATTGGGGTGGCAACAGAGCCAATTGCGACCAAGCTCTTGCCGACACCAATGGCTTGATCGCCTCTTGCGGCGTACATCCCCGCGAAGTCACCGCGCCGGGCGGCACGTTGCTCGTCCCTGACCCCGCGGACCAGCTGCGCTTGTCCGTCGAAAAACAGCGCCACCGTACCCGCAATCGGAAATAGACCAGGATTGTAGGAATCAGCCTCTTCCTTCACGTCGCCAAGTACATCGGCGGTGACGTCGAGGTACTCGTCGAAAGAACCAAAGCCGCCCCACCCGGCAACGTCGTCGAGGAACGTGCGCGATTGCCACTGCGGCCACATCGCGATCGGGGCAGTGTCGAACGCATCCTTCGGAAGCAGCGACGGGCTTGGCAATTCGGCTCCACCACTCGAGCCGCCTATCAGTCTCTTGGCGAACTTGTACGCTTCTCTCAGATCGAAAGGCACGCCCCCTTGCGAAGCGGCGCTGGATGGATCGCTTCCACAGGCTCCGCCCCATGAGGTGGCGCAGATTCCAAGCCCGGGATCTAGTCCGCTTGGGTCGCTGACGTTGACCGGATCGTTGAACCCGAACGAGTATGGGTTCGTCGTGCTCGCGGTTCTGGGAATGATCAGCGGATCGCGACTGAGGAACCGGCCGATCACCGGATCGTAGACACGCGCGCCGAGATGGACGACGCCGATGTCGGCGAGCAGATCGCCTCCATTCCATTGCTCGCTCGTGTAGGAGGGCGAGGTCGGCGAGTTGGGCGTCGACTTCGATTCTCCGAACGGCCGATAGCTGACGTCCTGGACGAATGCGCTCGGCTCACTCGTCGCGGCGAACCGCGTGCCGCGTTCCTCGCCGAACGGAAACACGAATGGGCCATTCACGCCGCGGCGGCTTGCCACCAGCCCGCCTGCCCCGGGAATCTGGCGCACCAGGATCGATTGCGTGACGCCGTTGATGACCACGTTGCGGCGTTGGACCAGGCCGTAGCGATGATCGCTCCGTGCATCGGTCGGGCTCTTGACGTCGAGTTTCGAGATCGCACCCGAGCCGTCATAGCGGAACGCCGCGGTGTATTTGGTCGGCGTCTTGATGGTGCGCACCGCGCCGGAAGGGAAGTACGTGAGCGAGCGCGTGCTACCGCCTTGCGTCGGCTGCATGACCACGTTTCCGGAGCCGTCGTGGCTGACGTTGCAGCCGGACTGAGCCGGGCCGTAATCGATCCGGCACAGCCGGTCGCGATCGAGCGTGTCGGGCGTGAGCGACACCTGGCTCGGACCGACCTGATCGACGAGCCCGCGGAGATTGCCGAGAGGATCGTAGTCAGCCGTGATCTTGAAGGACGGGGCGCCTCCAAACGATGTGCGAAGTCGCCCCAGCACATCGTAGGTGTTGGTCGTGATGGGATTGGTCGCGCCGTCTTGATCCTCCCGTTTGAGCTCGCGGCCGACCGCATCGTAAGAAACGTGCGTGATGCCCCGTCGCTCGCCGGAGGCGAGCAGGATCGTGTCCTGGCGCGGCAGACGCCGACCGGTCTCGTCGCGCGTCGCCTCGTAGGTGATGGTCTCGCCGTACAGCGCATGGCGAACGCGCCCGAACGGGTCGAGATCGTCGGCCCTGTAGAGCGGCTTCGTGGCTTCGCCGTCATGGAAGCTGACGGATCGAAGTCGCGACGCCGAGTCGTACTCGTAGCTGTACAGCTCCGGCTTGTAGCTGTTGTCCGGCAAGTGAAATTCGAGCGAGGAGAGCGCTCCGTCGAACCGGCGCTGCGTTTGTTCCCGATAGAGCTGTGCGTCCGGGCCTACGAAGACTCGGTGGTCGACCCGGCCGAACGCGTCGTAGCTCAGGTGCATGTCGCCGATCGACGACTTCGTCGCGGTGAGGCGCCCGGCGACGAACGTCGCACCGAGCACGCTCGGATCGTGCACCTGATCGTAGATCCAGGCGTACTCGGTATCGGGGACGATCACGCCGTTCTCGCGCTCTTCGCTCGCCGTGATCCGGCCGAGCGCGTCGTATGCGTACGCGAGCCGCTTCGCCGTCGAGGTTGTCGAGTCCGTCCAGGTGACGTTCAGGAGCTCGCCCCAGTTGCTGTACTTGTAGGAACGCGGGTCAACTCCGGGTTCGCTCGCGGAGAGCACCTGGCCTGCGGAGTCGCGGCTCCACGTCCAGCTCACCGGCTCGGTCGTGGTCGCTGGCTTGTTGTAGCGAGTGAGCCCGATCGGTTGCCCGAGTCGATCGTGGCTGTGCGTCGAGAGCTCGAGGCGTGTTCCCTGGCCGTTGCGGGTCTCTCGCCACAGCAGCCGACCGATCGCGCTTGTCGTGTCCGCGTAAACCACGCCTTTCTGCGGCCCGCTCGTCGACAACGAGTCGGGGCCCTGCACGGAGACGTGAACCGCGTGATCGACAAACGTTCGCGTGAAGCACGTCGGAAAGCGCTCGGTCGATGCGTCGCTGACCATGATCAGCGGCTGCGGACCGTTGCCACGGATCGAGCACTTCAGCATGCCCTCGGAGTCATAGTGGTAGCTGGTGCCGTATGCCGTGGCGCCATTCTGGCTCGTGGGGTACGGGTCCGCCTCGAAGGTGATCCGTCCCCGTTGGTCGAACTGGCGCGAGAGCATCACCAGCGTGTCGCTGTAATCGGCACCGAGCTTGCGCTCGACTCGTCGGGTTCGCCCGAGCTCGTCGAGGAAGGAAATGGTCACGTGTTCCGCTGCCTCGTGTGGCCCCGTTGGCGGGACAGGATCCGAGAACGCGGTTGTCGAGATCGTGCGGCCGGCCGGGTCGTCGTCGACAAAGCCACCGTACGTCGCCATCGACACCACGCCGAGCGAGCCGCCGGGTGGGGTCACCGTGGCACGGATCTGGCGGCCAAAGCCATCGACGTCCTGGCCCCACCGGGTGCCGTTCTCGTCGACGCGAGACCGCGCCTCGAGTGTCACGAGGTCGCGATCGATCGATGTCAGGAGCTGGGTCAGGCCGGTGCCGCTCAGCTTCGTCGCGACAGGCACCAACCCGAACTCGTCGTGAGAAATCTCCAGCGAACGGACAGCGCCGTCCTCCCGAGCGCTCGCGACGAAATTTGAATTGCCGACTGGGTCGTATCCGATCTCGTACTCGCGAACGGTGCCGAGGGCCGCGCCGGTCGCGGTCGAGTGTCGCTCGACAATGTGCGAGGTCAGGCGCCCGAGCGAAACGCTTCCTTGCGGAAGTGCGTCGTACTCCCAAACGTCGACTGAAAGCGTTCTGCGTCTAACGCCGACATCGCAGTCCGTGATCTTGCGGCTTGCGAGCGCCGAGAGCATGCGCACCGACGTTGTCGGCTCCGCGTACTTCAGCTCGACGCAAACGTCATCGCTGCTCTGAAACGTGTCGTTGTGGTTCTTGGCTTCGAGGGTGCGGCCGTGATCATCGACCGTGAGCACCTCGAAGCGGGTCTGCACGTAGTCGCCCAACGGTGGCTGTCGCCCCGTCCAGGACGTCTGGTCCTTGACGTAGCCGAACCCGCGAGACGCGCACGGTGAGCATGAACTACTTGGCCGAGGTGTAGCCGGGCCGTCCTGAACACGATCGTCGAGGGGAATAGCGGAAGCCCCCTCGAAGAACTTGACCATTCAAGCCAGCGAGAGGGTTCCTCTCCTTTCACACGCGAATGCGGAAGGAGGCCTCCCCTGTGCCACAAGCTGCTGGCCGACGCCAAGCTCTATGCGCTGCTGTTAAAGTTCGACGAGGATCTCGCCACCGAGACTCGGCAACGAGGTTGCCAGAAGTGCGGTGGTCGACTCGACCAAGGACACTTTCCTCGCAAGCCGCGGGTGCCGCCGGGAATTGAACTGCCCGACGGCTATGACGAGCGGTTCAGCTACTCGTGCGCGGTCGACGGCTGCCGGAAGCGACACACGCCGTCGTCGGCCCGCTATCTTGGACGGCGGATCTACCTCGGCGTGGTGGTCGTGCTCGCGACGGCGATGCAGCAGGGACTCGCGCCATGGCGGGTCGGCCGGTTGCGATCGGAGCTGGGCGTGAGCCGGCAGACGTTGGTGCGGTGGCGAACGTGGTGGGCCGAGGAGTTCACCGAGAGCGCGTTCTGGAAGACGGCGAGGGCCGCCCTCGCGACGCCGATCGACGGCGCGATCCCGAACGCGCTGCTCGCGCGCTTCGCGGGCGATGACGTCGAACAGCTCGCGGCGCTGATGCGCTTCGTGTCGCCGATGTCGACGCCGGAGAAGTACGTTCCGGATCGACGTCAATGAGGGAATCGTCGACGAGAACGGAGACCCGCAGAGGAGGGTAAACGAGCCGAAGAGACGCGTCGATCGCGAGCGCGATAGATGACGCGCACGATGAAACTCCGAACACACGAATCGACGACACACGAACGATGGGCGAACCTGCGCTTTTCGGTGGTGGGGCATTTGCTCGCCGCACCGCCGGCGCGCGGGGAGCTGCACCACGAGCTCGAGCAGCTCGCGGCCAAACGCTGGCAGCACCCGATCACCGACCAGCCCACGCGCTTCGGCTTCAAGACGATCGAGAGCTGGTACTATCGGGCGAAGAACGCGCCGGTGGATCCGGTCGGTCGGCTGCGCAAGAAGCCACGCAAGGATCTCGGCCGGCAGACCGCGCTGACCGACGCGCTCAAGCGAGCGATCCATTCGCAGTACACGGCACACCGGAGCTGGAGCTACCAGCTGCACTACGACAATCTCGCGGCGTGGGTGGAGGCGGAGCCCGAGCTCGGCCACCTCCCGACGTACGCGACGGTGCGGCGCTACATGAAGTCGGTCGGGCTGACCAAGCGCCGCAGGATCGGCGGCGAGTCCACCGACGGCAAGCGCCGAGCCGAGCGCCGGCTCGACGAGCGCGAGGTACGCAGCTACGAGAACGAGTACGTGAACGGGCTGTGGCACGCGGACTTCCATCACGGGCGAAAGAAGGTGCTGGTCACGCGCGGCGAGTACGTCACGCCGATCGCGCTCGCGTTCGTCGACGACCACTCGCGGCTGGTGTGCCATCTCCAGTGGTACTTCGCGGAGAACGCCGAGAACTTCGTGCACGGCTTGGCGCAGGCGATCCAGAAGCGCGGGCTGCCGCGCTCGCTGTTGACCGACAACGGCAAGGCGCTCACCGCCGACGAGGTCGAGCAAGGCCTGGCCCGGCTCGGCATCGTCCACGAGACCACGCTGCCGCATTCGCCGTACCAGAACGCGAAGAGCGAATCCTTCTGGGGAAACCTCGAAGGCCGATTCGTCTCGATGACCGAGAACCTCGCCGACCTGTCGCTCGCGAGGCTCAACGAGCTCACGCAGGCGTGGGTCGAGCGCGAGTACAACGACAAGCGCCACTCCGAGCTCGGCACGACGCCGCTGCGGCGTTTTCTCGACGGCAAGGATGTCGGGCGGCCGAGCCCGGCGAGCGAAGCGCTGCGCCAGGCGTTTTGCGCCGACGACCGTCGCACGCAGCGCAAGAGCGACGGCACGGTCAGCCTCGAAGGCCGACGCTTCGAGATCCCGTCGCGCTACCGCCACCTCGATCAGGTCACGATCCGCCGTGCGAGCTGGGCCCTCAGCTCGGTACACCTCGTCGACGAGCGCGCCGGCCCCGGGGGGTGG
>JAEYYY010000786.1 GCA_023430775.1 Pseudomonadota bacterium
CTCTCAAGGTCGTGTTCATGCGTCGGCTCTCCGACCCCGGGATCCTTCATGCCGCGCTACCGCACCTCGTCCATGTCGAGACGGTCGAGAGGGGCAATCCCGGAGCGTGGAAGAACACCGCCGCATACGGCGCCGACTACGGACTGCCCGCCACCGCGGACGAGATCGAGCCGCTCAAGCGCGGCGTGTCCGGATCCTGACCTTCGCCCTCGCTTCCCCGGAGCACGCTCGGCTCGCCGGCTAATTAGCGGCCCTGCGTCATCTTCAACATCACGAGTGGCGTCTTGAAGATGATGCCGAGCTCGGTGCGCAGGAAGGTGTCGAAGCGCTCGAGCGACGCGGTGTACGCGAGGTCGTAGAGCAGCTTGATCCGCATGTCGTCGGCGAGCGAGCCCTTCGTCTCCTCGAGCTGATACGGATTCTGCAGCGTGCTCGCGAGCTTTCCGATCTCGCTGCCCTCGGGGATCGATCCGGTGTAGCCGAGCGAGATCTGCGCGAGGCCGGTGATGCCCGGCTTGACGTCGCGCATGCGCTCCTCGAACAGCGGGATCGCGTACGCCAGATCCTGGAGCAGCTCCGGCCGTTCCGGCCGCGGGCCGACGAGGCTCATCTGGCCGCGCAGCACATCCCAGCACTGCGGCAGCTCGTCGAGCCGCGCCTTGCGGAGGAACTTGCCGACCCGTGTGATGCGCGGATCGTCGGCACCCGCGACGACGACGCCGGTCTTTGCTTCTGCATTGACCGCCATCGTCCGGAACTTGTGCATCGTGAACTCGTCGAACCGGAGCTTTCGCTTGCCGTTCTCGGTGGTCGCGCTGCGCAGGCTGCCGGCGCGGCGCTGTCGATAGAGGACGGGACCGGGCGAGTCGATGTAGATCGCGGCCGCGATGATCGGCATCAGGGGGGCGGTGATCGCCAGCCCGAGCGCCGCTCCGGCGACATCGATCGCGCGCTTGGCGAGCCGAACGCTGCGCAACACGAAGCCACCCTAACACGCGCACGCGGTGCTGGCTTTGTTGCGATCTGAGATATCCTGCATCTCGTGATGGCGACGATCCGCCTGACCGTGCCCGGCACGCTGCACTACCGCGGCATCGCCGTGCGCGTGGTCGCGGAGGCCGCGCGCCTGGTCTCGGGCTCGTCGCACGCCGACCCGGAAGACCCGTTCGCCAACGACGTTCGCCACCCGTTCGATACCGCCGTGGTCTCCGCCTTCATGGAGATCTTCAACAACATCGCAATTCACGCCTACAAGCGCGCGGGCGGCGGTGCGATCGAGATCGCGTTGACACCGAGCGAGCGCGATCTGCTCATCGAGGTGCGCGATCACGGGCAAGCGTTCGACATCGAGGGAGTTGCCCCACTTCCGCTCGACCTCGACGAGCATTCTCTCCCCGAGGGTGGAATGGGCATCCATATTGCGAAGACGATGCTCGACGAGATGACCTACGAGCCTGGCCCCCCCAATCGCTGGCGACTTCGTAAGAAGCTGGCGGTCGGATCTCACGCTGGGAGGAGTTGAAGGTTGCTGCCCTTCGAAGTGAACAAGACCGCCAACGAGACGAAGCTCACCATCCGGGGCTCGCTCGACATCAACACCGCACCGGCCCTCGCCGAGGAGATCGACAAGCTCCTCGCGTCCAAACCTGCGAAGGTCGAGGTCGATCTGGGATCACTCGATCTGATCGATAGTTCCGGCGTCGCCGCGCTCGTCAAGCTCTACAAGGGTGTGCGCGGCGGCGGCGGCAACGTGCACATCTTCGGCGCGCGCGATCAGCCGCTCGCGATCTTCAAGCTTCTCCGCATGGATAAGGTCTTCAACCTCTGAAGTGCTGCGCGTCCTCGCAATCACCAAGATCTTTCCGAACGCCGCCGAGCCGCTCTCCGCCCCGTTCAACCGCCAGCAGTTCAGCGCGCTGGCGAAGCTGTGCAAGCTCGAGGTGATGGCGACGGTGCCCTGGTATCCGGGCGCCGGGTTGATGGCCAGGTGGTCGAGCGCGGGCAAGCTCGCGGCTGTCCCGGCGCGCGACCACATCGCGGGCATCGATGTCACGCATCCGCGCACGCTGTTCATTCCGCGCTACGCACTCGCGACGTGGGGACCGTTGTATGCAGCGTCGATCGCGCCACAGCTGCTGAAGTATCGCGGCGAGGTCGATGTCGTCCTCGGCTCGTGGGCCTACCCCGACGGCTACGCGGCGGTGCTCGCGGCGAAACTGCTCGGCGTGCGCAGCGTCATCAAGCTGCACGGCTCCGATGTCAACGTGATCGCGAAGCAGCCGGGACCGCGCCGCCTCACCGGTTGGGCCTTCCGACAAGCAGCCCGCGTGGTGGCGGTCAGCCGGGCGCTCGGCGAGGAGGCGGTCGCGCTCGGTGCGCCGGCGGATCGCATTCGCATCGTGATGAACGGCGTCGACGAGACCATCTTCCATCCGCGCGATCGCGAGGCCGCGCGCCGCGAGCTCGGTATCCCGGGAGGCCCGGTCGCCGTCTACGTCGGTAACCTCAAGGAAGTGAAGGGCGTGCTCGACCTCGCGCCGGCGTGGGAGCAGGTGCTGAAGCAGGTGCCCGAGGCGACGCTGGTCGTCGTCGGAGATGGCCCGCTCGAGGCGCAGGTGGCGGCCGGGCTCGCACCGTTTGGCGAGCGCGCGCGCATGATCGCCGCACAGCCGCTGGCCCGCGTCCCGCTGTACATGGCCGCCGCCAACATCCTCGTGCTGGCGAGCCACAATGAAGGCACGCCGAACGTGGTGCTCGAGGCGCTGGCGTGTGGCCGTCGCGTCGTCGCCACCGCGGTGGGTGGCGTGCCCGACGTGCTGGCGAAGCCGGAGCTCGGGGCGCTGGCGCCGCCGCGAGACCCGGTGGCGTTCGGCACCGCCCTCGCGACCGCGCTCCGCACACCCTACGATCCGACCGTGGTGGCAGCGCTCGGTGCGCGGGGAGGCTGGGACGCGAGCGCTGCGGCACTCCTGGCTGTGCTCGAGGAAGCGGCCGGTGCTAGCGTGGGAATCACGTGAATCCGAAGCGGAAACCACAGGCACCCACGGACTGGTACGAGTCCGAGCAGCCGACCCGCGTCGGGATGGTCGCCGAGTTGCAACGGATCCGCCGGCGCACCGGCGTTCGCCCTCTCCCGGTGCTCGCACTCGCCCTCGTGATCACCGCCGGCGTCACCTACAAGTTCGCGATGAAGCCTCGCCTCTACACCGCCGACGTGGTGCTGGCGATGAGCGAAGGCGCGATGGGCAAGGAGCGCGACGCCTCGATCCCGTTCGACCAGCTCAAGGAGTACGTCGCCAACGTCCTGCTCCCCGATACCGAGCTGCTCGAGATCATCGAGAAGCGTCAGCCGGGCCGCGTCGATCGCGTCGGCAAGCCGTTCGCGCTCGAGACGTTTCGCGATCGCCTCGAGATCTTCATCTGGAAGAACTCGTTCTCGTACTACGACGACGAGGATGCGAACGCTCGCAAGTCAGCGCGCATCGGCCTCGAGGTCACCGACGAGGATCCCGACGTGGCGTACGAGATCGCGCTCGATCTCGCGCAGGTCGCGATCTCGACGCACGACGCTCAGCGCAAGAAGGTGACGGGCATGCTCGCCAGCGAGCTGCAGAAGTTTCGCGAGGGGCTGGTGATGAAGGTCGACGAGCTCGATGCCGAGCTGGTGCAGAAGCAGGATGCTCTCGAGAAGGCGAAGCAGATCGGCAACAACGCAGCCGCGGCCTCGCTGGTCGTCGACATCGCGAACCTCGAGCAGACGCGCAAGCGCCGCGCGCAACAGATCAAGGAGGTCGACCTCAGCCCGGACGCGTTCGCGGACGAGGTCACGGAAGCCAAGCTCGACATCACCATCTCCGTCGTCGATCAGGTCCGTCCCGAGCGAGTCGAGCAATCCGGGCTGATCCTCGGGATGATCATCGCTGTCATCGGGACCGGCGCCCTGCTGGGTGCCGCCCTGGTCCTGGGCGCCTTCGACTCGCGCGTCCATGACACGGATGACGTCACCCGCCTCGGGTTACCGGTCCTGGGACATGTGCCCGGATTCCAAGGCGACCACGTTGGCTCGCTGGACGCGCGTGGCGCTGCTCGCGCTCGTGTACCATTGTTTCTCCGATGGCGATCTCAGCGGTAACTCCACGCGATCGGTTGCAGCGTCTGGTCGACCTCGGCCGGAAGACGCTTCGCTACTGGTGGCTCGTCGCGGTGTTCGCGGTGGTCGGCGGCGCGCTGTCGCTGGCCTTCGTGATGGTGAAGGACCGGCGCTACCAGTCGTGGTCGACACTGTTCTACCAGGAGCGCATCACCTCCCCGCTGCTGTCGCAGCAGCGTGAAGAAGTCGCGCAGCGCAACATCAGCGAGAAGTACGGCGAGCTGCTCGTCGCCCGGCCGCAGCTCGAACAGATCCTCACCGACCCGAAGCTCGATCCGTTTCCAGAGGAGCCGGATCTCGATCTCAAGGTCGACAAGATGCGCCAGGCGGTCAAGCTCGAGCCGCGCGGCGGTAGCTCGTTCCGCATCGTGTTCACCGACGGCAATCCCGAGCGCGCGAAGCTCGTGGTCGAGAAGCTGACCAAGCTGCTCCAGGACAAGGACGAGTCGCTGCGCAACGAGACCGCGCGGCGCACCGTCGAGTTCGTGGTCGCGCAGAAGGAAGCGGCGGCCAAGGAGCTCAAGTCCAACGAGCTCGCGCTGGCGCAGTTCCTCGCGAAGCACCCCGAGTTCGCGCAGGAGACGCAGCCGGGTCAGGCGGAAGGTGCCTCGATCCGCGCGATCCGCGAGCAGCAGACGAAGAAGGCCACGCCCACCGGTAACCCGCGCCTCTATGCACTCGAGCGCCAGCGCCAGCGCATCCAGGCGCGGCTCGATGCGCCCGCCGACGGCCCGGCCGTGCGCGTGCCGACGCCACCGTCGGCCGAGCGGATCGCCGCCGAGGCGCAGGTCGCCGAAGCGCAGCGCGAGCTGTCGTCGGCCAATCGCGAGCTCGAGGATGCGCTGTCCAAGTTCACCGATCGCCACCCGTCGGTGATCAAGGCGCAGGAGCGCGTCTCCAGTGCCCAGCAGCGGCTGCGTCACGCGCAGGCGTCGGTGCCGCCGGATGTCGAGACCGTCGTCGCGCCGGCCTCCGCCGAGGATCGTGTCAAGCTCCAGAAGGAGCTGGCGAAGCTCAACGATCAGATCGGCGATCTGCAGCGCGCCGATGGCAAGTCGAGCGCACCTGCCGCCGCCACCGACAGCACCAACTGGATCGTCAAGCTCGAGACCGAGCACGCGAGCCTGCGCCGCGCGGTGAACCAGCAGCGCGAGCGCGTCAACGCGCTGGCCGAGAGCTCGTTCCGCGCGCAGCTCGACGCCAACCAGAAGCTCGCCGAAGCGGGCGGGCGGCTATCGGTCGTCGACCCGGCGTTCAAGCCGGTGCGTCCGTCGGGGCCCGGCAAGACGATCTTCATGATCGCGGGCATGGTGCTGTTCCTGTCGCTCGGCTTCGCGCTCGCGGTCGGTCTCGCGGTGATCGACGACCGGCTGTATCGGCGCACCGATCTCGATCAGCTCGATATCGCGGTGCTCGCGGTGATCCCGCCGGCACACGTGGTGAAGAAACGAAAGGCAGGGGCGTGAGCACGAAGGGCAAGTTCGGCGAGCTGCCACCATCCGCGACCGGCGAGCGACGCGCACCGTTGCCGCTCGTCACCCAGCCGATGATCCCGATCGCCGCCGGCGAGAGTGGCGAGATGGAAGCGGGCGCCACCCGCACCGACAATCCGCTGCAAGCGCTCAAGCCCGAGTCCGCCGCCGCGCTGTTCGGCCGCACCACCACGGTGTCGGCGCCGCTCGCGCCGGCCAAGGAGAAATCGCTGGTCCCGCCGGGTGCCACGGCGCCCGAGGTCGGGCTGACCCAGCACCACCTCCCCGACGAGGAACACGACCACCGCATGGCGATGGTCATCGATCCCGACTCCGAGCGGTCCGCGGCCTTCCGCGTGCTGCGGCATCACCTGCTCGAGGTCGGCCGGCCGCAATGCGTCGTGGTGTCGAGTGCCAAGCCCGGCGAGGGCAAGACCACCGTCGCGATCAACCTCGCGCTCGCGCTCGCCGAGTGCGGTCGCGCGAAGGTGCTGCTCGTCGAGACGCACGTCCGCCGGCCGCAGCTGGCCGAGGCGTTCAAGTTCGTGCCGCCGTGGTGCTTCGCCGAGCAGCTCGCAGCGCACCGCCAGCAGCCGATGCTGCCGTGGTCGCTCGTCGAGATCCCGCAGCTGTGGCTCCATGTCGCCGCGATCAATCCGCGGATCGAGAAGACCCAGCTGCTCGATGGGCCGGCGTTCTCGATCGCGATGGAGCGGCTGCGCCTCGCGGGCTACGACCATATCGTCGTCGATGCGCCGCCGGTGCTCGGCTCGGCCGACGTCAACCTGCAGTCCGATGCCGCGGATGCCGTGCTGATGGTGGTGAAGAGCCGCCAGACCACGACTCGCGATCTGCGTCGGGCGATCGATCAGATCAGCGCTTCCAAGGTAGCTGGTACCGTCCTGATCTAAGCTGTGCGGCCATGACGGTGGCCGCGCTACTCTCGACACGCTCGACGAAGCTTCTTGCTGTGGCGGGCAAACCAGGCTGACCGAACGGCTCGCACTGGCGCTGCCCGATGGTGACGTCGGTGCGCTCGGTGACGCCAACTTCGTCGAGTGGCTGCTCGAGCACTCCGAGCCGGCACCGTACGGGCACGGCAAGGAGACCAAGCTCGATCCGAAGGTGCGGTCCGCGCAGCGCTTGAAGGCCCGCGACAAGGTGGAAGTTCACGGCTTCGAGCCGGCGACGATCCTCGATCAGATCGAGTCCGTGCTGTCGCCGACGCGCAAGCTGACGGCGATGCTGACGGACGTCATCGTCTACAAGAAGGGCGACAAGTTCACGCGCCACAAGGACACGCCGCGCACCGCCGACCTCGTCGGTACGCTGGTGGTCGGCCTGCCGATCGCGCACACCGGTGGTGCGTTCGTCGTCGACGATGGCCGTGACAAGCAGAAGTTCGACTGGGGGAAAGCGCTGGCGGGCTCGTTGCCGTGGGTGGCGCTGTTCTCCGACGTCGACCACGAGATCGAGCCGGTCAAGTCGGGTGCGCGCGTCACGCTGGTGTACTCGCTGCAGCGCACCGATCAGCCGCGCAGCGATGCCGGTGCGAAGAAGCGCCAGGACATCGTCAAGCGCGCGACGAGTGCGCTGTCCGATCAGCGGACCTGGCCGGTCCTGATCCCGTGCGGCCGTCACGTCATCGCCGAGCCCGAGGGGAGCGGCACGCTGCCGATCGAGACGCTATGCGGAGCGGATCGCGACATCGCCGATGGTCTCGCCGCCGCAGGTTTCGACGTCGCTGTGCGCGCCTGCATCGCGGCGATCCCCGACTACGACAACCCGCAGCTGTGGCCGTCGACCGACAACATGTTCGGCATCACGCGACTCAAGACGGTGCCGCCGCTCGACGTGATCGAGGTGCTCGCCGAGGGCATCGGAGGGGACATCGACGAGTACATCCTCGACGACGTCATGCTCGACCAGTGCGCGGTTCGCAAGACCGCCGCGGCGATGCTGCTGCACGAACGCGCCACCTGGGCCCTGGACGGCGGGGACTTCGGCAACGAGGGCTTCGATGCGCTGCTCTACTCGGTCGCCGCGATCGAGGTGACCAAGCCGAAGAAGGCTGCGCCGAAGGTGACGACCACCAAGGCCAAGCCGGCCGCGAAGTCGAAGCCGGCTACCAAGGCGAAGGCGAAGGCCAAGAAGAAGAAGCGCTGAGACGCTCGACCTCGTCCGGTGGAGACCGCGGGTCGAGGCAGCGGCCTTCACCCTGCCAGCGCTCCCAGCCGTTCTCGAACGAAAAGCTGAAGCCTCGCATCGGCGGCTCGTGCTCGCCGCCGGTCGTGTAGTTGCCGGTGAAGTACATCGTGCCCTCGGCGGCGATCCAGTTCGAAGCCTTCCACGCGATGCCGCGATCGTGGTCCGTGCCGGCGATCTGAAAACATAGCTGCTCGTCGATCGAGTCGCGGCCGACGAGGAAGTACTCGCGGTACCAGCGCGACCCACCCTGGAGCGTGAACGACTCGTCGACGACGATCACCGGGCGGCCGACGACATTCACCAGCTCGATCCGATCCGCTCCCTTGCCGAACCGGCCGTACTCGCCGAGCTCGGAGATCAGGATGCGATCACCATCGAACACCACCGCGACGACGAGGGCGCCGCAACCACCGCACTCGCCGGTCGAGCGCTGCACGAACACCGCGCGCAACGAGCCGAGTGACTCCGCCGAGAACACCTCGAAGCGATCCTGACGATCATCAGGAAAGCGCTCGTTCGCGAGCGCGACAGCGCGGTCTTCGACAGTCGGCATCGGCATCGGCATCGGCATCGGCATCGGCAGAAGCACCAGTGTCTGCGGACCAGCCGCTTCGCTCGAAACATCGTCGCGTGCCGCGATCGCGAGAGTGAGGGTGGCGGCAACGAGCAACCCGGTGCCGGCTCGAACGGCGATCGCGTCCATGGCGCGAATGAACACCCGTAAGTGGCCGATGATTCCCTGCTGTCTCCGCAACGCCTGGAAACCGGTCGGTCGGCTTCGAGGGCTCGCACCTCGACGGCGACCACGCTGTGATCCGTCGAGGACGCCCACCGGACAACCATCGCGTCTTCGTCGGCTACCTCACCAAACGCCCTCAACCCCGGAGAGGTCACCTCGATCCCTGGAAACCAGTCGGTCAGCTTCGAGGGCTCGCACCTCGACCGATAAACTTGGGCGACCACGCTGTGATCGAGGGATCGAGGACGCCCACCGGACAACCATCGCGTCTTCGTCGGCTACCTCACCAAAACGCCCTCAACCCCGGAGAGGTCACCTCGATCCCTGAAAACCAGTCGGTCGGCTTCGAGGGCTCGCACCTCGACCGATGAAACTTGGGCGACCACGCTGTGATCGAGGGATCGAGGACGCCCACCTCGCGTCTTCGTCGGCTACCTCACCAAAACGCCCTCAACCCCGGAGAGGGCACCTCGATCCCTCTCCGGGGTTGAGGGTGTTTTCGTCGTGCACCTCACCAAAACGCCCTCAACCCCGGAGAGAGCAGCAACAGCAACAGCGCGAGTTCAGGTCACCTCGATCCCTCTCCGGGGTTGAGGGTGTTTTCGCCGTACGCCTCACCGAAACGGCCTCAACCCCGGAGAGGCAGCAAGAGTTCAAGATCCGGACGTCCGCGATCAGAGCCGCAACAGCGTCACCGGCCGCGTGTCTTTCCGATCGGCATGCGGAAGCTCCTCGGACTCGTGATCGCGATGGTGTGTGCAGGCTGCATGGGGCACGCGCAAAACCGCGTCGTGGAGAAGCCGGACGAGACCGTCGGCGATCTGCGCTGCTCCGCGCCGCACCTCACCGTGCTCGAGGCGCTGTACTACGTGCCGACTCGCGTCGACTGCGCGCCTTAGGCCGGCGTGATCAGCCAGCCGAGGTGGAGCGTGTCCATGTACTCCTTGACGCCGACGATCTTGCGGTCGTCGATGGTGAACAGGAAGTGGTAACGATTTTCATAGCGCCTGCCGGAGAAGTGCAGACCGTCTGACTCGACCTCCGCGGCGACGCGATTGCCCTCGGCCATGACTGACGTGACCGTGAACTTCAACCGATCCGCGGTCGCGGTGGCGTTGAAGCCTTTGACGATCGCGCCGACGACCTGATCGCGATACTGCGCCTTGGTCTTGGTGCCCGCGAACGGCAGTCGCGACTTCTCCGGCTTGCTGTCGTCGGGGACCCACCACTTGACGTCCTCGGCGACGACGTCGAAGGCGCGCTTCAAAAGCGCGGGCGCCGCTGCGGGATCGACCTCGGCGAGAAAGGTATTGAGGCCGGCAAAGAATTCGACGATCAGCTGCTTGTTCGAGGCCAGGTCTTCCATGCGCCGCCTCGACGCAAATCGAGGGCCACTGCAACCAACCGGTTTCACACCACGGTGGTGGCCAGCCGCGTTGCCTTCACGCCCTGGCAGTAGCCAGCAGCGAGGCAGCTTCGCGGTCAACGGCTGTCACGCGCGACGGCGCCGGCGAAGCCGTCCGACGACGAGCACCCCGAGAAGCATCGAGCTCGCCGGATTCGGCGAAGCACCGCAGCAACCGCCGCGGCTCTTGGTCTTCTGCGGCACGCCACCGACGGGGATCAAGGCACTCGATGCCGAGCCCGACAGATCCGGCGTTGCCGGGCCCGTCTTCGCATCCTCGGCCTCCTTGCACTCGACATCGAGCGTGAACACGAACGGCGCCGGCTCGCGAGCGGGGCCATCCGTCGTGACGTCGATCTTGCACTTGCCGGCATCCTTGGTCACCGCGAGCTTGGCGGTGCCCGACTCGCTCAGCACGACGTGCGTGGCATCCGCTGAAGGCGTGACCGAGTACGACGCGGCCTTCGACACGTAGGCATCCTGCGCGCCACGCTTGAGGTGTGTGACACCCGGCGCGAGCGTGGCGACGGTCAGCTTGTCGCCACCAGACGCATCGAGCACGTGGATCGCCTCGGTGTCCGACCCCGGGATGACGATGCGGTACTCGCCGACGGGGAACCGCGCGTTGTCGCACTTGCCGCGGTCCATGTTCCAGCACGCGTCGACCTTCGGTGCGCGAACCTCGGGCGTCCCCGCACCGACGACCTTGTGCACCTGTA
>JAEYYY010000796.1 GCA_023430775.1 Pseudomonadota bacterium
ACGATCAACTCCGTACCACCACCTCGGCGTTCCGAAGCCGCGAGCTGGCCACCCACCCGCGACGCGATCGCATTCACTGTTTTCAGCTCGAGGTCCGGCCCCGATCGATGCCTTTGTGTCCTTTGCGTCCTTTGCGTTCAATTTTCTGACCCGGAACATTGAACGCAAAGGACGCAAAGGACGCGAAGGTCAGGGATCAGAAGGAATGATCGGTAGGGACACGATCAACTCCGTACCACCACCTCGGCGTTCCGAAGCCGCGAGCTGGCCACCCACCCGCGACGCGATCGCATTCACTGTTTTCAGCTCGAGGTCCGGCCCCGATCGGTCAGGGATCAGGAAAAAATGATCGGTAGGGACACGATCAACTCCGTACCACCACCTCGTCGTTCCGAAGCCGCGAGCTCGCCACCCACCCGCGACGCGATCGCATTCACTGTTTTCAGCTCGAAACCATCGCCATCCACATCGCGTTCGGTGGCACGCACGATCTCGATCCACGGTTTGCGTTCGATCATGCGCTCGCGAATGGTCAACACGATCGGCTGATCCATCGCGTCGAGGACAAGCCCGATCAGCAAGTGCTCGAGCTCTTCGGCGGAGCATTGCGTGGCGGTGTCCGTCGAGACCTCGACGTGAACTTCCAGCGACGCGACCTCGCGCAACGTCGAGGTGAGACCCAGCACCGTCGATGCGACTGGCGCTCCGCGCTCGACCTCGACCTCCGGCCGCGCCGCCGCCATCATCGCCTGCAGCTCCTCGGACGCCGACTTCGACATTCGCGACAGCTCGTCGAGCGTGTCCCTGGCCTCGCAGCCTTCGTGCTCCAGCCGGAACACCGCGAGCTCGACGATCTGGATCAGGTTGAGCAGATCGTGCGTGCGTCCCGCGACCAGGCGCCCCGCCGCGCGGGATTGCTCGTCGCGCGCGAGCGCCCATTCGAAGCGGCGCTGGCGCTGGATCAGCGAGAGGAGCGTCGGGCTCACGCTCGTCTCCCGCTGGAAGATCGCGTCAGTCCTCGTCGTCCTCGTAGTACTCGACCGGCTCGTAGCGCAGCTCCTTGCTGGCAGGACACCGATCTCGGTAGCTGCAACGATCGCACCACGTGCCCGGGTTGGGGCGGGGACCGTCGTCGACGGCGAGCGCGGCTGCCTCGATGTTGTCGAGAAGATCGGGCATCAGGTGATCGATCACGTGCTCGGACTTGACCGGCGTGCCCCACTCGACGGCGCGCTCGGCGATCCAGTGGACCCCGAGCCAGAACGTCCGGACGTGGCGGAACGCCGCGGCGGCGAGCACGACGTAGCCCTCGAGCTGATCGGTGATCGAGGTCCCCGGGAGCCGCGCACCGGTCTTGTGATCGACGAGCGCGAGCGCGTCATCGGCGAACATGTAGCCGAGATCGAGCACGCCGCGGTAGTACGCGTCGCCCGAGTAGAACTGCGTGACCGTCAGGTCCTCGCGCACCGCGAGCGAGTACTCGACGAGCTGCCGCGACACCCGGCGCCGGCGGCGGAACTGGCCGATGCGCTCCGAGAACGCCGGGATGCCGACGCACAGCCGGTCGTAGCGAAGCTGCTCGGTCTCGCTCGGCAGCTCGGCGCGCACGGTGGCGGTGGCCTCGCTGATCGGCGTCCCCATCAGCACGAGCTCGAGCGCCTTGTGGATCGCCTTGCCGATCCGGGCCTCGGGCATGACCTCCGGTTCCTTGATCTTCTCGATGTATTTCCAGTGGAACAGCCGCGGGCAGCGCAGCGCCGTCGAGACCTTGCTGGCCGACCACGGAGCATGGATCAACGCGCGGGTCGACGGCACGGCGGGTCAGGGTAGCCGAAAACTTGCCGCCCGGATCCGGCGACCGTTAATTCAACAGACCATGCACAGCTGCGAAGTTTGCAACGCGAAGGTCTCGGAGCTCCGTCGCGGTCGCTGCTGGGGCTGCTACGCGCGGTGGGTGGATGCGCGACCCGTCGGGGTCGGCGCGCGCTGCGTGACGTGCGGCGAGAAGCGGCGGCGGTTCTTGAAGAGCGTGGAGCTCTACGCGCACTGGCAGCCGATGTGCTTCAACTGCGCCGGCCAGCTGCTCCACCTCGTGCCGCTGCCGGCGACGATGATGGAGCTCAAGGAGGCGATCTCGCGGGAGCGCCGCAAGCAGGATCGCCGGATCGGCAAGGCCGATACCCGCGTGTTCCAGTACGAGCGCCGCGTCGGCGAGCGCCGCGCGCTGCGCAGCGAGTATCCCGCCGTCGACGACGACATGATCATCGAGGTCTCGGTGGACGGCGATCACGACGTCGACTTCGAGGACCTGACCCAGATCCGCGAGCTCGTGAAGATCGACGACCTCGACGAGAGCAAGCCCGTCTTGCTCGTCGGCTAGGGCCGCTTCGGCGGCGCCTTGGGCGGCGGCCGCGGCGGCGGGGGCACCGCGATCGCGGGCGTCTCGTACGGCTCGGAGGCCACGGACTTGCCGCGCATCGCGAACAGCGAGAACGCGACGCCCGGCACGACCAGGCCGGCGGGCAGCACCTCGGAGAGCGACTTGCCGGTGCAGCGGACGTCGAGGCGGAGCTTGTTCGGGTCCTTGTTGACCGCGACCTTGAAGTTGCCGTCGCCGGTGTACGTCTCGACGATCTTCCAGATGTCGGCCTTGCGCCGGATCACCTGGTCGACCTCGCGGTTGCCCTTGTAGCTGTCGATCGCGGCGAGCAGGATCTTCGCGATGCCGCGCGGTGCGATCTGGGCGGCGCGCATCAGATCGACCATGCCTTCCGACATCTGCGCCACCTGATCGAGGCCGGCTCGGTTGCTGTCGACCCAGCTCCAGCCGATGCCATCGTGGAACACCGAGAACGACCACGACTTGTGACGCTTCGCGAGGTCGGTGATGAAGTTCTGCTTGGGGCCGAGCTGCTTCACGAGCTCGCCGCGCGCCGCGCCCGACAGCGCCACGCTGACCGAGAACACCGGCTTGCCATCGATGGTCTGCGCGGCGTAGCCGAGGTTCGCGCCCGCGCGCTTGTTCGGCGGTCGCCAGCCCGGGTTGAGCCGCTCCTTCACCAGCCGCGGCGTGCCGGCCAGCATGACGCCATCCTTGGTGACGCCGATCGAAGGCTCGGTGCCGCCCATGTCGATCAGCTTGCCGCCGCCGAGCGTGGTGACCTGCTTGCCGGTCCGGCTCGCGATGGTGTCGACCACGGACGCGCTCAGCTTGCCGCGGACCACCACGACGAAGGCCGGGTCCTTGGCGCCGGGCACGAAGCTGACGAACGCGGTGGCGTCCGAGATGTCGGTGGTGAGGTCGATGCCGGTGGTGGCCTTCGCGATGTTTCGCCCGCCCTCGACCTCGGCCACGAACTTGGTGACGATCTTGGACAGCTCCGGAGACGACTTGATCTGGGGCTGGTTCTTCAGTGCGAGGAGGTTCTTGTAGTTACCCGGAACGATGCTCGCGACATCGACGTGGACCACCACATCGGCCTCCGGAATCGCGTAGTAGAGCGCTTGATCGGAAGTGGCGGGCTTCGGGTTTGGAGTCAGGCCGAACCCCGACAACCCGAGCAACAGGGTGATGACCTCGATGAAACCGAACATGATGCCTCCCATGAACGCGCTGGCTAAGCGCGCCCCGGCCGAGCATTCGATCAATCTTGTCGAGGACGCAAGCGCGGCATGAAGTCACGCACAAGCAAAAAAAATCAATCGCGAATTGGCGCGTAACTCCTGCCAGCGAGTTTCTAAAAAAAACTGATGTCAAGACTGGTTCCGGAAACCGACGGCGCTAGGATGGCTCGGTCTCGACGGTTCCGATACGACACGATTTCGAGGGAGGCACGACGGTCATGAGTACGCTTGCTGTGGTGGAAGAGATCCTGCGCGAGACCGCAGTGCCGATGTCTGTTCGCGAGATCGTGGAGCGAGCCGGCATTCGTCTTCCTAGCAAGTCGAAGACTCCAGACACCGTCGTCGCTCGCGACCTGTCGATGGACATCAAGAAGAAGGGCGAGGGCTCGCTGTTCATTCGCACCTCGCCCGGCCGCTACACGCTTCGCACGCTGGTCTCGGCCACCACGCCTGACGACCGCAACCAGACCGCCACTTCGATGGCCGCACTCGGCACCCGCAAGCCCGCCGCCGCGGCGCCCGCCGCGCCGCAGCGCGCACGTACCGACAGCGATGTCGGCAACGGCCTCGTAGGCTGAGCCAAACGAACGCGTTCCCGCCCATCCGCCTGATGAGGCCGATGCGGTAGAACAGGGACGATGTCGCTACAGGCGAACGGCCGATGATCCGACGGGCGGAGCTCGCGGACCATCCCTGGATCGTCGCCACCGGTGCCGAGGCCTACGCGGACCTCGGTGACTACACGCGCATCTTGCCGTCGTGGCTCGAGCAGCCCGGCGTGCTCGCGTGGATCGACCACGACCTCGGCAACCGCGGCCGCGGCTTCGCGATGCTCGGCTTCTATCTCGAGCAGACCGAGCCGCCGGCGCCCGGCCACGTCCCGCAGACCATGCAGTCGTCGCAGGTGGTGGCCGACCTGCTCGCGCTCGCGGTGTTACCCGCGCACCAGCGCAAGGGCATCGGCACCAAGCTGCTCCATCACGTCATCGAGGTGGCGGAGCGGGTGGCGCCGTCCAGCAAGATCACGTCGCTGCGCCTGACGGTGGCGGAGACCAACACGTCGGCGCAGCGGCTGTACGCTCGGAACGGCTTCCGGGTGGTCGATGGATCGGCGACCTACGACCGCGGGCAGCGCGCGCTACGGATGGTGCGCGCGCTCGGCGCCTAGTCAGGATGGGCATAGAGCCTCGTTTGATGTGCTCGTGCACGTGCTCGTGCTCGTGCACGTGCTCGTGCTCGTGCTCCGGAGGATCACCCTCGCGTGCTACGTGCTCGATCTGCTGGCAGACATCTCCACCGAGCTCGGACGAGCTCGCTACGCTCGTCGGAAAGTGATGGTGGAACCGGTGATCGGCCAAATCCAAACGCGTCGATTTCAGTCGTTTTCGCTGCGAGGGCTACCGAAGGTGCGCTGCGAATGGCTCCTCGTTGTAGCTACACACAAAGTGCTGAAGCTGGCGCGCAGGAGCAAGCAGGTGGCGCGACGGCGGCCTGCGC
>JAEYYY010000839.1 GCA_023430775.1 Pseudomonadota bacterium
CGCCGCGTCGCGGTGGTCGACATGCGGGCCGCCTAGCTCGAGCGCAAGTCGGCCGTGCTCGACGCCGCGAAGCAGGAGATCGCGAATCGGCTCGTCGAGACGGAGAAGATGCGCGCCGAGCTGGCGCGCGATCGCGCAGAGATCGAGCGGCTGCGCAGCGAGGCGCGCAATCGCGTGATCGCGGCGGCGCAGAAGGCGTCGGCCGACGACGAGGCCGAGCCCACCGCCGTCGGCGATGTTCCGCACGGGCGCAGCCACGAGCCGAGCGTCGAGACCAAGCCGGTGCCCAAGGTCGAGATCGAGATCGCCGACGACGCGTCGGGTGACATCGAGACCGCATTCCAGGCCGCCCTCGAGCCGCGCCCGCCGGTGGTGCCGCGATATTCGAGCGGCGAGGACGCCGCGGAGCGCGCCGGGAGCGAGGGCTTCGAGACCCCGACGGGCGTCTCCGATGCCGCCGCGATCCGCGCCAACGCCGCGGCGGGCGAGCTGCGGGGCGACGATCACAGCCGCGACTTCGAGGAGGAGCACACCACCGGCGCGTCGATCGTGCCGCAGGGCTCCGATCCGCTGACCACGCAGACCTCCGATCTCGAGCTCGAGAGCGGCCAGGAGGCGTGGCTCGAGCGCGTCACCGCGAGCGGCACGTCCGCGTTCGCGGTGGTCGGCGGCAACGTCCAGCTGGCGCTGATCGCCGGCGAGCAGATCGCGCGCGGCCTCGGCGGCATGATCGACGTCCGCATCCTGCTGCATCGCGCGCCGACGTACCCGGTGATCGCGCTCGTGCTCGGCCCACCGGCCGCGCTGCGGGTGCCGAGCCCGACGCAGCTCGCGATCCTGACGCTCGATATCGCCGCCGATGCGGATCGCCAGGTGCTCGCGGCGCTGGCGAAGAAGTTCGAGATCTCGCTCGACGTGGTGTCGCGCGGCAAGCGCGTGCGGCGCTGCAAGCTGGTCGCCCCACTCGGCGAGAACGTCGGCTTCATCATCCGCGCGGCCGAGGATCATCTGCGTGGCCTGATGTCGTCGTCGGGCGCCGAGAGCGAGACCTCGTACAAGCGCGCCGTCGATCTGGTGCGCGGTGCCGGCTACGACCTGCTCGGCATCAACCACCCCGACACCAGCGAGTTCCGCGACGACAAGCTCGCGCAGCTCCAGACCGCACAGCAGCTGCGCCGCGCGATCGCGATGGCGCGCCGGTTCGTGCGGCCGTCGCGCGAGGACTACCTGGTCTGCACGCGCGGCTTCCCGCTGCCGCGCTGGCGCGAGCTGCGCCGCCACGTGCTCGAGAGCGCCGTCGCCTGGGGCTTGTGGATGGGTGCCGAGCTCGCGCAGGTCGCCGTCAGCGAGGGCCTCGCGCGGTCGCGCCGCGATCTGATCGTCAAGCTCGATCGCGGCTTCGACAGCCTCAAGGCTCACCCGACGGCGTTCGACATCGACGAGGAAGCGGCCGACGATAACCAGAAGGCGCTGGCCGAGGAGGCGAGGGCGCTCGGCGTCGATCTCGAGACCAAGCGGCGGTCGCAGTCGGGCGTCCACCCGATCACGCAGGCCAAGCCGAACGGCAAGTCGATCGCGTCCGACGAGGTCTCGCAGGTCTCCGGGTCGATCGGCGGCAACACGTCGTCGCACGCGATCGTCCGCCCCAGGCCCACCGAGGAGCTGATCGGCCAGCTCGCCGACAAGGACAAGCGGCTGTCCGCCGCCCTCGAGCTCTGCGATCGCGCGGAGGCCGCGGCGGCCGCGCCGGTGATCGAGGCCACCACGAAGATGTCGCGCGCCGAGGCGGTCCGCGTGCTCGGCATGTCGGTGAAGTTCGGCGAGGCCGCGAAGACGCCGCTGCTGCTCGGCCTCGGCAGCAGCAAGGGCTTCCTCCGCCACGGCTGCGCGCTCGCGCTCGCGATGCTGCGCACCGACGACGGCACCCAGGCCGTGATCGATCTGCTGATGACCGAGCCCACCGAGATCTGGCGCGAGGTCGCGCGCGCGATCGGCCAGGTCGGCCCCGCCGCGCTACTCCCGCTCGCCTCCACCTACGGCCGGCTGGGCGAGAACGCGACGCCCGCGCTGGCGGAGCGCGTCGCCTGGGCGATGGCTCACGTCGCGGTCCGCGGTGGCAAGGCCGCCGTCGAGACCATGGCCGGCGGTCAGAGCATCGTCGCTCCCGTCGCCAAGCAGGCGCTCGAGTTCCACGCCTCGGCCGCCAACGACCAGGTCCGGGTCCGCCCGGGCGCCAACGGCTCCTCGGCGGGGCGCGACGTCACGGTCAATCGGGCATTCTCGCGCCGGTTCTTCGAGGCCCTCGAACAGGGCCTGCCAGAGGTGGGGCACGCCGGCCTCGTCGATCTCGATGCCTCGCAACCGATGGAGATGCTCGACGAATCCGATCTGATCGAGGACGACGACGAAGAGCTCGACGAATCCGACCTGATCGCGACCTAAGATCCCGGGCGTGCGAGCACACCCTCACCGACGATTCGGGTTACTATCGGTTCGCTGTTCATGAGGATCGGCATTTTTTCCGACGTCCACGCGAACATCGAGGCGCTGAACGCGGTTGTCGATGCCTTCAAGCACGAGCGCATCGATAAGTACGTCTGTATCGGCGACGTTGTTGGCTACGGTGCCTCGCCGAACGAGTGCTGCGACATCATTCGCAAGATGGCGTCCTACACCATCCTCGGCAACCACGATGCCGCGGTCGCCGGCCGGATGGACTACTCGTACTACTACGACGCCGCCCGCCAGGCGCTCGACCTCCACGCTCGCCAGCTGTCCGCCGAGAACATGGCGTGGCTGCGCAACCTGCCGTACGAGGTCCGCGAGGGTGACGTCACCTTCTGCCACGGCTCGCCGATCAACCTCGAGGAGTTCGAGTACATCTTCTCGGTCGAGCAGGCCACGCGCTGCCTCGACATCTGGGACGAGCTCGGCACCGTCACGTTCATCGGCCACTCGCACCTCTGCAAGTCGTTCGCGCTGACGCGAGAAGAGGTCTTCGAGGTGGTCGCCACCAAGTTCGTGATCCGCCCCGAGCACCGCTACATCATCTCGGTGGGCTCGGTCGGCCAGCCGCGCGATTACGACAACCGCGCGAGCTACACGATCTACGACACCGACGAGCGCGTCTTCGAGTTCAAGCGCGTCGCGTACGACATCGACGGTGCGGCGCAGAAGATCTTCGCGGCCGACCTCGAGCGGAACTTCGGCAACCGGCTGTTCCTGGGCGTCTGACGATCTCGGTCGCGCCCGAGGTTACCGGTCTGGTGGTACCGCGGTCGCGGCGAACCAGAGCTTCTGCATGCGCGCGTCGAGCCAGGTCGCCTCGTCGATCACGCCGTCGCGCCGCATCGCCATCAGCACGATCGCGATCCGCTCGGCGGTCTCTGGATCGACGCCACCGGCGCGTCGGATCCGCCGGCTCATCGACGTCGGCTGCGAGGTCAGCGCGGCGAGGAACGCCGCTTGCTTCACGTTGAGCTCGCGCGGCGACAGGTTGAACCAGTACTTCGCGGCGGCGCGCAGGCCGAACAATTTCGGGCCGAGCTCGATGATGTTGAGGTAGCGCTCGAGGATCTGCTTCTTGTCGAGCCGGGCCTCGAGGCGCCAGGTCAGGATCGCCTCCTGGAGCTTGCGGTCGAAGCTGCGGCGCTGCGACAGGAACGCGTTCTTGATCAGCTGCTGGCTGATCGTCGAGCCGCCGCGGGCGAGCCGGTGCTCGCGAAGATCGATCTCGAGGCTGCGCGCGATCTGGGTCAGATCGAAGCCGGGGTGCTCCCAGAACCGGCCGTCCTCGGCGGACACGAACGCGCCCATCACGTACCAGGGCAGCGACTTGAGGTTCGTCCAGTTGGCCTCGCCGGGACCGGTGTGGATCCGGGAGCCGTCGGCGAGTTGCTGGTCGATGACCTTCGCGAGCGAGGTGACATCGGCGAGCGGCGGCTCGGTGGTCACCGTGCAGCCGCCGGCGAGCGTGCCGGTCAGCGACGTGCCGCTGCCTTCCGGCGCGGCGAGATCGATCAACAGGCGCGCCTTGCCACCGGCACGACCGCTGATCGCCATGCCGTCGAGCGGACCGCGGATCGCGGGAGGCAACGCCGCGAGCAGCGTGGTGCACGGCGCGGGTGGGATCTCGACCGCGAGCTGACCGGAGATCGGCTTGGCGCGCCGGACCCAACCCGAGGTGGCGACCTCGACGAGAGGCGACGCGGCGTCCTGGCGTGCGATCGGGGCCGCGTTCGGTGGTAGCTGGAAGCGCGCGCGCGGCACCGTGATGGCATCGGCGGTGATATCGACCTCGGCCGACATCGCGAACGACAGCGGCACGCGATCGCCGGCGATCCTCGGATCGGCGACGACCAGGTGCTCGAACGAACCATCGGCGGTGAGGTGGACGCCGCCGGTCGGCTTGCGCGCGACGGTGAACGTGCCGGTCGCCCGGGTGTCGGCGACGTCGAGACCGAACGGGACGAGCGGGGCGAAGGCGCGCAGCGGAAACCGCTCGCCGCGCAGCGTGACCTTGCTGTCGCGCGGCGAGACCTCGACCGAGGCGGTGCGCGGTGCGCCGTTGTCGTCGACGACGGCGAGGAGCTCGAGCGGACGATCGGCACCGCGGCGACCGGCCGCGAGATCGCGCAGCGCGAGCGACGTGCGGTTGCCGGAGGCCTCGGCGCCGAGCTCGACGGATCCGGTGCCACCGACGGCGAGCACGCGGCCGACCTTCATCTGGTGCGAGACCTCGGCGGCGCTGCGGCCGAACGTCAGATCGAAGTGGAGGTCACGGGCATCGTCGCCGCCGCGAACGCGCAGCCCGCCGGTGACGATGCGGAGGCCGGTCGAGTCCGGAATCAGCTCGACCTCGTCGGCGGTCAGCTCGCCGAGGCCCGCGATCCGGGCGACCAGCGTGCCGTTGCCGACGACGATCCGCCGGATCTGGTGGCCGCCGGTCGACGCGGTCCGCCGGCTCTTGTGACCGCGCAGCGCGCGCGCGAGGCGAGCTAGATCGGAATCGCCATCACCATCGACCGCCACCGCGACGTGCGGACCGTCGACGCGGATCTCGTCGGCGCGCAGCTGGCCGTCGAGCAGCGAGCCCATCCCGACCGACGCCTCGATGGCATCGGCCGAGATCAGGTCGCCGAAGGCGACATCGGACAGCCGAACCGCACCCGAGAGGTCGGCGTCGACGGTGCCGATCGTCGCCGGCACGCCACCGGCAACGCCGAGCTCGGTGGCGAGCTCGTCGGTGCGCGACGTGATCCACGAGGCTGCACCGACCGGTGCGCCGACCGCGAGGATCGCGGTGATGGCGAGGGTGCGGTGCTCGCGGTTCATCTAGTGGTGCTCGAGGAGAGCGTCCCGGCGATCGTCGCCGATGAAGGGGCGCTGGAGGACGCGCCGTTCGCCGCGGCCGCGCCGGGTCGCCAGCGAGGCGCCGTAGAGCATCAGCTCGCAGAGCTCGCCGAACGAGATGCCGGCGGCATCGGCGATCTTGGGGAGCAAGCTCGTCGGGGTCAGGCCCGGGACCGTGTTGACCTCGAGGACGAACTCGTTGCCCGAGTCGCTGACGATCATGTCGACGCGGGTGGCGCCGCGGCAGCCGAGCGCGGAGTGCGCGCGCAGCGCCTGCGCGAGGACGCCGCGATAGCGCTCGGGCGACAGTCGCGGCGGCACGAAGTAGTCGGTGGCGCCACGCGTGTACTTGTTGCCGTAGTCGTAGAAGCCGGCGCGCGGCGCGATCTCGACGGCGCCGAGCGCGCGATCGTCGAGCACGGCGACCGAGACCTCCTTGCCGGTGACGAAGCGCTCGATCAGCAGCTCGTCGTCGAAGCACAGCGCCTTGTCGACGCCCTGCTTGAGGTCATCGAACGACCGGCAGATCGAGACGCCGACCGAGCTGCCCTCGCGGATCGGCTTGACCACGCAGGGGAAGCCGAAGTCGCCGTGGAAGCCTTCCAGATCTACGGCGTCTTCCGCGGTCAGCGTGTAGTACGCGGGCGTCGGCAGGTTGTGGAGCCGGAACAGCTCCTTCGCCTTGCCCTTGTGCATCGCGAGCGCGGACGCCAGGACGTCGGACCCGGTGTACGGGATGCCGAGCATCTCGAGCAGGCCCTGGATACTCCCGTCCTCGCCCCAGCGGCCGTGGAGGGCGATGAACGCGACATCGATCTTCTCCTGCCGGAGTGCGACGTCGACGTCGCGGTCGACGTAGATCGGGATCGCGTCGTGACCACGCTTGCGGAGCGCTTCGAGGACGGCCTCACCGGTGCGGAGCGAAACGTCGCGCTCGCTCGACAGGCCACCGAGCAACACGCCTACTTTGCCAGACTGCATAACAGTTCACCTTTCGTCGGAGAAACGCTCCACTGCCCCGAGCTGTTTCCACGCTATGGGTGCCTACACGCGCCGGGCAAATATTTAGCCCGGTTCGCAAGCTCGCGGCATTTTGGGCTGCTTGACGGGGGCGGAGGGGGACGGTACGAACGGCCCCGGAATGAGCAAAGCGAAGACCGCCGACGGCGAGACCACCGAACCGGCCGCCAAGAAGAAGGCGGCGAAGAAGCCCGCGGCCAAGAAGTCCGCGGCCAAGAAGCCGGCGGCGAAGAAGCCGGCTGCCAAGGCCAAGA
>JAEYYY010000098.1 GCA_023430775.1 Pseudomonadota bacterium
AAGATGAACAGGCCGAACGACACGGCGGCGGCGGCGATGAACAGCTTGAACCGCGGGACGCTGCCGCGGCGCTCGATCCGGTACGGGATCTTGACGCGCGCCGGGGTCGCCGCCGGCGCCTGGCCCTCGCGCCTGACGACCGCACCTTCGGGAACGCTGCGGACGTCGACGGTGTGCGTCGCATCCACGTACTCGACCCGCTTCGCCGGCGGGATCAGGTACTGGGTGGACAGCACGCACCCCGAACAGGCGACCGAGCACGCGAGGAAGAATGTCAGGTGCCGAGACAGCGCGGACAACGGCACCATGCTCGATCGAACGAGGGTACGAATGCACGCGGCCGCGGCCGCAATCACGCAACCTCACGATCGCGCACCTACGAATTTGTCCGAGAAAAAAAAGGGCCGTGACGAGAGGGGGATCCCGTCACGGCCTGCTCGAAGCACCGGTGGTGAGCCCGGTGCTATTGATCGGCGGTGCGCACCGAGAACGCGCCGGCCTGGTAGCCGTGGACGCCGATGTGCAGCGTGCCGTTGCTGGTCGGGGTCAGCGTGATGGTCTCGTTGCCCGACGTGGTGTAGCCGCGCTGGAGGTACGCGTTGGTGGTCGGCGCCGCGCCGAGCTGGACGTAGAGGTCGATGTCCTTGGTCGACGTGGTGCGGACGACGATGCGGCGGTTGGCGACGACGTCGACGGTGAACAGCTTCATCTCGCCCTGCGCGACGTTGCCCGTCGTGTCGAGGTGAGTGATCTGCGGGGGCGGCGGCGGCGGCGGGTTGGTGCCGCCACCCTCGGTGTAGGTGATCTTCAGCGTGTAGTTGCTGTTCGCGGCGTAGCCGTTGACCGCGACGTAGACGTCGCCACCACCGGTGACCGTGCACTGCTCGCTCGAGCCATCGCGGTACGGGCGGCAGTCGTACGACGCCGCGGTCGGCGCCGCGCCCTTGCGGACGTAGAGGTCGGCGTCGCCGTCACCGGTGAGCACCGCGGTGAGGTTCGCACCCGCGGCGACCTTGAACGGACCGAGGTTCTTCCACGCGCCCTTGGTGAGCGCGCCGCTGTCGTCGACCGTCTTCGCCGTGCCGGGGCCCGGATCGGTGCCGTCCTGCATCGACAGGTCGTAGATCATCTTGACGTTCGCGTAGCTGATCTTGCCGCCGGCGACCGTGGTCACCGTCGAGCGGATCGGGAGCCACACGAAGTCCGGGTGCTGGCGCTTCGAGGTGCCGATCCACTCACCGCCGATGATCTTGCCGTTGCCGTCGAGCTCGAGGATGTAGTCGTACCGATCCTGGTGGGTGTAGCGATCGATCTGCGACGCCAGGTTGCCGTCGGTGGTCGACGCCGACTCGCTGATGTAGTCGACGTCCATGTGCGTCTTCATCAGCTTCTTGGCGTTCGCGTTGAACACGTAGTCCGTCGGGATCGAGCCGCCCGAGGTGATCGCGAGCTTGAAGTCCGACGCGCTGGTGCCGTAGCCGGCGACCGCGAGGAACGCCTGCGTCGCGCCGGCGGGCACCGTCAGCGTGCAGGTCTCGGCCGCGCCGGTCTCGTACGGGCGGCAGTCGTAGCTGTTCGTCGTCGGCGCGCTGCCGAACTTGACGTAGAGGTCCGGGTCACCGCTGCCGCTCATCACGATCGACAGGCTCGAGCCCGGCGTCACCGCGATCGAGCCGAGGTCGGTCGTCGCGCCACCGGCGACGGTGCCGGACTTCTCGCTCTGCACGCCGCCCTCGGCGACCACGCCGATCGCCTTGTTCGCCTCGAGCGCCGAGATCTCGGTCATCGAGGTGATGCGATAGCCGCGCAGCGGCTGGTTCCACACCTCGCCGTCCCACGTGCGATCGTAGACGAACGACTCGCCTTGCTTGCCGAGGTAGTTCGTCATCAGCACGTGGAAGGTGCCGGGGTTGGTGTCCTTGCACGACGCGCTGGCGCCGGTCGGCCGGCCGTACTTGTCGAAGTTGATCTGCTGCGAGCTGTCGAGCTGATCGCAGCGCAGCGACACGAAGCGGCTCTCGGTGCGATCGTGCACGAGGGTGAGCAGCGCCTTGATGTCGTTGATCTTGAACTCGACGCCGTTGTAGGTGACCGGCTTCTTCGGCTCGGGCAGCAGGATCGCGAGCGGCGCCCACGCGTGGCAGATGCCGAACCACGTCGGGATGCAGCGGCCGGTGGTGGCACCGTCGCGCTTCGCGCATTCCTCGCCGAGCTCGCTCTTGCACTCCGAGGTCTGGGTGCAGCTCTTCGCTCCGCTCTGCGCGTCGATGCCGTGGTTGCGCGACACCGCGTCCTCGACGCCGGTGACGTTGAATGCCTGGCCGTACTTTGTGGAGGCGGGCTTGCTGTTCGGGCCGTCCCACTTGACGTTGATGTTGTCCTGATAGATCGGCCAGTAGCTCGCCGCCCACGGGATGTTCCGCGCGGCGCCGTTCATCGGCAGGTTCGCGGCGACCAGCTCGAGGTTGGGATTGAACAGCAGCGGCGAGTCCTGGCTGCCCCACGCCTCGGCCTTGCCGTCGGCGCCGCCCTTGACGTCGCTGACGTCGGGCTTGGGATCTTCTTGTTCGTCGACACAGGCGACCAGCGATACGCCGATCGTCATCATGGCAATCTTCAACATCACAAAAGCGCTCCTAGTGGATGGCGCGCCGCATCAGCATCCGGCGTGCCTGCGCTTCTGGACGACATCTACAACCACGCGTCGCGCGGTTGTCGCGACATCAGATCGCAACAATTCCGTCGAGGATTGGCATGACGGCTAGTCGGCTAGCCACCAAAGATGCGTCGGCATCTCGGTGGCTCGAGCCGAACGTAGGCTCACCCACGCTGCTTACGCGAGCGCGCGCTCGGGCTCGAAGCCCGCGTCGAGGATCCGCACCGGAGCCCAGCGTCGGGCCAGCTCCGGCACGCGCTGCGCCGCGATCGCCGGCTCGACCACCCACAGGCGATCGCGCGCGGGTACCGGATCCTCCGGACTCGCGATCAAGATCACCGGTGTGGTGATGCCGAGCTCGTGAAGCCCGCTCGCGATCGTGCGCCCGGAACAACCACGGCTCCGTACGTCGGCCACGATCAGCTGGGGCTGCCAGCCTCGACGTTCGACGATCAGATCGGCGAGCGCGGCGACCAGGTCGAGACCGTCGGCGTGCTCGAACACCAAAAACCCCTGCCGGTGCAACGCATCGCGGATCGAGCGAGCCTCCGCGCGATCACGGATCGCGACGTGCGCCACCGGACGCCAGCGTTGTGACGTCATCGCACTCCTCACGCAGCTTCTTTCTTGTCGCCCGAGAGGAGGCCCTTGACCTTGTCGACAAGACCGCCGGCCGAGAGCTTGATGCGGCGTGGCTTGACTCGCTCGGCCTTCGCCAGGCGGATCGTCAGCACGCCGTCGGCGACCGCGCCGTCGATCTGATCGGCATCGTAGCTGTCGCCGATCCAGAACCGACGCTCGAACGACCGCGTCACCGTGTTCCTGCGTTTGCGCGCGCCACGCACGATGAGGTGCGGGCCAGCAACGGTCACCTCGAGATCGTCCTCGCGCATGCCGGGAACATCGGCGGTCAGGATGGTCGCGTCGTCGGTGTCTTCCACTTCGAAGCTGGGCCAGGACGGCGCGGTCGCAAACATCGAATCGAGCTGGTCGAACATCGACCATGGGTTCCAGTAGTAGGTCTGCATGGTGGTTGTCCTCTGAGAATTTTTGGTTTCGGGTGCTGCCCCTTTCGAGCAGCCGTACCTCCTGTCGAACGCCGATAATTCCGCCCCCGCGCTCGCGCAAGCCCCCCTCCGCGAGATCGGGGAAACCGTGACGACATGGAGGGCAAACCCTCGTCATCACGTTAGAGTCCGGACGTGCCGAACCTGCTCGCGATGTCGTTCGAAGGCGAGCTCGCACCGTCGTTCACGCTCGACTGCCTGAACCCGGGGCGCACCCTGCCCGACGGCTGGGGCCTCGGCTACTACCCCGCCGGAGAGCCGAGCGCGGCGATCTTGAAGGAGCCGGCGCCGCCGCAGGCGTCGATGCGCAGCCAGCTCGCCCTCGCCTGGGAGCAGGTCGAGTCGAATCTATTCCTGCTCCACATCCGCGCCGCCACCTGGGGGGCGCTGTCGGATGCCAACACGCAGCCGTTCTCGCGGACGTGGGGGCGGCGCGACTGGCTGATGGCGCACGCCGGCTCGCTCGATCGCAAGCCGACCGAGGTCGCCGGTCCGTTCGAGCCCGTCGGCTCCACCGATACCGAGGCGATCTTCTGCAGCCTGCTCAATCGCTTCGTCCAGTACGGCTGGCGCAACCTCGCCGAGATCGACCTCGACATCGCCACCGATTGGCTGGGCGCGCTCAACGAGGTCGGCGAGCTGACGATGTGTCTGACCGACGGGCGCGACCTGCTGGTCCACGCGGATCGCCGCGGCGCGCCGCTTCACCTCGGCATCCTGGTGCCGCCGTACGAGCGCATCGAGTTCGGCGACGACGACCTCGGGGTCGATCTGACGCGGCGTGGAGCGAAGTCGCGCAAGGGCGCGATCGTGTGCACCGAGCAGCTGCGATCGAAGATCGGCGACTCCGAGACCGCACTGGTGTGGCGCCAGCTCGCGCCCGGCACGCTGCTGGTGATCCGCGAGGGTGCGGTGATCATGGAGCGGTCGACGGGCGGCAACCTCGAGTCACCGCGCGAGCGGCGGCGGCCGAGTCGCGCCGAGCCGAAGAAGTTCGATGTCACCCATCGCACGGTCTACAAGTATGCAAAGCCGGTCGAGCGCTCGACCCACGTGCTGCGCCTCGCGCCGATGCACGATCGCTTGCAGAACGTGGTCGCCCACGAGCTGAACGTCTCGGTGCCGTCGCAGTTCCGCGACTACGAGGACGTGTTCGGCAATCGCGTCCGCCGGATGGCGATCGAGACCGAATTCTCGGAGATGGTGATCGAGAGCAAGAGCGTCGTCGAGGTGCTCGATGTCGATCCACTCGGTTTCGGCCCGCTGCGCGTGACCTCGGCGTTCCCGCTGGTGTGGATGCCGTGGCAGCGCCAGGTGCTCGATCCGTACCTGCTACCGCCCGAGTTGCCGGAGTCCGAGCTCGCCGACCTCGCCGAATATGCGATGAGCTTCGTCAAGCGCAACGACTCCGACCTGCTCGACACCCTGCTCGAGATCAACCACACGATCCATCGCGAGTACGCGTACGTGCAGGGCGCGACCAACGTCTACACCACCGCGTTCGACGTCTACGTCAATCGCCGCGGCGTCTGCCAGGACTTCACCAATCTGATGATCTGCCTCGCGCGGCTGCTCGGCGTGCCGGCGCGCTACGTCTGCGGCTACATCTACACCGGCCCGAAGGCCGAGAACACGCGGCAGGGCGAGGCCTCGCACGCGTGGGTCCAGCTCTACCTGCCGCAGGTCGGCTGGAAGGGCTTCGACCCGACCAACGGCATCCTGACGCAGACCGATCACGTGCGGGTCGCGGTCGGCCGCAACTATCTCGATGCGACGCCGACCAGTGGCACGATCTATGTCGGTGGTGGCGGAGAGACGTTGGCGGTCGAGGTCACCTGCGAGCCTCACGATCCTTCCAAACCCATCACGTCCTGACCTATGGTGAAGTCGTGTCTGTAGGGATGTGCGCGATCTACACGGCGATACCGCCGCCGTCGCGCGACGAGCTGGTCAAGCTCGCGAAGCGCAACGAGACCGAGCAATGGGTCAAGCACCGCAAGACCATCGGCCGGCGCGCGATGCTCGAGCTGGTCTCGCTGGTCGCTCCGCCGGCGCGCGCCGCCCTCGCGAAGACGATCTTCGAGCGCGACCTGTGGGGCTTCCT
>JAEYYY010000871.1 GCA_023430775.1 Pseudomonadota bacterium
CGCCTCCGTCGGGCCGCTGCCGGCGATGCCGACGCCAGACCCGGGGCTGGCTCGGCCGCCAACCGCCGCGCCCGGCCCGCTGATCGTCGCGGCCGAGCCGATCAAGCGGCCGTCGCGGCGGATCTCGGCGCAACTACCGAGCGTTCGGCCCAGTGCGCCCGTGCCCGTCCCGGTGACCGCCGAGGACAGCGGCGAGCTGCTGGCGCCGGCAGACATCCGGCGCAGCCCGTGGCGAATCGTGTTCTTTCTGTTGCTGCTGCTCGCAGCTGCGGGAGCGGGTGTGGTGACCACGGCATACGTGCTCGACCTCGAGCTACCTCTCATCGGTCGGTGGTAAGAACCAGGCGCCTTGCGCGTCTCGATCCAGCACCGTAGCCGCTACCTGTATCCGCGCCCTGCCCTGCTCGGCCCGCAGATCATCCGGCTGCGTCCGGCGGAGCATGCCAAGGCTCGGATCAACAGCTACTCGCTGACCGTCGCGCCGGAGCACCGGCTGCACTGGCAGCGCGATCCGCACGGCAATCACATCGCCCGCGTCACCTTCAAGGCGGGTCACGCGGTGTCCGAGCTCGACATCCTCGTCGAGCTCGCGGTCGACATCCAGCCGATCAACCCGTTCGACTTCTTCGTCGACGATCGCGTGCGCTCCTTGCCGTTCACCTACCCCGACCGGCTCGACAGCGAGCTCGCGCCGTACCTCGACACCGGCGATCCGGCGTACCGCCTGGGTCGCGCCGGCATGGAGCTCCTCAAGGAGCTGCCGGCGAAGGGCGACACGGTCGGCGTCCTGGTCGAGATGCTGACGAAGGTGCGCGAGCGGATCGCGTACGTGATCCGCAACGAGCCGGGCGTGTGGACGCCCGAGGAGACCCTCGGCGAGAAGCGCGGCAGCTGTCGCGACACCGCGGTGCTGCTCGTCGCCTTGATGCGAGCGCGCGGCATCGCGGCGCGCTTCGTCTCGGGCTACCTCGTGCAGCTCGCCGACGAAGGGATGATTCCCGACGAGCCCAAGGGCGTGACCAGCGACGTCGTCGATCTGCACGCGTGGGCGGAGGCCTATATCCCGGGCGCGGGATGGATCGGCTTCGACGGCACCAGCGGCCTGCTCTGCGGCGAGGGCCACATCCCGCTCGCGTCGACGGCATCCCCCTCGCATGCCGCACCGCTCGACGGCACCAGCGAGGTCGCGGCCGCCGGCGTCGAGTTCTCGACCTCGATCCTCCGGCTCGGCCACGAAGCGCGACCGACGGCGCCATACACCGACGAGGTGTGGAGCGCGCTCCTCGATGCCGGGGAGCGCAGCGACGGCGCGCTGATCGCCAGCGGGCTCGATGTCTGGATCGGCGGCGAGCCGACATTCGTCGCGCGCGACGGCCAGACCAAGGAGGAGTGGCAAGGCGGCGCGATCGGTGCCGACAAGTGGCGGCGCGGTCGCAAGCTCGCCGACCAGCTCCGCGATCGCCTCGCACCGGGCGGCGTCGTGATGTATCGCCAGGGCAAGGTCTATCCGGGAGAGAGCCTGCCGCGGTGGGCGCTCGACGTCGTCGGTCGTCGCGATGGCAGTCCGCTGTGGCCCGCCCGCGAGGGGCTCGCAGATGCCGGCACCGTCGAGGCCGCGCACCGTGCAGGCACGCAGCTCGCAGCAGTGCTCGGCGTGCCGGCGTCGCTGTCTCCCGCGCACGAGGATCCCTGGGAGGTGGTGCGCGCCGAGGCCGCGTTGCCACCGTCGATCGATCCGCGGACGGCCGGACTCGACGATCCGGAGGAGCGCCGGCGGCTCGCGAAGATCCTCGATCGCGGCGTCACGCGCGAGGTCGGCTACGTGCTGCCGCTCGGCCGCGCCGCCGGTGGCTGGGTCACCGAGCAGTGGCAGTTCCGCCGCGAGCATCTGTTCCTGATCCCCGGTGACAGTCCACTCGGCTTGCGGCTGCCGCTCGGCAGCCTGTCCGCTTCCACGCCGGTGACGTGGGCCGATGCCCCGGAGCTTCCGGATCCCCGGCGGGATGCACCCGACGAGGGTCAGGGTGCACACGCGTCTCGCGCCGCGGTCGCGATCGCGCCGCGCCGCGACGATCTGCTCGCGAGCGGGCTGCGCACGGCGGTCGCGATCGAGCCGCGCGATGGCCAGCTGTGGGTGTTCTTGCCGCCGCTGCCGCGGTTCGCGGATTTCTGCGAGCTGGTGCGCGCGATCGATCGCGTGCGTCAGGACACCGGCCTCGCGCTTCATCTCGAAGGCTATCCGCCGCCGCCCAGCCCGGCGATGAAGCGGTTCGCGGTGACGCCGGATCCGGGCGTGCTCGAGGTCAATCTGCCGCCGGCGACGTCGACGCGCGAGGCGACCGAGCTCCATCACGTGGTGTTCGAGGCGGCGCTCGCCTCGGGGCTGACCGCCGAGCGCTACCTGCTCGACGGTCGCGCCGCCGGCTCGGGCGGTGGCAATCACATCACCGTCGGTGGCCCCGCAGCCGAGCAGTCACCGTGGCTGGTGCGGCCGAGCTTGCTCGCGAGCCTGGTCGCGTTCGTCCAGCATCACCCGTCGCTGTCGTACATGTTCAGCGGCCTGTTCGTCGGCCCGACCTCGCAGGCGCCGCGCGTCGATGAAGCGCGCCACGATGCGCTCTACGAGCTCGAGCTCGCGTTGCCGCGCGTCCACGAGAACCCGCCGGCGTGGCAGGTCGATCAGCTGCTGCGTCACCTCCTCGTCGACGTTGGCGGCTCGACGCATCGCGCGGAGCTGTCGATCGACAAGCTGTTCGATCCGGGCACGCCGTACGGCCGTCAGGGTCTCGTCGAGTTTCGCGCGTTCGAGATGCCGCCGCACCCGCGGATGATCACCGCGCAGGCGATCCTGATCCGCACGCTGCTCGCCGCGTTCGCGCAGCAGCCGTACGCGCACGCGCTCGTCCGCTGGGGCTCGGCGCTGCACGATCGCTTCCTGTTGCCGTACTGGATGTGGCGCGACTTCGAGGACGTGCTCGCGCACCTCGATGCAGCCGGCTTGCCGCTGCCCGCGGATGCGTTCCGGCCGTTCGTCGAGCTGCGCTGCCCCCTCGTCGGTGCGCTGGAGGCGGGCGCCGGGCGGCTCGAGGTGCGCAACGCGATCGAGCCGTGGCACGTGCTCGGCGAGGAGGCCACGCAGAGCGGGACGTCGCGCTACGTCGATTCGTCGATGGAGCGGCTCGAGCTGCGCGCGCTCGGCCTCGATCCCGAGCGCTACGCGATCACGGTCAACAACATCATCGTGCCGTTTCGCGAGGGCGCCGGCCGCGACGTCCGCGTCGGCGGCGTGCGGTTCCGCGCCTGGTGTCCGCCGCACTCGCTGCACCCGCACATGGGCATCCACCATCCCCTGCGGATCGATCTTGTCGACACCTGGGCCAAACGCGGTGTCACGGGCGGCGCGTATCACGTCTGGCATCCCGAGGGCCGCGCGTTCGATGCCGCTCCGCTGACGAGGGTCGAGGCCGCCGCCCGCCGCGCGCAGCGGTTCACCATCGTCGGGCCGATGCCGTGGCCGATCCACGCACGCACCGTGGCGCCGCATCCCGAGCAGCCGTACACGCTCGATCTCCGCCGGATCGATCTCGGCTCGCCGATGCCGCGCGCGGAGGACTGGATCACGGAATGACCGATGCCGAGCTCGCCATGCACGACGAGCTGCTCGCGCGCCGCAATGTCGACGTCTGGATCGGAGCCGAGCCGACGTTCACGCGCGCCGACTCGATGGATCCGCCGTGGCTGTCCGCTGCCGAGGGCGACGACAAGCTCGAGCGCGCCTACAAGCTCGCGCTCGCGCTCGCCGAGCAGCTGCCCGGTGCCCGCGTCTCCCGCGTGCTCGGTCGCCAGTATCCCGATGAAGCCGCGCCGCGCTTCGCGTGGGGCGTGCGGTGGCGCGCTGGCGAGGCCGGTCGCGGCCACATCGCGCCGCTCGACGCCGCGCCCGAGCCGCCGCCGTCCGAGCTCGGCGGAGATCACTTCCTCTCGGTGACGCCCGATCCCGGCGTGGTCGAGGTCAACATGGCGCCGTGCGCGACGGTGTCGGAGTTCGTCGCGCAGGCTCGCCTGATCTGGGACGCCGCCTCGGCCGCCGGCCTGTCCGCCGTTCGCCATCGCTACAACGGCGACATCGGCGACTCCGGCGGAGGCGGCCAGCTGACGCTCGGCGGTGCCACGCCCGAGGCGTCGCCGTTCATCCGCTACCCGCACGTCCTGCCCGCGCTGCTCCGCTACCTCAACAACCACCCGTCGCTGTCCTACTACTTCGCGAGCGAGTGCGTCGGCTCCGCCTCGCAGGGCCCGCGGCCCGACGAGGGCACGCGCGAGCGCTGGGACGAGCTCGAGCTCGCGCTGTCTCACCTCGAGCGCGTCGCCGATCGCGGCGAGCTGTCGCCCGATCAGCTGTGGCTCGCGCTCGCACCGCTCCTCGTCGACAGCGCCGGCAATGCCCACCGCGCCGAGCTCAACGTCGAGAAGCTGTGGTCGCCGCACCTGACACCGCACGGCACCCGCCACGGCAAGATGGGCGTCGTCGAGCTGCGCGCCGTCCGCATGCCCGAGCGTCCCGCGATGCTCGGGGCGGTCGCCGCGCTGTTCCGCGCGATCGTCGCGCGCCTCGTGGTCGACGACTATCGCGAGCCGCTGATCGACTGGCACGACGAGCTCCACGATCGCTTCGCGCTGCCCGCCGCGCTGTCGCGCGACCTGCGCCACGTGCTCGGCGATCTCGACGAGCACGGCCTCGGCATCCCGGCCTCGCTGCGCAACCAGCTCGACCTCTGGCGACCGCCGGGCATCGCCTGTCACCTCGGCGATGCCACGCTGACGATCCGCAACGCGCTCGAGTTCTGGCCGCTGATCGGTGACGTCGCATCGCAGGAGCGCGCCGGCTCGCGCCTGGTCGACGCCTCGACGCAGCGCCTCGAGATCGCGATCGAAGGCAGCTTCGACAAGCTCGCGATCGCGGGCCGCTGGGCGCAAGCGCGTCCATTAGGTGGTGATGGCCCGCGTGTCCTCGGTGTGCGGCGCCGGATCTACGCGCCGTCGCCGGGGCTGCACCCCGGCCTCGCGCCGCTCGATCCGCTGGTGATCGAGTGGTCGACGGGAGGCCGCTCGCAACGCATCGAGCTGCACTCGTGGAAGCCGGGTGGTGGTCCGTACGAAGGCCTGCCTGTGGACGCGAACGAAGCGCAGCGGCGGCGTAACGAGCGCGTGAAGATCACGACGATCGAAGGTGGCATCGTCGCGTTCGGGTACTGGCCGGAGACGCGGCCGTACACGATCGATCTGCGCGGCTCCTGAAACGAACCGACGCTTGGCAGTCACGCACCGTGTCCGGCATCCGGTCACCAGCTCGCAGATCAAGTCCGACTTGGTTACTGCGCGACTTGCGCAACGTGTCCATACGCAGGACAGAATGCGCGATTTTCTCGACGAGAGTGTTGGCCTGCCAACGATCGACTCTGACATGAATGTCGCGACGTCCGAAAACCGGACAGGCGAATCGACGCGGCAGAGGCGCTGATGTCACGAATGTCGTGGTGCTCCGGAGCTAGCCGCGCCCACGACGGCCGCCGCCATGGCGCTGACCACCAGGACGCGATCCACCGTGACG
>JAEYYY010000038.1 GCA_023430775.1 Pseudomonadota bacterium
CCGATGTACGGCCCGCCCGCCGGTCAGCAGCAACCGCAGCCGCCGCCGCAACAAGCGCAGAGCGGACCGCCCGGCGCCAATGGCGGTGACTGGAGCGAGCCTGCGCCGACGGCCTCGGGGCCCTCCGATCCATACACCGCAGGGCCACCGCCACAACAACAACCCGCTGCGCCGCCGGCACCGCCCGCGACGCCAACGGCGCCGCGTGATCCGTGGGGGCCCGGCGATCCAAATCGCACGCCGGAACCTCCCGTGTGGTTGCCTGCAGAGTCCCCACCGGCCGCACCGCCATCGCGGCCGCCGCCGCCGCCGGCGCCCGAGACGGCTGGCCTGTCCGCCGACGCCACGCAGATCCTCGCCGCCCACAATCGCTACCGCGCCGATCACTGCGCGGCGCCGCTGACCTGGTCGCCGAAGCTCGAGCAGGTGGCGAAGGCGTGGGCGAGCTCGCTCAAGAACGACGGCTGCAAGTTCGGCCACAGCGGCAGCAAGTACGGCGAGAACCTCGCCGCGGGGACCAGCGGAACCCTCGACGGCAATGCGGTCGCGGCGATGTGGTACGACGAGATCAAGCTCTACGACTTCAACCGTGGAGGCTTCTCGATGGAGACCGGCCACTTCACGCAGGTGGTGTGGCGCAACTCGAAGCAGATCGGTTGCGGCAAGGCCACCTGCCGCGGCATGGACATCTGGGTCTGCAACTACGATCCGCCGGGCAACTTCGATCGCGGCTATCGCGACAACGTGAAGCCGAAGGGCTGCAAGTAGTCGCGTGAGGCGCGATCGAGTCTCCGCGGTGATCCCGGCGCCGGCGGCGGAGGTCTTCGATCTGATCCACGACTACGACCGCCGCCTCGAGTGGGACACGCTGCTGCGCGCCGCATATCTCGACGAGGGCTTCACGGCGGCGGGCAAGGGCGTGACCAGCGTCTGCGTCGGTCGCCGTGCGGTCGGCGGTTTCGCGGTGCGAACCAGGTACGTGTCGTTCGAGCGCCCGAAGGTCGCGGCGGTCGAGATGATCAACGCGCCGCCGCTGTTCTCGACCTGGGCGGCATCGATCCGCCACGCCGAGGAGTCGCCGACGTCGTCGCGCGTGACCTACACGTTCAGCTTCCGCGCGCGGCCGCGCTGGCTCGCGTGGCTGTTCGAGCCGATCTTGCTGCGCGTGTTTCGGTGGGAGACCAAGAAGCGCCTGAAGGCACTCGCGACGCACTTCGCGAAACGGACCTGACCTCGCTCTCGTACGACCGAAAATGACAACGCCCCGCGGATCGCGAGGCGTACGCCGACGAGGAATCGCGGCTAGCGCTGTTCCATCGAGACGTACTTGCGCGGCGCGGCGCCGGTGTAGATCTGGCGCGGACGACCGATCTTGGTGTCCTTGTCCTCGACCATCTCCTTCCAGTGCGCGATCCAGCCGGGCAGGCGACCGAGCGCGAACATCACCGTGAACATGTCGGTGGGGATGCCCATCGCGCGGTAGATGATGCCGCTGTAGAAGTCGACGATCGGGTACAGCTTCTTGCTGACGAAGTAGTTGTCCTTGAGCGCGATCTCCTCGAGCCCCTTCGCGAGGTCGAGCAGCGGATCCTTGACGCCGAGCTGCTGCAGCACGTCGTCGCACATCTTCTTGAGGATCTTCGCGCGCGGGTCGTAGTTCTTGTAGACGCGGTGACCGAAGCCCATCAGCCGGTTGCCGCCGCGCTTGTTCTTGACGTCGTCGACGAAGCGCTTGGGGTCGCCGCCTTCCTTGCGGATGGCCTCGAGCATCTCGATGACGGCCTGGTTGGCACCGCCGTGGAGCGGTCCCCAGAGGGCGAGGATGCCGGCGGCGATCGCCGCGTAGACGTTGGCGCCCGAGCTGCCGACCATGCGCACCGTCGAGGTCGAGCAGTTCTGCTCGTGATCGGCGTGCAGGATGAGGAGCTGGTTGAGCGCCTTCTCGAGCACCGGCGGGACCTCGTACTCCTCGCTCGGCACCGCGAACATCATGTGGAGGAAGTTCGCGCAGTACTTCAGCGAGTTCTTCGGGTAGACGATCGGCTGGCCGATCGACTTCTTGTACGCGAACGCCGCGATCGTGCGGACCTTCGACAGGATCCGCGTGATGTGCAGATCGATCGACGAGTTGCGATCGAGGCTGTCGGGGTAGTACGCCGACATCGACGTCACCATCGCCGACAGCACCGCCATCGGGTGGCTGGTCGGCGGGTAGCCGGCGAAGAAGTGGTGCATGTCCTCGTGGATCAGCGAGTGGCGGATCAGCGAGGTCGAGAACTTCTGGCGCTCCTCGGCACTGGGCAGCTTGCCGTTGATCAGCAGGTAGCTGACCTCGACGAAGTCGCTCTTCTCCGCGAGATCCTCGATCGAGTAACCGCGGTACCGCAGGATGCCCTTCTCCCCATCCAGGTACGTGATCGCGCTCGTGGTCGAGCCCGTGTTCATGTAGCCGCTATCGAGCGTGATGTAGCCGGTCTCTGCGCGGAGCGAACGAATATCGATCGCATGCTCGTTTTCGGTGCCGACGATGACAGGAAGGCTGGCTTCCTTACCGTCGGGGAGTGTGAGCTTCGCGGTCTTCGTGGTCATGACGATCTCCCTCGGTAAACTGCTGCGCGACCATACCGTTCCTCGTCGCCTACGTCCCCACGAGTGGTCCGAAAAGCGAAACGCCCCGGCGGTCAGCCAGGGTGTTAGATGTGGGACGAATCGTGCTCGTTGCAGAATGCGTCGATCACTCGAGCGTGACGAACGGCGACGAGCCGATCGGCGTCGAGAACCGGTGCGTGTAGCCGACACCGAAGTAGCCGTAGCCGCCTCCCTTATCGAGGCCCGCCTGCATGGCCGTCAGACCACCGTCGACGCCGGGATCCGAGAACACCGCGGAATAGCCGTTGGCGCCGATCTTGACGCTCAGCACGTGCTCCATGCGAGCACCGAACGCGTACTCGAGGCCGAGCTCGACGCGCACGCCGGCCGCGGCGTAGTTGAACTGCGCCTCGCCATCGAACTGATCGAACTCCGGGCTGTAGAGCGCGAGCTGCGCGCCGATCATCGGCGTCAGGCACAGGCGCTCGGTGCTCGGCGGACAGAGGTGCTTGTAGAGACCGATACCGAGGTCGACGGAGGTCAGGCTGATGTCGCCGCCGGTGCCATCCTCGTTCGGCGTGAACTGCGCGTACTGGATGTACGTCTGCGCGCCGATCCGCTGCGCCGGGTTGAACAGGTAGTTGCCGTGCAGCTCGAAGCCGACCGCGGTGTTGCCGTAGACGTCGGGCTGACCGATCGTGCCGCCGGCGCCGAACACGTTGCCGCCGAGCGTCCAGATGTACTTGTTGTCGCCTGCCTTGGTGCCGGCGAACACGCCGGTACCGGACGGCGGCCGCCCGACGACCGGGTTCGCCACCGGCTGCACCACCTGTTGCTGGCACTCGGGAAGCGACGGGTTGGTCTGGCAGGTCTCGGGCGGCGGTGCGCAGCCCGGAGCGCCCGGGTCCTGCTGGCAGTCGGGGAGACCACCGCCACCGCCAGCCTCGACGTCGAGACCCTGGCTCTTCGCTTCGTCCTTGATGCGGCCGGTGAGCTTCGCCGCCTTGCCGTTGAGCTCGGCGGTGGGGTTGTTCTTCTCGACCGCATTGCACGCGGTGATCGCCTCGCTGAACTTGCCTTCCTGGAACAGCGACGTGCAGAGGTTGAAGAAGTACTTCGCCTCGGGAACGCGGGCGACCGCCTCGCGGAACTTGGCCGAGGCCTCGGCGTACTTGTTCGAGTACATCAGCTCCTTGCCTTCCTCGTTGAGCTTGGCAGCGAGCTCGGCCTGTGTTTCGGCGACGGCCAGAGAGCTAAGAGTGGTGAGGGCGGCAAGCACCGCACCTGAAGTCAGCCTACGCATCGGTTCCCTCCGCGTCGGTACGTGACGGCGCCCGACGTAATAGCGCAAATCCTACCACCGATTAGCGGGCTTTTCCCCCCGGCTAGCTGCGCCGCTTGGCGCGCTTGCGATCTTTTTCACGGCTGGTGGCACGGTCGATCAAGCGCCGCGCGGCTTCCTGCCCCCGCAGATGCCAGTTCTCGGCGTTGCCGAACAGGACCGAGACCACGATCTCCGGCTTCTCGACCGGCGCGAAGCCGACGAACCACGAGTGCTCCATGTAGAACGGCTCGGTCTTCGTCAGCGTGCCCGTCTTGCCGGCGGCGTGGACATCGCGGCCCTTGCCGAACGACTTGGCGGCGCTGCCGCTCTCGCACGTCGACATCATCATCTTCGCGATCTCGCGGGCGTGCGCCGCGGTGATCACGCGATGGCTGGCAGGCGTCGGGATCGCGGTGCCGTCGATCGCGGCGATCAGCGTGGGCGTCGGCTGCTTGCCGTCACCGGCGAACGTCGCGGCGACCAGCGCACCGCCGAGCACCGACAGCTTCGCGCCGCCGGTGTTCGCCGAGAAGCCGGCGGCGACCTTCGCGAAGTCGAGATCGCGCTCGGGCGGGACGTCGATCGCGCCGACGCTGCCGGCGAGCTCGCCGAGCGGCGCCGTCCAGCCGAACTTCGCGGCGGTGCTCGCGAGCGTCTTCGGCTGTAGCTTCTGGTAGGCGAGCTTGCCGAGGATCGCGTTGTTGGAGTGCGCGACGCCGTAGCCGAGCGTCTCGCAACGCGAGTCGCGCTTGCTGTCGGTCAGGTTGCTCGTCATCACCGAGCGAATCCCGCCGTGGAAGCAGATCTTGTCGTCGGGATCGACGCCGGCCTCGAGCAGTGCGCTCGCGGTGACCAGCTTGAACACGCTGGCCGCGGGCGCCCACGGCGAGGTCGCCAGCGTGGCGTCGCGCGTACCCTCGCGTCCGCCTTCGTTGCTCTCGGTGCGGCGGCCGGCGAGGGCGAGGATGCGGCCGTCCGGCGCCATCGCGACGATCGCGGCGCGCGGTGCGCGGCCCTCGGCGAGCAACTTCTCGGCGAGCTTCTGCAGCGTGGGATCGAGCGTCAGCGTGGCCTTGTGGCCATCGGTCATCTTCGCGACGTAGCGATCTCCCTCGAGCTCGATGGTGGAGAGATCGACCGTCGGCGCGGGACCGTTGATCGCCGTCGGCGTGGACGCGCGCACGGCCGGCATGTTCGGCGCCGACTTGAACGCGAGGTTGCCGGCGACGTCGTCGGGCGGTGGTGGCTGGCCCAGCGGCGCACCGGCGATCGCGGTGCTCGGTGTGTGGCCGCCCGAAGATCCGCCGAGCACTGCGATGCCGATGGCGATCGCGCCCGACCCTGCGAGGAGATAAGACCTGCGTCGCATCGAGCCTGGATGTATCTGCATCCTGGCGGTGGCACAAGAATCTTTCCGTGCTTTACGTGGTGTAGGGTCACCGCGTGCGCCTCGTTTTTTTGATCCTCGCGACGCTCGCAGCGTGTCGGCCGGAGAGAAAGCCGACGACGCCGCGCGAGATGCCGCTGCCCTCGATCCAGGTCGGCGCGTGTGGTCAGCCCGGGCGCGATGGCGTGATGAGCGCGACCCCGAAGGCCGAGCACGCCGATCGAGATCTCGACGGTGATGGGGTAGCGGAGAGCATCGTGGTCGACCGGTCGATGTGTACGGCGGAGGGCAACTGCTACTGGAACGTGTTTCGCGCGCAGCCCGCAGGCGAATGTGCGCGCTACGCCGGCACGTTCGCGGCCGCCGCACTCGAGCCGCAAACCTCGCGTGGCGACGACGGTCTGTCCGACGTCCGCGGCTACTGGAACCTACACGGCGGGAGATTACTGCTCCAGTCGTACCGGTTCGTCCGCGGCGGATACCAGCTGGTCGAGGCGCTGCTGTGCCGGCGCGGATCAGACGACCGGCTCGAATGCATGGACGACGAGCGCTGAACTGCCCGAATTCTGTTACGATCGGGTCTGGGTGAGCGATACCGGGCGCAACAAGACGGTGGTCACCGCGATCTCGAAGATCAGCGATCGACCAGTCGCCAAAGAGGCGTGTCTGGTCGTGATCTACGGCCTCGAGCTCGGCAAGAAGTTCAACTTGAACCGGCCGCAGATCATCATCGGCCGGTCCTCCAAGGCCGACATCCAGATCGATCAGGAAGCGGTCAGCCGCAACCACTGCAAGATCATCAACACCGGCAACGCGATCATGCTCCGCGACATGGGGTCGACCAACGGCACCTACGTCAACGACGAGATGATCGACGAGTACGTGCTGCGCGACGGCGACTTCATCAAGGTCGGTCGCTGCATCTTCAAGTTCCTGTCGGGCAACAACATCGAGAACGCCTACCACGAGGAGATCTACCGGCTCACCACGGTCGACGGCCTCACCCAGGTGTTCAACCGCCGCTACTTCGTCGAGACGCTCGAGCGCGAGATCGGGCGCGCGCTGCGCTATCGCCGCGATCTGTCGCTGATCATGTTCGACATCGATCGCTTCAAGGGCGTCAACGATTCGTTCGGTCACCTCGCGGGCGATCACGTGCTCAAGCACCTGGCCTCGGTGATCAAGACGCGGATCCGTCGCGAGGACGTGCTCGCGCGCTACGGCGGCGAGGAGTTCGCGATCGTGCTGCCGGAGATCGATCACTACAACGCGATGCAGTTCGCCGAAAAGATCCGCAAGCTCGTCGAAGCCGCCGAGTTCAAGTTCGAGGATGCCGTGATCCCGGTGACCGTCTCGATCGGTGTCGCCAGCTTGCGCGGCGAGATCGAGGATGCGCTCGAGTTCATCAAGCAAGCGGACACCCACCTGTTTGCCGCCAAAGAGGGCGGTCGCAATCGAGTGGTTGGATAGTCGCGGCGATGGCTCGTTCCGACGGCTCGGCGGCGGCAGACCTCGATAGCGCACGAGAGCTCCGCGAGAAGAAGCGCGTCCTCGCGGCACTGGTGGTCCACGACCTGCGCAGTCCGCTCGCCGGCATCCAGGGCTATCTCGATCTGCTGCGCGAGCTCGTGCTCCAGGACGAGTCGCCGACCAGGAACGAGGCGATCGGCTACCTCGACGATGCGACCACGCTGGTCGGCAAGGCGCTCGGGCTGGTCGGGACCATCCTCGACGTCGACGAGCTCGAGGACGGCATCCTGCGCGTCGTCCGCGCACCGGTGAAGATCGCCGAGCTGATCGAGCGAGCGCGCGCCGGCAACCGCGCGCACATCGAGGTCCGCCAGCTGCGCTACGAGCTGGTCTGCGATCTCGAGCTCGAGGCGCAGCTCGATCGCGATCTGTTCGCCCGCATCTTCGAGAACCTGCTCGATAACGGTGCGCGCTACGCACCGCGCGGTGGTGTGCTGTCGGTGACCGCGATGCGCGTGGAGCGCAGCGACGTTGCCTCGGGGTATGTCGAGATCGCGATCGGCAACAACGGCCCCGCGGTGCCGGCCGCCGAGCGCGAGGCGATCTTCGGACGCTACTTCCAGGTCGAGGCACGCCGCGCTGCTGCGCGCGCGAACCGCGGTCTCGGCCTCTACTTCTGCAAGCTCGCGGTCGAGGCCCACGGCGGCACGATTCACGTCGAGTCGCGTCCCGGGCTCGGCACCGTGTTCGTGATCCGCATCCCGGATTGATCCATGTCGTGGGGGCCCCTCTGGCTATCGTTCCAGATCGCCGCCGTCGCGACGCTGTTGACGCTGATCGTCGGCACGTCGCTCGCGCTGGTGCTCCACTACTGGCGGCGCTGGCCGGGCCGTGACCTGGTCGATGCGCTGATCTCCGCGCCGCTCGTGCTGCCCCCGACGGTGCTCGGCTACTACCTGCTGGTGCTGGTCGGCAACAACAGCATCGTCGCCGATACCTGGAAGGCGCTGTTCGGCGGCCGCACGATCATCTTCAACTTCGAGGGAGCGGTGCTCGCCGCCGCGGTCGGCTCGCTGCCGCTCGTGGTGCGCTCGATCCGGATCGCGCTCGATGCGATCGATCCGAATCTGATCTCCGCGGCGCGCACGCTCGGTGCCAGCCCGACGCGGACCGTGCTGACGATCGTGGTGCCGCTCGCTGCGCCCGGCATGATCGCGGGCGCGATGCTCGGCTTCGCACGCTCGCTCGGCGACTACGGTGCGACGCTGATGGTCGCTGGTGCGCGGATCGACGGTACCTCGCCGGCGTCGATCTACATCATGGACCAGATGCTCGGTGGTCACGACGAGAACGTGTTCGGCATGGCGCTCGCCACCACGATCCTCGGCATCACGATGCTGTACTTCGCGAACAAGCTGACGCGGCGGATGCACGTCCATCGGATATGAGCGGGCTCGAGGCAAAGCTGGCGCTGCGGCGCGGCGAGTTCGAGCTCGACGTCGAGCTCCGCTGCCCTCCCGGCATCACGTGCGTGATGGGTCCGTCGGGGTCCGGCAAGAGCACGATCCTCGCGATGCTCGCCGGGCTCGCCCAGCCCGCGCGCGGCCAGATCTCGCTCGCCAGCGATGTCTGGTTCGACGCCGCGAAGGGGATCGACGTACCGACGCATCGCCGCCAGCTCGCGTACGTGTTCCAGAACCTCGCGCTGTTCCCGCACATGACCGCGATCCGCAACGTGACGTACGGGATGCCGCGGACCCTGCCGCGACCGGATCGGATCGCGCGCGCGGAGCAGCTGCTCCGCAAGCTCGGGGTTTCGCACCTCGCGCACCGCCGGCCGCGCACGTACTCCGGCGGCGAGGCCCAGCGCGTCGCGCTCGCCCGCGCGATCGCGCGCTCGCCGAAGCTGGTGCTCCTCGACGAGCCGTTCTCGGCACTGGATCGCGAGCTCAAGTTCCAGATGATCGAGCTGGTGCGCTCGCTGGTCAGCGAGATCGCCGTGCCGATCGTCCACGTCACCCACTCGGTGGCCGAGGCGCGCGTGCTCGGCGATCAGATCATCCGGATCGAGAAGGGCAAGATCGTCGCCACCGGCAAGCCGGCCGACGTGCTCGCGAACGTGACCTCTCTCGACGACTAGAACTTGATGTCGAGGCAGCGCGCGACGCGATCGCGATCCTCGCGCTCGGGCAGCGCGACACGCATCGTGCAATCGGCGGTGGTGCAGCGCGCCAGCACGCGGTCGTGCGGATAGTCGATGTCCATCTCGAGCGAGCCGAGGACGCTCGTGCCGAGGATGCCGTCGACCTCCGCCTGGTTCGGCCGCAGCTCGGCGCGCAGCGCCTGGAGCGTCGCGTTGTCGTCGGGGATCACCAGCATCGGGATGCCCGCCGCCGGGGCGAGCTCGACGAACGCGGGCAGGGGACAGAACTTGCCATCGCCATCGTCCTCGCACGGGCAATCGTCGCCGGGCTGGCAATCGCGCTCGAGCAACAGGTGGTGCGCGAACACGTGGCGACACGGTGCGCGCGGTGTCGAGCCCGAGCGCGCCACCATCGCGAGGTTCGGGATCGTGGCGAGCCGGCCATCGACCGGGCCGGACGCGAGGAACACGGTGCCGGCGGGCAGCGCGGTCAGCTCGGGCATCGTCGGATCGATCAGCCGGTACCTCTCGTAGGCCGCCTCGCCGAGCAACGATGGACCGACGCCGGTCGACACCAGCATCAGCGCATCGGTCCCGCGCGCACTCTGCGGCAGCGCAGGATCGGGATTCGCGCCGAGGCAGGTCGGCATCGTGATCCGGCGGCCCGAGAACGGGAGCTCGGTGCCGGCGACGACCAGCGTACCGCCACCGCGATACGGCGACGAGTACACCGCGTCGCACAGCTCGCCGCGCTGCTGCTCTCCGCCGGCGACATCGGCGAGGATCGAGATCTGTTGATCGCCGAGCCGGAGGCGCACCGCATCGCCGGCGAGGTTATCGGCACCGATGATCGCCTCGTAGCGCCGCTGCAGACCGGCGGTCCCGACCACGCACTCGAGGTCGTCGCACGGATGGAGCTCGAGCACGCGGGCGTCGGTGAGCTGCGCGCGGGGTAGATCGAGCGTGCCGGTGGTGCGCATGCCGAGCAGCGTCAGCGTCGAATCGACGATCCTCGGTGCCGCCTCCGGCCCCGGATCGACGAGGGTGATCGGCGACAGCGCGTCGAGCACGCCGAGGCGATCCGGCTGACCGGCCTCGCGCACGCCGAGCATCAGCGCGCCCGAGCTGGTGTCGACCTGGATCGGGTAGAGGTCGCCCGAGAAATCGTTGGTGACGAAGCTGTCGGTGATCAGGCTGCAGCCGCCGAGCGCGAGCAGGAGCCCGAACCGGATCACGGCTGCTCCATCGGTAGCGCGTGCACGATCGCGGAGCGGCCGCCGATCGTCACCGTGGCGCCCGGCTCCCACGCCGTGCGGTGCAGGTAGCCGAGCGCGATCACGCGATCACCGTCGGCCAGCGACGAGGTCACCTTGCCGGCGCCGGCCTTCGCGGGATGGTCGATCGCGGTGCCGGCGGCGATCGGATCGGCACCCTCGATGACGAAACCGCGCAGCGTGCGCGCCGCGTTGCCCTGCGCGTGGACGCGGAACACCGGCTCCTGGCCGACGTAGCAGCCCTTCTGGTAATCGAGGAAGCTCGCGAGCGGCGTCTCGAACGGGAAGTGGTCGTCGTCGACGTCGGCGCCGTAGCGCAGGAAGCCGGCGCGGATACGGAGCCGCTCGACGGCCGGATCGGAATCGGCGATCGCCTGCGCGCCCGCACCCTCGACGATCGGCGCCGTCCACACGCTGGCGACGCCGTCCCACACCTGGTGCGCGGGACCGGTGATCGGCTCGAACACGACGTCGTCCATCACGGCGTAGCGATCGAGCAGCGCGCGCGTCGGTTCGGCGAGCGCCGGCTCGCACGCGATCACGAAGGTGTCGCCGCTGCGCGCGATGTCGATCACCGACAGCACGCGCCCCTTGGGATTGAGGATCGCGCCCCAGCCATGCGCACCATCGCCGAGTTGCTCGACGTTGATCGTGGTGAGGCCCTGGAGAAACCGTACGCGATCGCCGCCGGTGACCCGGAGGCGTCCCCATGTGGTGCGGTCGACGATCATGCGTTCCTTCCTGCGGCGCGCAGACGTTCGGTCCGGCGCCGCTGCGCGTCGGTCGCGCGCCGGCGATCCTCGTCATCCGCGAGCTCGAGTGGCTCGAGCGGCCGCGGCTTGCCCTTGTCATCGATGCCGACAAACGTCAGGTACGCCTTGGTGACGTAGCGGCGCGATCGAGTTCGCATGTCCTCGGTCTCGACCCGGCAGCCGACCTCCATCGAGGTCCGCCCGACGTAGTTGACCTGGGCCTGGAGCACGACGATCTCGCCGACCAGCACCGGCGACAGGAAGTCGAGGCGATCGATCGAGGCCGTGGTGACCGCACCGGCGGCATGGCGCATGGCGGCCACGCCCGCACAGACGTCGATCCACTGCATCATGTAGCCGCCGAACAGGACGCCCGCTGCACCGTTGGTGTGCATCGGCATCACGATCTGCGTCATCACGCAGCGGGTATCGGCAGGTTTCACTGCCGGTAAGCCTACTTCTTCTTGGGCGCCGCGGCCGGCTTCTTGGCCGCCTTGCCCGCTGCGATCTTGCGCTTGATGCGGGCCTTCAGCTTCGCCTGGCTCTTGCGGCGCTTCATCTTCAGCGTACGGCGATTATCGTTGCGTCCCATAAGGCCGGCATCTTGCGGATCGGGCACTCGCGCGTCAAGCGAGGATGATGATCTTGCGGAGGAGCATCCGGCACAGCCATCGGCTGGTGTCGAGCCGGGGCATCCCCGGATCGTCGAGCAAATCGCGCACGGTGACGCCGGTTTCGACCTTCGACAGCAGATGCCGCGCGGGCGGCAGCAGATCGAGGCGCTGGACCTCCTCGCGGGGCCGGAACAGGCCGACGCTGCGATCGAGGTCCCCGAGGTAGGCCTCGAACGCGGCCTCGAGCGTCGGCTGATCGGCGGCCAGGGCTTGGCGCGCCCGCTCGCCGGTGTGCTCTTCCTCGAACGCGAGCTCCGCGGCGACCACCGCCTGGTCGATCTCGCCGGCGACCAGCCAGCCGGTGACGCGCGCGACCAGCTCGTTGATCCGGCGCGCGGCGCGCTGCTCGGTGGTCTCGTCGGGCGGTGCATCGCGATCGATCTCGTCGAGCAGGTCGTCGCCGCGCGCGAGCAGCGGATCGAACGGCAGCGCGCCGTCGTGCGCGGTGTCGCGCAGCACCGAGCGGCGGGTGACATCGGCGAGCTGGCGCAGCGCCGTGCTGCGCGAGGTCTGCTCGGTCGGCGACTCGTCGACGAAGTCGGGCGGGCGTGTCGGCCGCGTCGTCGACGTAACGTCCTCGGGGCGCAGCGTCGGTGACTCGTCCTGGAAGTCGGGTGGACGGGTCGGGCGGATCCGTGGCTGGACGCCGGTCGGGCGATTGCGATCCGGCATCGGCACGCGCGGCCAGTGCGCCGGCCGGGTCGGCGGCGGCGAGGGCGCGCGCGCCGGCGGTTCGGCGATCGGCGGTACCGTCGAGCCGGCGCGCTTGATGAACACCTGGACATCCGGGGTCACCAGCAGCGGCTGCATCGGCTCGCCCGATTGCTCGTCGATGTGAACCTCGGCGGTGGGTTGATCGTCGAGCGTCGGCGGCCGCCCCTTGGGATACTCGCGCGTCGCCTCCACGCTCGCGCGCAGCGGCAGCGGGATCGTCGGCTCGCCGGGCCGGGTCTCGTCGCCGGTGCCGGTGGCGATGCTGGCGAACGGCTCGTCGCCGCGCAGCGTGCCCGGATCCTCCCACTCGGCGATCTCGTCGGCGAACAGCTCTCGCATGTACTTCGCGACGACGCGCTCGGAGACCAGGACGCCCTGGTCGCTGATGAAGCGCTCGAGGTCCGCGAGCACGTCGTCGGCGGACTGGTAGCGCTCGTCCGGCTCGCGCGCGAGCATGCGCAGCACGATCGTCTCGAGCGCGGGCGGATACTCGGGCACGTGCGTGCTGGGGCGGCGCAGCCGGCCGCGCGCGATCATGTCGAGCGTGTCGTACTCGCTGTGGCCGTCGAACGGCCGCACGCCGCACGTCAGCTCGTAGAACACGGTGCCGAGCGAGAAGATGTCGCAGCGGCGATCGAGCGCCTGTCCCTTGCACTGCTCCGGGGACATGTACGGCACCTTGCCCTTGAGCATGCCGGTATGGGTGACCTGCGCCTTGCGGGTCTCGGCGCGCGCGATGCCGAAATCGACGAGCTTCACCGCGCCGTCGTAGCTGACGAGGATGTTGCTCGGCGAGACGTCGCGATGGACGATGCCGAGCGGTCCGGTCGGGCCTTCCTTCGCGTGCGCGTAGGCGAGCGCGTACGCGGTGCCGGTGACGATGCCGAGCGCGACCTCGAGCGGCACGGTCCGCTGCTGCTCCGCGGCGGCCAGCCGCAGCGAGCGCGCGTCCTGACCGTGGATGAACTCCATCGCGAAGTAGTACGAGCCGTCCTCGGCGCCGATGTCGAACACGTCGGCGATGTTCGGGTGGCGCAGCGTCGCCGCGAGGCGCGCCTCGGCGAGGAACATCTGCACGAACGCCTGATCCTCGGCCACGATCGGCGAGATGCGCTTGAGCACGACCAGCTTCTCGAAGCCGGCGGTGGCTCGCACCCGCGCGAGATAGATCTGCGCCATGCCGCCGACCGCGAGCTTCCGCAGGATCTCGTAGCGGCCCAGGGTGGACCCTGGCTGAAAGTCGTCGCGCAGCATGAGCGTCTCGATCGCGACGGCGACCGATGGTGGCCCACAATAGCATCGACTCTAGAACTGGGCGCGGGCGGCGAAGCTGACGTGCCAGCGACCGCGCGCGTAGTCGCCGAGGCGCGGCCGAAGTGGCACGGCTCTCTCGAGTGCGAACGCACCGAACGGCGTCACCAGACGCATCAGCGCCATGCCGATCGACGGCCTGACATCGTCGATGTCGACCGTCGACCACTGGTTGGTGATCAGGCCGGCGTCGAAGAACATCGCGGTGTAGAGCAGCTTGTAGATCCGCAGCTGCGCGTCGGCCGAGAACAGCGTGCGGATGTTGCCGCCCGCGGGCAGCACGCGGATCTGCGTGATGTTGTCGAGCGGCGGCACCGCGACCTGGACGAGCTCGGTGACCAGGCGATCGTCCTCGTAGCCGCGCACCGTCGAATCGCCGCCGCCGAAGAACCGCTCGACTTCCGGAAGCAGCGCCGCCCCACCCAGAGGGAACCCGTGGTCGTAGCGACCGTCGACGCGCAGCACCAGGTTCGAGCCGACGGGCCAGTACTTCGACGCCACCGCCGAGGCCTTGAGGAAGGTGTCCTGACCGTAGGTCAGCGACAGGTACGGGTGCGCGAACGACAGCTGCGCCTCGAGCCGGAAGCCATCCTCCGGGGCGAGCGGCTGGAGCTGACCTGCGCGATCGTTGCGGTGCTCCCACTCGATGAACGCGCCGACCGAGCCGGTGATCGTCGCGATCGGGACCTGCGCGTCGTCGTCGTCGGCGCCGATCGGCCTCAGCACGTCGACGTTGCGCTCGCGGCGGCGATAGTCGTAGTGGAAGCCGCCGGTCACCGCGTGCGCGGCCTTGGTCTCGGTGCGCGGGAAGCTCTTCGAGCGCGACAGCGTGGTGGTCACGCCGGTGGTGCGCAGCACGCCGAACCGCGGTGTGTCCTGGCGGCGGATGAAGCCGTTGACCTCGATCAGCGGCTGGAGCGGAATGTGCCAGCGCCGCGATAGCCACTGCGGGATGCGCAGCGTGGCCTCGAGCGACAGCTGCTTGAACGTCAGGTTGCCGTCGGCCGCCTCCTCGACATCGAAGCCGACCGTGCCCTGGGTGTCGAGCGAGATGCCGGTGCCGAACCAGTTCTTGATCGACGGGAACAGGCTGACGAAGGCGCCGTTGAAGCTCGAGTAGCCGACGCTGGCCTCGAGTCCGAGCGGATAGTCGTAGCGCTCGGTGACCTCGACGACCGCGTTGAGCGCGCCGGCGGTGGTCTTGTCGATGTCGAGCAAGCGCACGTTGATCGACTCGAACAGGCCGGTGTTGCGCAGCCGGCGGGTCGCCTCGGCGAGCGCACCGGCGGTCAGCGGCTTGCCCTCGCGGAAGCTCGCTTCCTCGAGCTCGCCCATCACGATCGAGTTGCGCGTGCGGAAGTTGCCGCGCAGCACGAGCTTGCCGACCTTGAGCGGCTGCGAGTTCTCGACCTTGTAGATCAGGCTCATCCGGTGCGGCGCGTTGGGCCGCGGCTCGAGCGTGATGACGGTGCGCGGTCGGCCTCGCGAGAACAGCCGCTCCTTCAGGCGATCGCGGGTCTCGACGACCTCGAGCTCCTTGTACGCGAGGTTCGGCGCCGTCGCGATGCAGCGCACGTTGTTGACGGGTTGCGCCAGCGCCGGCACGCGATAGAGCTCGGACAGATCCTTCAGCACCTCGCGGCACAACGCCCGGCGCTCGTCGGTGTTGGTCTCGTCATCCTTGCCGAGCTCGACATAGATCTCGGTCAGCAGCGTCGGCAGCCCGGCATCGATCGCGAACTGCACGTAGATGTCGTTGTCGGTGTCGGTCGAGAACAGCGCGGCGGTCAACGCGGCGCTGCCGAGGGCCGCAGGTGTGGTCGCCGCCGAGACGCTGATCCGGGCGTCGCGATAGCCGGCGCGCCGGTAGACGCCGCGCAACCGATCGACATCGGCGGCGAGGTTCTCCGCGGTCACGGGCGCGCGACCGCCGAGCAGCTTCGCGGTGGTGCCGATCGGCTTGGTCGCGATGGTCTCGAGCAGGAGCTCCTCGGTGCGCCTGCGATCCGACGACAGCGCGAGGTTGCCGGTGAACGTGACGCGGCGAACCGACCGCGTGCGGCCCTGGACGATGCGATAGACGATGCGATCGAAGTTCGCGTCGGGGAACTGCACGCGATACCAGGTCACCTGGGCATCGAAGAACCCGCGGGTCTGGAGGTACGCGCTGATCGCGAGCGCCGACGCCTCGGCCTCGACGTCATCCGCGCTCTGGGCCTTGTCGAACGTCAGCTGCTTGCGCAGCGCATCGTCGGCGACCGTGCGATCGCCTTCGCCGAGCCGCGGCTCGAACACGACATCGATCTTGCGGCGCGGCTCGATCGTCAGCTCGAAGCTGATCGTGTGGCTGTCGCGGTCGGGCTCCGGCTTGCGCGTCGCTCGCACGCGCACGCCGGGATACTGCTTGCGATGAAACAGGTCGATCACCTGCTGGATGCCGGCGGTGTACGTCGCCTTGGTGAACCGCGTGCCGAGGCAGAACTTGCCGAACGCCAGACAGCGCTGGCGTTTGAACGCCTGCCGGATCTCGGCCGCATCGACGGGCAGCCGCTTCTCGCTGCTGCCGCCCGGGCCGCGAATGCGGATGTCCTCGAGCCGGAGCTTGTACTCGGCGCCGAGCTTGACGCGGATCACCAGCGTGACGCGCGGGCCATCGCGCTTCGGCACGACGAGCGCCTGCGCATCGTAGTAGCCCTCGGAGAACAGGAACTCCTCGATCTTGTTCTGCTCGCGCACGAGCTGGCACGAGCTCTCCGTCGGATCCCACGGCAGATACGAGCCCGGCCGCAGCTGCATGCGGCGCTTGACCTCGTCCTGAAACAGCGGCGTGTCGAGGAAGTCGAAGAACCGCTGATCGATATCGACGTCGACCTTGCGGATCATCGGCATCGGCGCGAGCGCGAGGACCGCGTGCTTGCCGTTCGGCGTGTCGCGCGTGCCGAGGCCGACCAGGTGGTAGCCGATCGCGGCGGCGGCATCGCGCGCCTGGGTGCGGAGGTCGTCCGACAGCACGGTGTGCGCTTGCATCGTCGGCGCGAGCAGGGCGCGCACCGTGGCCTCGGGATCGGTGAGCTGACCGGTGATGTCGAAGTCGACGAGCGAGATCGGGATCGTGATCCCCGACGACGCGGTCGCGGCCCTCCGGATCGGCTTGCAGGTGGTCGGATCGAACGTGATCGCGGTGGCGGGGACGTCGGCGGGCTCGTCGGCGGGCTCGTCGGCAGGGGCTGCAGGAGCTGGGACCACCGGCACGGGATCCGGTTCCGGCTGGGCGGCGACACGGCCCGCGAGCAGCCCGACCGACACCACACAGAGGACGGCGCGACGCATGATCAGGGGAGCAGCTTGAACACCACGCGGAAGCTGGTGTCGGTGATGTCCTGCTCGGCAGGGTCGTTGAAGTTCTTGCCGAGGTAGCCGCCCTGGACGCTGATCTTGTAGCTGGCCTTGAGCTCGGCGCGCACGTTGACCGTGTAGCCGCGGATCGTCTGCTCGGTGGTGTTGATCAGGTTCAGGTTCTCGGCGAACGGCAGCTTCTTCTCGATCCGGTAGCCGATCGAGCCGAACCCGACCTCGATGCGGAGCACGTCGAGGCCGGTGAGTCGCGTCAGCGAGTTCTCGAGCAGGTCGCTCACCCAGTCGCCGGCGAGGTCCTTGACGATCTGATCGGCGAAGCCCTGCGTGGGGTTCGTCGTCGGATCGATGTTGTTGATGTTCGAGCCGAGGATCTGATCGCCGAGCGAGCGGCGCAGCTGCTCCGGGTTGCGACCCAGCAGCAGCAGCGCGACGGTCTGCGAGCGGGTGTAGCCCGTCGAGGTCGTCAGGTCCCAGCCGACGGAGTCGACGTTGCCGTCGATCTTCAGCGTGATCACGTGATCCTGACCGCTGAGATCGCGGTAGTCGGCCTCGCTGTGGATGTCGAGGCGCGGGTTGCCGGCGCGCTGCGCCTTCTCGAAGTCGATCGTGCCGCCGGTGCGGATGAACCGCGCGCGCATGCCCGGCAGCTTGAACGTGCCGCCGTCGACGCGCAGCGTGCCGAGCAGGCGCGGGTCGCGCGGTGTCGAGGTCAGCCGGATGTCGCGGCCCGACATGTCGATCGTCGTGATGTTGCTCTTGAGGGAGAACTTGCGAACGTCGAGCTTGAGGTCGAGATCCGCGTTGCCGATCAGCGACGACGCATCCCACACCGGGGTCACCGGCGGTGCATTCGAGGCCAGTGCCTTGATGCTGTCGCTGATGAAGTCGAAGTCCTGGCGGAAGAAGCCGTCGACCACCGTGATCTCGCCGCGGATGTCGAGGTTCGCGCTCTCGCTCGTCCGCGAGATGCCGATGCCGGTCGCGCTGACCAGCAGATCGAGGCGACCGGGCTGCTGGAACGCGAGCCCCTCGGCGTTGAGCGACAGGTTCAGCTTGGCCAGGTTGCCGTCGCGGATCTCGGCGTAGCCGTGGTCGAGCACGGTGACGCGACCCTCGCCGCCGATCGACAGCGACAGGTTGCTGAGCACGCTGACCTTGTAGGACCGCACGTCGTCGACGGTCTCGGTCTCGATCTCGATGCTGCCGCCGCTGATCTGGATCTCCTTGCGCAGCAGGCGAGGCAGCACGGTGATCGGGCGCGGCAGCTCGTTCGGGCGCAGACAATCGCCGGGCTTCGCGCCCTGCGCGCTGCACGGCGGCGGCGGATCGAACACCAGCGTGCCCGCGATCGTCGGGCGCGGTCCCTTGCCGGTGAGCAGCAGGTCTCCCTGGATCCGCGCCAGCCCGCTGGCCTGCGAGATCATGTCCTTCGCGAGCAGACCGAGCATCTTGCCGGCCAGCTGGCCTTCGATCAGCACGCCCCAGGACACCGGCTCGAGGCCGTCGAGCTGGATCGCGCCCTTGACGAACAGCTCGCCCGCTTCGTCGCGCGCGGTGCCGCGCTGCTTGCCGGCGCACGCGGTGGCATCGGCGACCGCGCTGCCGCGACCCGCGCCCGAGGCATCGCGATGGGTATCGCGCACGCGCAGCCGCACGCCGGTGAAGCCGAGGCTGCCGTTCGCGAGCTTGATCAGGCCGCTGTTCGCCTCGAGGATCGTGTCGTCGCTGCCGACCGGCGTCAGCTCGATGCGGTTGATCTGCAGCGCGGCCTCGTAGCTCGGCTTCTTGTAGTTGCCCTTGATCGAGGCCGACAGATCCGCGGTGCCCGACACGCACGAGAACTGGGTCTCGATCAGCGGTCCGAGCGCCGCGAGGTCGAGCTTGCCGATCGCCTCGATCGCGACCTCCTGCGGCGTGACGCGACCCTTGAAGTCGATCGTGCCGGCGGTCTTGCCGCCCTGCGGACCGATCGCGAGCTTGGTGGTGCAATCGATCCGCGCGCCGGTCTTGCGATCGCGACACGCGAAGTCGATCGACGACGGCGTCACGCGCAGCGACACCGCGGGCTGCTTCGTCCGATCCTGATCGACCGCGCGGACGGCGAGCGGCACGAACCGGCCGTCGTTGCCCTTGTGCATCACGGTGCCGGTCATCTCGGTCAGCTCGATCCACGCCTCGGGCTCGACGGGCTTGACCGGCCGCAGCTCGTGCCGCACGAACACCGAGCCGCTGACCCACGCCTGGGTCGGCATCGGCAGGCCGAGTCGCTTCTGAAGATCGAGGAGCACATCGAGCTCGATCCGGCGGCCACTGATCGTCAGCTCGACGGGGAACGGCGCCTGGGTGCCGAGGTTGCCCGAGATCTGGAGCCGGCCCGCGAGCGCCCGGCCCGAGAACGCGATGCCCGGGATGTTACCGACCTTGCCCGGGGTCACCGCGATCTGCATGTCGCCGAGGAACGAGCCGGCGACCCACGACCGCAACAGCTGGACGGCACCCTCGGCCTGCGGCGCATCGGGCGAGCCATCGAGGTGGAGCGTCATCGAGGCCAGGCCACCGATGTCGAGCGGCGCGGCCGGTGGCTTCGCCGGCTTCTTGCCGGCCGGGGTGGGGGCGGGCGCCGGCGTCAGGATCTGCTCGAGGATCGCGACCGGTACGTCGGACAGCGCGACCGTGCCGGTCAGCCGCGGCGGCGTGGTGACGTTGCCCTTCCGGACCGCGGGCAGCCGCGCGATCGTCGCGTCGACGATGCCGCCGCCGTCGCGGGTCGCCGTCGCCACCGCGCAGAACCCGGAGCGCTTGCCTTGCTCGCACTGCGCGAGGTCATCGGAGTCGAGGTACGCGGTGCGCGGCCGGCACTTCTGGCCGTCGTCGCCGCGGTTGACGCACATCGCGATGTTCGTGAACTTGTCGCCGAACACGGTGAGCTTGTCGGCGCGGGCGTGAACCTTCGCGAGGTTCAGCCACTCCATCGGCTCGCGCTTCACCAGCGTGCCGGTCAGATCGACATCGACGGTATCGATCGTGCCCTTGACGACGTTGCCGAGGCCGCAGATCTTCGTCGCGTCGAGCTTCCGCCCATCGACGTGCAGCTTCTCGATCTGCGCCGGCCGCCCGGTCGAGCTATCGCCGGTGCGGATCCGGCCGCTGCCCTCGAGCGAGCCACCGAGCGTGCCGGTGCGCATCTTGCGGATGTCGAGCACGCCCGACGCCGAGTCGAACTGCGAGTCGAGGATCGACAGCTTGTCGACGCACGGCAGCCCGGCGAGCTCGGTGGCGACGTTGAGCTTTGGCTTGGTGATCGGTCCCGTGATCACGACGGGCGCGCCGCCGAGCCCGGTGCTGCACGCGCTCTCGACGAAGGCGGGCAGTCCGAACCGGCGCAGCCAGTTGCCGAGGTCGGGCGCGCAGCCATCGATCTCGAGCCGCGTCCGCGAGCACGCGGCGCACGTCTTGTCGGTCGGGCAGTCGCCGGCGCCGCAGTCGAAGTCGTGCAGCACGTCGATCAGGCCATCGATCGACGCCCGCGTGCGCCCGGCCTCGATGCGCACCTGCTGGATGTTGAGGGTGTCGAACTGGTCCTTGGTGAACAGCCGCCCCTTGAACGCGCGGACCGATTTTTCCGTCGCCGTGCGTCCCAGCGCGAGATCGAAGTCCTCGAGCGCGAACGCGACCTTCGAATCGCCGACCGCCGTCAGCCGGCCCTGCAGCATGGTGCCGATCGGCTTGGTCGATGCGGGCAAGAAGCGCGCGACATCGATCGGCTTCACGATCTCGACGTGGGCCCGCGCGTTGAACGGCTTGACGCCGAACGTCGCCGCGACGACGACCTCGCCGGGTTCCTTGCCGCCGCGGATCAGCGCCGTCGTCTTGTCGATCGAGCCCTGCTCGTTGACCATGTCGATGCTGCCCTCGACGTCGGCCAGCGTCAGTCGCAGCGGCTCCTCGTCGGCACTGAGATCGACGTCGAAGTCGAGGTTCTTCATCGACAGGCCGATCTTCGGCAGCGCCACGAACGGGCCGGTCAGCGAGATCTTGCCATCGAGCTGATCGCCGCCGACGTCCGAGTCGATGCACGAGCGCACCGTGTGGCCCATGTTCTTGCCGTCGAGCGCGAGGTTCCACGAGCCGTCGTACGGGCGATCCCAGTAGTTGTAGAGCTCGCCGGTGACGTGCAGCGATGCGCCCTTCGCCGGATCCGGTGTCGGATCGTCCTTGGTCTTGCACGGCAGCGTCTTCGCCTTGAGATCGAGCTCGAGCGTGTTGGCGACGAAGTCCTTGCGCGGCCACTCGCCCGGTAGCTGCGCGAGGCGGTCGAGCTGGACGTCGACGATCGGGAGCTCGTACTCGACGTCGCGACCCTTCGGCGGATACGCCTCGCCCTTGGCCGGCATGCGGAACGTGTCGCGCGGGCCCTCGTCCCACAGCCGCAGCACGCCCTTCTGCGCGGTCGCCTCGAGGCGGACGTAGAACTTCGCGACCAGCGGGTCGACCGGGTCCATGTAGAGGTACGAGGTGTTCTTCCACGTCGACTCGTCGTCGCCGCCATCGACGTTGACGTTCTCGATCCGCGCGGTCGTGCCGAAGCCCCACATCTTTCCCTGGCTGCCGTAGGGATTCATGTGGACGGTCAGGTTGACGCCCTTGATGTGGATGTCGCGCAGGTCGAAGATCGGCCCCGGCGTGTCGGCGTAGATGCCGGCGCGGAAGCCGGCCTTCATCCGTGGGTAGAACGCCGTCAGGATCGAGACGATCGTGCGGTCGTAGGCATGGAGCGGGTAGGGCTCGCGGGTCTGCTCGAGCAGCACCTCGCCGCCGTGCATCACCAGCTTGCGGATGACGAAGTCGTGGTTGCCGAACATCAGGGCGTGGATGTCGACCTCGCCGGTGATCTTCTCGGTCTCGAGCAGGACCTTCCGGGGGCGCCGCTTGGAGGCGGGATCGGGGTCGGGGCGCTCGTCGAGGGTGCAGTCCTCGTTGGGATCCCCCTCACGGATCTCGTCGAGGGCCTCGGCGCCGCTGTTGAGTGCGCAGTCGTCCCACACCTTGACGTTGCGGAATGTCAGCGGGACCCAGCCGCCTGTCAGAGCTTTTTTGATCGCCGACGAGTCCCACTCGATCGCGCCGATCTCGATCCGGCCGCGCATCTTCTTGTTGAGCGTTGTCGCGATCTTGTCCGCCAGCGCAGGTCCGTGGAAGGACACGCGAAGCACGACGAATCCCGAGCCCAGCAACACCACCAGCGCGACTGCGATGATGGCGAGCCAGCGGCGGCGTCGTCGAACACGAGGACTAGGCGGCACGCTCCCGGCTCGAAAGTATCACGCGTCACCGTCGACGAATTCGAGCGTGAGGCGATTCACGATGAGCCGGGTGGGACGACAAATCGCCCCACGACGGTTGCCTGGCTCTCGTCAGTTCACTTTTGTGAAGCACTCGCATTTCAGCGTGGTCAGGCTCGTGCGCGACCTCTATACTGGTTCCAACGCTCTAGTGTTTAACGATCTAACGTGAGGCATCGAATGTCCGACGAGACGACGACCGAGCTGCCCGCCGCCGCAGATACCGTGAACCTGCCCGTCCTTCGCCGCGAAGCGCTGCTTCCCAACGAACGCAGTCGTGGCCTCGGGACCGTCGCTGTCGTCTGTACGATGGCGGGCGTTGCCTCCGGGCTGGCGCTCGCCACCACGCTGATGGCCATGCAGGTCGCCGACACGATGTCGTCGCGGCCGCACTGTTCGCGATCCTTTTCGGGCGCGAACATGGTCGAGGTGGTCCAGCCCGAGCACGGCTTCCTCGGTATCCGCTACGTGTTCCACACCAACCAGGGCGCCGTCGTCGACAGCGTCCTCCCCAACACGCCCGCCCAGCAGATCGGCATCAAGGAGGGCGACAAGGTGATCGCCGTCGATGGCGACCATGTCGACTCGGCCAACGAGCTCCAGGAGCGGATCTACAACGCCGCCCCCGGCAGCCGGCCGCTGATCACGATCGAGCGCGACGGGACCCAGCGCCAGCTTCGTCCGATGCTGGTCGCGTGGCCGTCGGTCGCTCCGTAACGCCAACCAGCGTCACGGAAGCCAGGCACCCTGCCAACGAAATTGGCAGGGTGTTTCTGTATCTACGCAATTTCCGGTACCCTGGTGATGGATCGGGCCTTGCTGCGGCACTCACCTGGAATCATGCGTTCGCTCGTCCTCAGCCTCGGCCTCGGCCTCGCACTCGGCCTTGGCTGCGTCACGCCGTCGATTCCAATCCCGCCGCCGGACCCGGGCGCGATGACGTTCCGCATCGAGGGCAGTGGCACCGGCGAGTCGCGGGCCTCGTTCGAGTACCCGCCCGAGGCGAACTACAGCGAGGCCACGGTGTTCGTGTTCAACCGTGATCGCGGGGTCGGCATCATCACCACCGCGAACTTCGATGGCTCGGTGAGCAAGACCGAGCCGGTCCCGGCGGACCTCGGCGAGCAGATCGTGGTGACGTTCGAGCGAGACGAGCAGACGGTGTCGTCGTGCATCCGGCTCCGTGAAGGCGCGCAGAGCGCCACCGACTACTGCAGTCCGTAGGCGATCGCGTGCCGGCACGAACCGCCGTCGCGTGTGTGCTCGGGTTGCTGGCCTGCAGTGCCGACGCCCAGCCCGGGTCGCGGCTCGAACCGATGGGGGCGGTGTCGGGGGCGTTCACGATCACCGAGGGAGCTGCGTGGTTCTCGTCCGGTGATGGCGCGATCCGACACCTCGAGCTCGCGACCGGCGCGGTCGAGATGTTCGGAACGATCGATCCGGCTGCGACCGACCTCAGCGTGATCGACGATCGCGCCTACTGGACGTACAGCGATCACCTCGAGCGCTGCGGCAGGCTCTACGTCACCACCCCGGATCGAGTCGAGCGCACGGGCCCCGAGGATGGGCTGTGCTGGTCGCTGATCGGCAGCTTCGAGCGCCGGTTGATCGTTCGCCAGCGAGCCAGCCCGTCCTCGATCGGCGAGACCATCATCGCGACCTACGACGTCGAGACCCAGGAGCTCGCGATCGTGCACCGGTTCTTCAGCAGCGAGCGGGTTCGCCTGGTCGATCACCAGCTCGTGATCGTCGAGTCCGGGGTCGCCCGGATCGTCGATCTCCGCACCGGGCGCACGGTGCAGATCCCGATCAAGCGCACGGCGCCGTTCTGGATGGTGCCGACCGGGGACGATGGCCTCGTATGGCTCGAAAACGACGTGCTGATCGAGCAGCACGAAAAAGGGGGACCGTTCGAGATCGCGACGGTCTCGCCCTCGACCATCGAGCTCGGACGCGCCGGTAGTGTGTGGACGGCGCTCGAGGAAACGGATGACACGACCGACCTGCTCCGTATCGATGGTGCCGGCCGCGCTCATCGTTGGCCGGTCTCCGGCGCGGTCGACGCGAGTCTGGTGCACGACGACGCCTACTGGTTCACGACCGTCGACGAGACGTCTGGCAGCACGCTGTGGCGCTTCGGGCCGTGACCCGGAACGTAACGTCCACGGTGTCGATCACCATCACGCTTGCGTTCCCGTTCACGGGCGCGGCCACGATCACGGGGACGATCACGTTCACGGGATGCCCGAAACGACAGAGGGCGCCGTCGTGGCGCCCTCTCGCGTTCGTCCGGTTCGGCGGTTAGTTGGTCCGCTTCACCTTGGTCGGGAACATGATCGACACGCCCGCACCGAAGAACAGGTGGTGCACGAAGCGGTTGTCATCCGACGTCACCGCGCCGTCCGGACCATCGCGCGGACCCGACACGTCGGCACCCGACGGATTGTCCTGGAACGCGTAGTCGCGGACCGTGAGGTCGAGCGCGATGAAGTCGTTCAGGAAGACGTGGATGCCACCACCGAGGTAGAGGCCGAGGCGCGAGCCGTTGTTGAGCGGATCGTCGTTATTCGGGTTGAGATCGGGCGGCGCCATCGTCGCCGGATCCGTGGTGCCCGGGTGCGTGTCGTTGCAGACCGACGCCGGGCAGTCCGAGGTCAGCTGCGCGAACGCGAGGCCGGCCTGGAAGTAGAAGTCGAAGGCGACGTAGGCCTGGCCGAACGCGGCGAGCTTGCCGTACCAGGGCGTGAGGCTCGCGTAGACGGCGCCGTGCACCGGCATCTCGTTGAGGCGGAGCTTGAATTCGTCCTGCGACGGCTCGCGCGTCATGTTGTCGACGTTCGGCTCGAGCGTCGGGATGATGCGCTCGACCAGCTTGGTGTTGAGCGCGGTCGAGCCGACGACGATGCCGCCGATCGAGAACTTGTCACCGAAGTGGTACTCGAGCTTGGCGCCACCACCGATGATGTGGCGGAAGTCGGCGTTGATCGTGGACTCGAAGAGCGGCGCGAACTCGAACCGGCCCGAGACCAGGAGACGACGGTGACGGACGGCTGGCTGATCTTTGAGATCGTTCAAGCGGCGAGCTTCGCCGGCGCCATTGCCATTGCCGTTGCCATTGCCATTGCCGGCGCCAGCGCCGTTACCGGCGCCGCCACCGCGACCGGCCGGCGGAGCGGCGTCGTCGTCGGCGAAGGCGGGCGAGGAGAAGGTCAACGCGACCGATGCTGCGAGGATGAGGTGCTTCAGGTTCATGGGTTCCTCAGCGGAAGGTCGTGTACTCGAAGGAGGTGGGGAGCCAGAAGCTGATGCCGATCTGGAACATCACGTTGTTGATGAACGAGGAGTCGGCGTTCTTCTTCGCGAGCTCCGCGGTGTCGTTCATGCCGACCTCGCGGTTCGTGGGCTCGAACTTGTCGATGAAGATGTAATCGCGGACGCCGGCGTTGACGGTGAGCCACTTCGAGAGGAAGAAGCGCATGCCGGCGCCGACGTTGGGCTGGATCAGGAAGTTGGTGAAGCCGGGGAACTTGGTGTCGCGCGGAATCACTTCCGACTGACCTGCGCCGATGCCGGCGACGAACTGGACTTCCCAGGTGACGATCTTCTTGTCGAGGATCGCGAACTTTCCGTACACCGGCACGTAGTGGAAGTTGAGCGCGGCGCTCCACTTGTACTCGTTGACCGTGGGGAGGCGGCGGGCCTGGCGAGCGACGAGATCGAACGGCTCGCGGAACGCGCGCTGGTAGTACATGCCCTCGACGCCGATCGCGAGCACGTCGGTGAGGTAGTACGCGAGCTCGCCACCGACGGTGTAGTGGCGAACCATGTTGTCGTTCATCGTGGTGCCGACGAACGGATAGAGCTCGGTGCGCCGGACCTTGAGGAACGGCTTGCGGACGACGGTGATGATGTCCGACCACGACAGCGGCGTCTTGCGAATCGGCCCGCTGACGACGGCGGCGTTCGCCTTGTCGGCGGCGGCCATGTCGCTCTCGAGGTCGTTCGGCTTCGCCGGCTCGTCGACGCCCATGTCGATCTCGTTGGGATCGACCGGCGCATCCTTCGCGGGCGGCTTCTCGTCGCCACCCATCTCGATCTCGCCTCCCGCATCGGGTGCAGGCGCCGGCGCCGGCGCTGGTTTCTTGGGCTGAGCGACCGCTGTGCCGGCAAACGCCGCAGCACATACGAAAGCCACCCAGACGGATCGATGGACGGATCGATGGTTAGCCCGCATTCGTAGGAGGTTCATAACACGCGCCTTTTTCCCCACTCAAGCAAATGGGTGAGGAGTTGTCTGGTGGACGATCGACCTCAGATCAGTGGCGCGACACCGCGAAATCTGTCTCGGTTGCGTCAGGCGGCCGATTCGGTGGTGGCATCTGCGTACAGCGCCTCCACGAACGCAGCTGCATCGAACGGCCTCAGATCGCCGATCTTCTCGCCTACACCGACGAAGCGGACCGGAACCTTGAGCTCGTCGGCGATGCCGAGCACGACGCCGCCCTTGGCGGATCCGTCGAGCTTCGTGAGGACGATACCCGTGATCTCCATGTCGGCCTTGAAGGTCTTGGCCTGCGAGATCGCGTTCTGACCGGTGGTGGCGTCGAGCACCATCCAGACCTCGTGCGGCGAGCCGGCCATCGCCTTGTCGCAGACGCGGCGGACCTTCTTGAGCTCGTCCATCAGGCCGGCGTTCGAGTGCAGGCGACCGGCGGTATCGCAGATCACGATGTCGAACTTCTCGTCGACGCCGCGCTTCACCGCATCGAAGATCACCGACGACGGATCGCCGTTGGGCTTGCCCTTGACCACCGGCACGTCGGCGCGCTTGCCCCACTCCTCGAGCTGCTCGGTGGCGGCCGCGCGGAACGTATCGCCGGCGGCGAGCAGGACCTTCTTGCCTTCCTGCGTCCACTTGTTGGCGAGCTTGCCGATCGTGGTGGTCTTGCCGACGCCGTTGACGCCGAGGACCAGCAGCACGAACGGCTGGTGCTTGGTGAGGTCGAGCGGTGCGGCGTCGATCGACAGGATCTCGCGCGACGTCCGGCGGATCTGCTTCCAGATCTTGTCGGCGTCCTCGAGGTCGGACTTCGATAAGCCCTTCTTGACGGACTGAAAGATCTTGTCGGCGGCGCGCGGCCCGATATCGGCGGTGAACAGCACCTCCTCGAGCTCGTCGACCGTGGCGGCGTCGATCTTCTTCTTGCCGAACAGCTTGCCGAGCTTGGCGACGAAGCCACCGCGGGTCTTCTCGAGACCGGCCTTGTAGGCATCGCGCGCGGCCTGGTCGGGAGAGATGTCCTCCCACTTGCCGTCGTCGGGCTCGGGTTCCTCGGCCGCGGGCGCCTCGGCCTCCGGCTGCTCCGGCTCCGGCTCGCCAGGCTTGCCGTAGTGCTTGCGCGGCGTCTTGCGGACGCGCGTCGGCTTGACGGGCTCGGCCTCGACGCCGAGGCGCTCGCGGGCGGTGGTCCCGCCGCGGGCCCTGCTCCTTGCGGCAGCGCGGCGCAGCAGGACGATGACCAACACGATCACGACGAGCGCGATCCCCAGCTGGAGAAGCTCGATAGGCTGCATGGGCTACTCGGTAATCATCCTCTTGCGAGGATGCTTATACCCTGGCGCGTTCGCGGATGGCGCGGTCGACGCGCTCGGATGCTTGCGGCAACACGGTTTCGGGCGACAGCCGCGGCGAGAAGTAGACCTCCTCGACGAAGTCCGTCAGCTCGGACATCGCCGGGCTCGGGCGCTTGGCGCGCACGTGGTCGACGATCTGGCGCGGGGACCAGATGCCCCACAGCCGGGCCTCGGGGAGCGACGGCTCGGCGGCGCGGCGATAGAGCTGGAACACGCGCTCGCGCACCGGGACGAGATCGATGCGCACGCCGCGGAGCTCGCCGCGGTGCGGAATCGACACGGTGAACTTCTCGGTGACGTGACCGGGGGCCGCGACCTCCGCCTTCCAGTCGCCGAGCGCGAGCTTGTCGATCGCGAAGCTGCCGTCGGCGGCGGACCGCACCTCGCGCTCCTGATCGCCCATCATCAGGCGCACCACCGCGCCCTCGACGGGGCGCCCGCGCACGGTATCGCGGACGGCGCCGGTGAAGCTGTCGTCGTTGGGGCGCCGCAGCGTCGACACCAACCCGGGCTTGTTGGTGACCAGGCCGCCGGTGAGCGGGCTCTCGGGCCCGAGCTCGACGTTGGGCTGCTCGGCTGCCGGGGCCGCCTTCTGGAACCGCTTCCACGGCTTGGCGCGGGCCACGAAGAAGCCGACGGCGGCGAGCGCGGTCGCGATGAACGCGGCGATCGTGTACGAGACCGGCACCGGCTGCGGCGCCTGCACCTTCACGATCGTCGGATTGCTGCGCGATGCGCGGATGTACGAGATCGGTGGATCGGCCTGGACCTGGATGCCGAAATCGTGAGGCAGCTGCTGGATGCCCCCGGCGAGCACCTCGGCCTCGACCTTGAACGAGTAGTTGCCGTCCTCGCCCGTCGCCCCCTGCGCGAGCCGGCGATCGCCGGACAGCAGCGCGACGGCGGCGCGGGCGACCGGCTTGCCGTCCTGATCGATCACCTTGCCGGTGACCTCGAGGTCGTCCTCGAACGCGAGGTTCGGCGTCGCGATGTCCGCGGTGGTGGTCGTCGTCGAGGTCAGCTCGAACGTGGTCTCGGCGGTCGCCTGCTGGCGGCGCTCGTCGCCGGGGAACACCGCGCGAACGCGCTTGGGGCCGGCGCCACCGAGCGTCTTGCGATCGAGCGTGAGCGGCTTGTTCGAGTCGACGGTCTGCGCCGGCTTGAGCTCCGCGGTATCCGCGGTGCCGAGCGCGAGCTGGACCGGCAGTGACGTCGGCGTGTCCTCGACGATCGTCCGGATCTCGAGCTTGATGCCGGCGGGCGATTCCTGGGCGGCGAGGGTGAGCTGGACCTCCGCGCGCGACGGATCGGTGACGCGGGTGACCGGATCGGCCTTCTCGAGGAGGTGGCCGCCGTTGAACCGCAGCTCGATCGGGAGCGGTCCGGGGATCACCGAGAACACGCCCCGGAAGTGACCGTCGGGCTCGGTGTGAGCGACCGTCGATTCGGTGCCGACCTGGATCGTCACGTTCTGGCCGCCGATGCCGTCGCTGGTCAGCTTGTCGACCAGGCGGCCGACGACCTCGACGCTGTCATCGGCCCGGGTCTTCACCTTGACCAGCGACAACAGGGTTTGCGCCTTGATCTCGACCTGAGGCGCGGCCAGCGCCAGGGCGGTCGGAAAGATCAACAGAAGCGCGAGCCAGCGCACGCAAGTGGTGATAGCACGTCCCCCGGACCAATACCCGATGTCAGGGGGTTGGTGCAGTGTCGGCACCCTGTCATGCGAATCAAGCGAGTCGAGATCATCGGCTTCAAGTCGTTCTGCGACCGAGCGGTCGTTCAGATCGGAGAGTCGATCACCGGCGTCGTCGGGCCCAACGGGTGCGGAAAGTCCAACATCGTCGATGCCATCCGCTGGTGCATGGGCGAGCAGAGCGCGAAGCACCTGCGCGGCAAGGCCATGGAGGATGTCATCTTCAATGGCTCCGAGACTCGCGCCCCGGCCCCGATGGCCGAGGTCTCGCTGACCTTCGACGACGTCGGGTTCTCGCACGAGACCCTCGAGCTCGGCCGCCAGACCCAGGCCGAGGAGCAGGAGCTCGCGGCGCTGGCCGGCGAGACCGACGAGGAGGCGCCGCCGCCTCCGGAAGCGCCTCAGACCCAGACCAGAGGGACGTGGCTCGACAAGGAGGGCAATCCGATCGCCTCTCCGGTCGAGGAGGTCCAGGAGCTGCTCGAGGACAAGCCACCCGCCTTCGAGTTCTCGCACTACACCGAGGTGACCATCACGCGGCGGCTGTACCGCGATGGCATCAGCCAGTACTTCATCAACAAGACGCCGTGCCGGCTGCGCGACATCACGGACTTCTTCCTCGGCACCGGCGTCGGCACCAAGGCGTACGCGATCATCGAGCAGGGCCGGATCGGCCAGATCGTCAGCGCGCGTCCCCAGGATCGCCGCGCGATCATCGAAGAAGCCGCGGGCATCACCAAGTTCAAGTCCAAGAAGAAGGCGGCCGAGCGCAAGCTCGAGCAGACGCGCCAGAACCTGATGCGCGTCTCGGACATCGTCAGCGAGCTCGACAAGCGGATGGGCACGCTGCGGCGGCAGGCCCAGAAGGCCGAGCGCTACCGCAAGTACAAGTCCGAGATGAAGGAGATCGAGCTGTGGAAGGCGTCGCACCGCTGGCTCGAGCTCGCGGGAGAGCACTCGCTGGTCAGCGGCCGGCTCTCCGACGTCAAGACCGAGCTCGAGACCGTGCGCACCGACTGGGCCGTCAAGGACGCCACGGTGGTCGCCGAGCGCGCCGAGCTGGTGGTCGAGGAGCGCCGGCTCGTCGGGGTCCAGGAGAAGGTCTACGAGCTCGATAACAAGATCCGGCTCGGCGATTCCAAGATCGGCTTCGAGCTTCGCGAGGCCGACGAGCTCGATCACCGGATCGCCGGTGCGCGCACCGAGATCGACGAGGTGATCGCGCAGCGCGAGCGCGGCCAGCTCGAGCTGAACGAGCGGCGCACCGAGCTCGAGGCGCTCGAGAGCGATGTCGCCCGCGAGCAGGGCGAGGTCCGCGAGCGCGAGGCCGCTGCCAGTGAAGCGCGGCAGATGCTGGTCAACGCCGAGGGCCGCCTCGAGGAGACGCGCACGCAGCTCGCCAGCTGCAAGGCGCGGATCGCCACCTCGCAGGCGCAGCTCGAGGCGCTCGCGCACCGCCGCGGTGAAACGGCCGGTCGGTTCGATCGCGTCAACGGCGAGGTCGAGCAGCTGTCGAAGGGAACCAAGGAGCTCGAGCGCGATCTGCGCCGGGTCGATCACGTGCTCGCCGAGCTGCGCCAGACGCGGCTCGATCTCGGCACCCAGAACGAGGGCTTCGCGGCGCGCCGCGAGCAGCTGGCCGCCGAGGTCGCGAAGAGCGAGGCCGAGGTCGAGGCGCTGCGCACCGAGCTCAACCGCCGGCGCTCGCGCCTGCAGTCGCTCGAAGAGATCCAGCAGCGCTACGAGGGCTTCGCCCGCGGCACTCGCGCGGTCATGCAGCGCGCGGATGCGTTTGCCGACGCCTCCGATCGCGGGATCCAGGGTGTCGTCGCCGATGTCGTGCGTGCGCCCGAGCTGCTCGAGGTCGCGGTCGAAGCCGCGCTCGGCGATCGCCTCGGTGGCGTGCTGGTCACGCGGCCCACGGTGGGAGCCGCCGCGATCGGCTACCTCAAGCAAGAGAGCGCCGGCCGCAGCGCGTTCGTGTCGCTCGCGTCGCGGCCCGGCGTGGTCGCGATCGGTGCAGATCCGGCCTCGGCGTCGGCGGGCGTGCCGGAGCCTGTCGGAGACGATCATTTCGGTGAAGCGCGCTTCCAGAGCGCCGCGATGCGGAGCCTGGGCGTGCCGCAGTCGCTCGAGAGCGGGCCGATCCCCTTCGAGGGCGAAGGCAACCCGAGCAGCGATCTGTCGGCACCGCACGTCTCGCGGTTCGGTGCCGCGCCGGCGTTCGGCGTGCGTGCCGAGGGTAGCGCTCCCACGCAGATCGTCGCCGACGATCGCGCGGGCGCCGATCTCCAGCTCAGGATCGCGGCGGAGCTGCGCGCGCGAGCGCTGGTCGCCGGGCTGCGTGCCGATGCCGAGCTGTTCAACAGCGGCGCGGCACTGCGTGCCCGCTCGCTAGCTTGCGATGCCGAGATCGCGGGTGCGGGATCCGACATCGGTGCATCCCACGCCTTCGGCGTACCGCGCGCGACGCGGCTCGCCGCCTCGACGCAGGCAGCCCACGCAAGCTCGTTCGCTGGCTCGAACGCGGCACAGACGTTCGATGGCTCGAACGCGGCACAGACGTTCGATGGCTCGAACGCGGCACAGACGCTCGATGGCTCGAACGCGGCACACGATGGCGCGAGTGCGACGGGGCTCGCCGCCTCGCAGCAGGCGCTGGATGGCGCGAGCGATGCGCCGGTTGCCGGCTCGCTGCACGCACCCGATGGAGACCCGTTCGACGACTCGATCGTCGATGCAGCGCTCCTGGCGGATGCGCAGCTGGCGAACCTCGGCGCGGAGCTGCGTGCGCGGTCGCTGGTGGCGGACGCGGCGCTCGCCGATCCGCTGTTCGCCGCGATGCTCGCCGACGGCGAGCTGGCGTCGCTCGGCGCCACGCTGCGTGCGCGGACGCTGTTCGTCGATGCGGTGTCCGATGCGTTCGCCGGCATGTCGGGCGATGCGGTCGCCGGCGAGTCGGCGGACGGCTCGGTCGATGGCGCGTGGGAAGCGCCGATCGAGGCGCCGCTCGACGCCGAGCAAGCAGCCACGCTGGCCGCGGACGCCGAGCTGTTCTCCACCGGTGCCGAGCTGCGCGCTCGGGCGCTGCGGATGGATGCCGAGCTGGCCGCCGACGAGGCGCTGATCCGCGAGCTCGCGGCGACGTTCCTGCTCGAGATGACGCCGCGCACCTCCGGGCCGTTCGAGTTCGAAGATCGCAGCGCCGAGCTGGGCGCGATCGTCGAGGCCTCGCCGCATCGCAACGATGATGTGGTGGGCGAGGGCGTGCTCGGCCGGATGGCCGACCTGGTGGGCTTCGCCGAGGGCTACGAGGCGGTCGGCAAGCGGCTGCTCGGCCGCACGATGGTCGTCGATCACCTGCAGCGTGCGATCGATCTGCACGAGCGCGGCATCGCCGAGCGGCTGGTCACGCTGGATGGCGATGTGGTCGACGAGGACGGAATCATCGCGGGTGGCTCGCGCGATGCCCAGGGCGCCGGCGTGCTGGCGCAGAAGCGCGAGATTCGCGAGCTGCACGACATCGTCGGCAAGCTCGAGCACGACCTCGCCGAGGCCACGCAGCGACTGCACACCACCAAGGCCGAGCTGACGCAGGTCACCAAGGCCATCGAGGGGCTGCGCAAGCAGGTCCACGAGGGCGAGGTCGCGATCGTCGGCCACGAGAAGGACGACGCGCGCGTGCGCGGCGAGCTCGAGCGCCATCGCGAGCGGCTCGGCCTGATCTCGAAGGAGCAGCACGAGCTCGAGGAGCGGCTCGCGGCGATCACCGCCGACGAGGCCTCGCACCGCGACAAGCTCGCGCGCGCCGACGAGGAGCAGCGCGAGGCCGAGCAGCTCCAGCTCGACCTGATCGCGATGCTCGGCGGTCACCGCGACCGGCTCGAGGAGCTCGCGCAGGCGCTCACCGAGGTCCGCGTCCGCGCGGCGCAGCTCGAAGCACAGCGCTCGGCCGTCGAGGCCGCCACGCTGCGGCTCGCGCAGACGGATGCCGAGCTGGCAGCTCGCGTCGAGCGTCTCCGCGCCGAGTGCGAGGAGTCGTCGCGCCGCGCCGTCGCGCTACGCGAGAGCTGCGAGCAGCTCGCCGCCGAGCTCGCGCTGACTCGCGAGGAGCAGGCCAACGAGTCGCGCGTCCTCGAGGAGGGCCGCACCGCCTATCAGACGCGCGTCGACGCGCTCTCCGAGATCGAGCTCGCCGCCCGCGATCTCCGCACCCGCGGTGATGCGCTGCAGACCGAGCTCGGTCAGCTCGAGCTGCGCCACGGCCAGGTCCTGATGACCCGCAAGGTGGTCGAGGACCAGATCCTCGAGCGCTACCAGCTCGAGATCGCCGATGTCCTCCCCGAGTTCCACCAGCGCGGGCTGGTCGGCGAGACCGAGGACAACCGCCTCACCGAGCTGCGCGAGCTGATCGATCGGATGGGCACCGATATCAACCTCACCGCCATCGACGAGTTCGCCGACGTCTCCAAGCGCTACGAGTTCCTGTCCGCGCAGCAGATCGATCTCGAGCGCGCCGTCGATCAGCTCGCGAAGGCGATCGACAAGATCAACAAGACCAGCCGCAAGCTGTTCAAGGACACGTTCACGTCGGTCAACGCCACCTTCAAGGAAGTGTTCCCGCGGCTGTTCCGCGGTGGCCACGCCGCCCTCTCGCTGTCGAGCGAGGAGGGCGACATCCTCGAGGCCGGCGTCGAGATCTTCGCGCAGCCGCCCGGCAAGAAGAACGTCACCGTCGATCAGCTCTCCGGTGGCGAGAAGGCGCTCACCGCCGTCGCCCTGGTGTTCTCGATCTTCCTGATCAAGCCGTCGCCGTTCTGCATCCTCGACGAGGTCGATGCGCCGCTCGACGAGGCGAACGTCGATCGCTACAACGAGATCGTGCGCGAGATGACGGACCGCTCGCAGTTCATCGTGATCACGCACAACAAGCGCACGATGGAGGCCGCCGACAATCTCTACGGCGTGACCATGCAGGAGCCGGGCGTCTCGAAGCTGGTCAACGTCAACCTCGCGAAGATCGGTGGCGGTCCCGCGGAGCGGCCGACGACGAAGACGATCACGAACGTCGTCGCGAGCTGACGAGCCGCGGCGGTGCGGCCGGTGTTGTTGCGGCCGCGACACCTGGTCGCGAGCTGACGAGCAGCCGGGCGGTGCGGCCGGTGTTGTTGCTTCCGCGACACGTGGTCGCGAGCTGACGAGCAGCCGGGCGGAGCGGCCGGTGTTGTTGCGGCCGGTGTTGTTGCGGCCGGTGTTGTTGCGGCCGGTGTTGTTGCGGCCGGTGTTGTTGCGGCCGGTGTTGTTGCGGCCGGTGTTGTTGCGGCCGGTGTTGTTGCGCGCTCGCTCGCTCGTGACCGCAT
>JAEYYY010000116.1 GCA_023430775.1 Pseudomonadota bacterium
CGGCAACCACGTTGAGCACGCCGTCGGCCCACACCTTGTCGTACTCGGGGTACTTGCCCGTCGTGTTGAGCGCCGACAGCGACACGCTCGCGGTCAGCCGCTTGATGTCCGTCGCGGCGAGCGTGCACTCGGCCGGCCGGTAGTAGTACCAGAAGTTGCCGGACTCCATGTCGTGCGCGCCGGGCTCGACGCAGTCGTGCTGGTACTTGTCGAAGAACGCCTGCTGCGCGCCGAACGCCATGTCGCTCGGCAGGATCAGCTCGTAGCTCGCGGGCACGCTGTTGCGCTTGCCCCACGCGACCGGAACCTTCGCGTGATACGTGATCTTGGTCCGGCCGTTCTCCTGCACGGTCTTGATGTTCGACAGCTGCGTCTTGTCGAGACGCGCGACGCCGTTATCGCCGTTGAGCTGGCCCATCGTGAACAGCAGCTGGTCGTCGATCTGCTGCTTGGCCGAGAAGGCCGAGTCGGTGACGAGCTCGCCATCGAACTCGAAGTCGACGATCACGGCCTCGACCGACGAATCGAACTTGCCGTCGCCGGCCTTCGTCACGTCCTCGGGGTTGACGGTGATCTGGTCTTCGGAATCGACGCAGCCGGCACCAAGGAGAAGGGCGGCGAGCGTCATGGACAGGTGAGTGGTGCGCATAGGGGAGGCTCTTTCGGTTCGTTTGATGGCCCATTCATAGCCACGCCTCGACCCTGCGAAAAGTTACTTGTTTTGCTCCGGCAATAAGTTTTCCTAATCTCTCGTTTCGAGGAGTCCCGGGCACTTGGCCATCAGCGCGGCGACCGCTGCCTTGTGGAGCCCGGTGTAGTGCGGCTGCCTGTGGTGCTGCAACACCACCTTGGTCCGCATGCTCTTGTACTTGCCGATCACCTCGATGCGCCGGTCCTTCGCGATCAGGTGGCGCGACAGCACCGCCTTGCCGAGCCCCGCCGCGACGCCATCGATCAACGCGTACGTCTCCGCCAGGAACCCGCGCTGATACTCGGGCACGTGGCGTGACTGCGCGGCGAAGAACCGGTGCGTCGTGGTGTCGCTCGGATCGTGATCGAGGTAGCGCTCGCTGCCGCCGCCTTTCGCGCTCTGGCACATCACGTACTCCTCCTCGCCGAGCTCGATGATCTCGATGTCGGCGCGATGGATCGGCGTGTCGGTCACGATCAGATCGACGTTGCCGGTCAGCAGCAGCTCCGGCAGCTCGCGAATCTCACCGCTCTGGATGTGCGCCTGCACGTTCGGGTTGTCGCGCAGCAGTGGTGCGAGCGCCGGCATCAACACCGACCTCACCACCGACGAGTAGCCGGCGATCCGCAACATGCCGCCGAGGCCGCCGGTCTTGCTCGTCAGCTGCTCGACCAGCTCCTCCTCCATCGTCGAGCGCGCCTGGCAATAGCGCAGCAACCGCGCGCCGGCCTCGGTGAGCTGGACGCCGCGCGGCAACCGCGTGAACAGCGTCAGATCGAGATCCTTCTCGAGCGCCTTGATGCGCTGGCTCAGCGCCGACTGCGTGATGTGCAGATCCTCGGCCGCTTGCGAAAAGTTCAACGCCTTCGCGGCGGCGAAGAACGCATCGAGCTGCAGCGACGACAACCCCATCGATCGCGCATTGTGCTCCAGTTCTTACGGCAAGACGTGATCGGCGCCGCCGTTGTTGTCCCACGCGGTGTCACCCGCCATCTCGACGAACGCCGCGAACCGGATCCGCGGGTTCGGCTCGATACCGTTGATCACGCGCACCGTGACGTCGACGCCCCAGGTCTCGAAGCCGTCGTCGCGAGTGCCTTCATAGCGAGCGTCGGCGACGTGCCAGCTGCCGGCCTCGCTCTCGCGCACCTGATCGATCCACACGATGCCGACGCGCTTGTCGTAAACGTCGTTGCGGATCTTGAGATCGACCCAGAAGCTCGCCTCGTGCAAGCACGTCGACGGATCGGGCGAAGGGCAACCGATGTTGCGGTACCACAGCGCGCCATCGAGCACGCCGATCGCGCCGCCGTCGAGGTCGGTCGAGGTCTCGCCGAAGTCGCCTTCACCCGTGGTGGCACAACCGGACGCGAGCAAGACGAGCAACCAACGCATGGCGGCGCGATCAGCAAGATCGATACCCGCAACGGCCACGGGCCGACGCGGCCTTACGCGAGTGTGAACGGCTCCGCGTTGCGGAAAACGACGAGCGGTGACTCGAGGCACCGGCGTTGCACCGATGAACGGCATGTCTCGCAAGCACAAACGGCGACGTCCGACGACGACCAAGCAGCCGCCGGTCGTGGAGGACGCGAGCGACCGCAAGGTGGAAGGTGGCTGGGATGAAGAGTCGCGGATGCACGAGGCGATGAACCGCGGCTGGGAAGCTCGCGGCGACGACGTCGATCGTTAGCCCCATGATCCAGGCTCGCGCACGGCGATCTCGATGCGAAGCGCGCGTCGCTGCTCGACCCAATGCGCCCCGGCGCCACAACCGCGTAGCTCCAACGGCAGGCCACCAACCTGACCAGCTGGCATGTTCGATGCCCTGGATCGCTGCATGAGGTTCGTGCCCCTGCTCATCCTTTGCCTGACGCCGCTGCTGGCTGCGTGCAACTCGAACAATCGGGACAATGCCCTGACCAAGGCAGCCGAGAAAGTCTCAGCCCCGGATCGCGAGGTCAGTGACGTCGTCGAGGGAACCGTGAAGTCTGCCGACGGAACCCGCATCGCATTCTCGCGAACCGGTGAGGGCCCGGCACTCATCATCGTCGGTGGCGCGCTCACCCATCGCGCGATCGCCGGCGCCGAGCCGCTGGTCGCGGAGCTGGCGAAGCACTTCACGGTCTACACCTACGATCGACGCGGTCGCGGCGAGAGCACCGACGTCAAGCCGTACGCCGTCGATCGCGAGATCGAGGACATCAAGGCGCTCGTCCAGTACGCCGGCGGCACGGCGATGCTGTACGGCGTGTCATCGGGCGCGGCGCTGTCGATGCGAGCCGCGGTCAAGCTCGGTCCCGGCGCGGTGACGCGCCTCGCGCTCTACGAGCCGCCGTTCGGCCACGAGGCGTTCGCGGAGCAGAAGCAGCGAATCGAGGAGCTGGTCAAGACGGGCGCGCCCGGAGACGCGGCGGAGTACTTCCTGACCGGCATCGGCATGCCGCGCGAGGCGCTCGACGAGATGAAGCGCTCCGGCAAGTGGGAGGCGATCGCGAAGATCGACTTCACGCTCGCCTACGACTTCGAGGTGCTCGGTGACGGCAAGATTCCCAGCGTCGTGGCGCGCTCGATCCCGGTGCCGACGCTGGTGATGAACGGCGACAAGAGCATGGCGTTCATGCAGCCGACCGCCGACGAGATCGCGAAGCTGGTCCCGGTGGCGGAGCGCAAGACGCTCGAGGGGCAGACGCATCAGGCGGATGCGAAGGTCGTGGCACCGATCCTGATCGAGTTCTTCACGCGACCCAAGAACGCGGTGTAGTGGTCAGTCGCGTGGGCTGCGCGTTGCGTTGTCCTCATTTCGCAGCCGGCCCTGCTCGGCGAGGAGCTCGATCGGATCGCGCGACCTTGGTTTGCGCGCCAGGCTCGAGCCACACCGCTGCTCGCGAAGCTTGATCGTCTCGTGCGCCAGCATCTTCACCACGGGGTCACTCTCGGAGCGGTAGGTCTCGAGCATCGCGGTCGCGACAAACGAGCGGCAGAAGAAGCGTCTCCGACCGAGAATGCGAATCGCGGTGGTCGGAGGAACGCCCGCCGCGGTCGCAGCCACCGCATCCGGATCCGGATTCTCGCGTTCCCAGGTCTCGAATTCGCGCACGGCGTTCGCTGCATGCGTGCCGGTGAGATTGTGTTCCCGGGCGATCACCGCCAGCGCAGCTCGAGCATCCGGCAACACCAGCGGGTTCTTTGCAGCCTGGAGCAGGACGTACGCTGCCCAGTGACGCCTCCGGCGGTCGGGGCTCTTCAACTCCGAAGCGACCAGCTCCAGCTCGGGCTCGCCGCCGCTGGCGAGCTCGTCGACGAGGAGCTCGAATTCGCTCCGGCGCCGCCAGAGCTCGTGATCGTTGGCGACCTCGTGCTTCGCGAGCTCGTCGAACAGCGCCGAGGTCGTTGCCGCCGTCGGGTTCTTGCTCGCGAGCACGTCCACGACCTCATCCGGCCGGTGTCCGAGGGCTCGCAGTAGCGAGGACGTCGCGATCCGGCGATAGCACTGCGGTCCCCAGGCGGTGAGGAGGTGATCGGACTCGACCGTCGAGGACAGTCCCGCATCGATCGCTCGCCCCAGCTCCTGGCACGCA
>JAEYYY010000295.1 GCA_023430775.1 Pseudomonadota bacterium
ATGACGAGGAAGACAATCGCGTCATCGCGCGCCGGCCGTTCGCCAAGCCGATCCTGCGCGATGATGACGACGACGATGGTTCGTCCGACGATGACGACGACGACGAGTCGTCCGATGACGACGACGAGTTCGATCGCATCGATCCCGACGATCGGCCGCCGCGTGGTCCGTTGCCGCCGCGACCGGCCAAGCCGCTGCCCACCGGCAAGCCGCCGCCGATCACCATCCGGTCGCCGGTGAAGCCGGTCACCCCGGCTGCCAAGGAGCAGGCCGAGAAGCCCGCCGCCGAGCCGCCGAAGCCGGCTGCCCCGGCCAAGGCCCCCGCGCGGCCGGCGAAGTCGCCGACCAAGCCGCCGGCTGCCAAGCCTGCGGCGAAGCCGGCTGCCAAGCCCGCTGCGAAGAAGCCGGCTGCCAAGGCTCCGGCGGCGAAGAAGCCGCCCGCGAAGAAGAAGAAGTAAGCGCTACATCGCGCCCTTGGCCTTCAGGAAGATCGGCAGCAGCACGATCACGAAGGCCAGACACGCGGCGACGATGATCCCGAGATCGCGCCAGTTCAGCCGGACCGTGAAGTCCGGCTGATGGTGTCGGATCGCGCTCGTCCACGCGCCGACGAGCGCGAACAGGATCCACAGCACCGGCTTGTAGGCGAACGACAGCGTGCTGATCGAGAACATGGTACCGGCGAGCGATCCGAGCAGCGCCATGCCCCAGACCTGCGCGACCTCGGAGCCCGGCACCTTGCGGAGCGTGATGAGGCCCATCAGCACCGACTTCACGCTGATGTAGACGATGGAGACGAACAGGACGAGCCCGATGAAGCCGAGCTCCGCCATCGCGAGCACCCACGAGTTGTGCGCGGTCAGGTAGTGGTACTCGACGAACTGGCCGGCGCCGACGCCGTAGAGCGGGCTGTTGCGGAACAGCTCGAGGCCGGTGGCCCACGCCTCGTAGCGCTCCATCGTCGACATCGCGGCGCTCTCGTCGGAGCGACCGCCGAGCAACAGCAGCGGGATCGCCATCGCCGCGGCCGGCAGGAACGCTTTCACGCCGTACCTGCGCACCATGTAGACGAAGAACACGAGCATCATCGCCATCTGCCCGCCGCGTGACTTGGTGAGCATGATCGTGGTCACGCACAACGCGAGCGCGAGGATGGCGAAGAACCGGAAGCTGGTCTCGCGCTTTCGCCGCATGAACGAGACCAGCATCGAGATGCCGCCGACCGCGATCACCAGCGCGACCTCGTTGGGATCCTGGAGGTCGCCGCGATAGCGCACGCGCCCCTCGACCGAGTGCATGCCCGCGATGCCGACGTGCTCGCAGCGATACTGCAGCCCCGGCTCGGCCCCCTGACCGCGGCAGTGCTCGTGGAGCTCGCACGACCGGCCATCGGGGCGCCCGACGGACTCGCCTTCCATGGTCTCGCCACCGACGCACTGCTTCGGCGACATGCCCTGATGCAGACACACCGCGGCCACAAACACGCAGACCACGCTGAACACCCCGACGACGACCTGGAACGCGCGGAACCGCTGGATCCCGTGCGCGATCGTCCCGTAGAGCGTGAACAGGATGACCATCTCGAGCACCTTCTGGATCAGCTGCTCGGGAACGTTGATCGCCGTCGAGATGACGGCCCACAGCAGGAACGCGCCGGCCCACGGCAACGCCGGCGTGGCGATCGGTTGAGTGCGACGCAGGCGCACGTCGATGACGTAGCCGACCAGCGCGAACACCGCGAACAGGTGCAGGAACGGCACCCGCTGGAGCAGCGGCAGGTACTCCTGCGGCCGCACGAGGATGAACACGATCAAGGCGGCGATGCCGGGAATCGCGAACATCCGCCGTCACCATAGCACCTGCGTTGGGTATGCTGATGCTCGTGCGCGAGCGCGTCGCTTCTCTGCTGCATCGCTCCGGCGCCATCGATGCCGTGATGCGGCTGCGGCGCTATGCGCCCGTCCCGAACCTGTCGATCGTCACCTACCACCACATCGCCGAGGACGACCCGGACTACCCGTACGATCCGGACGTCTACGACGCCACGCCGGCCCAGTTCCGCCGCCAGCTCGAGCTGATCGCGCGCTACTGCACCCCGATCGGCATCGACGAGCTGGTGCGTTCCATCGACGGCGAGCCGCTTCCCGAGAACCCGGTGATGGTGACGTTCGACGACGGCTACCTGTCGTGTCACGACACCGCGCTGCCGATCCTGCGCGCGGTCGGGATCCGCGCGACGTTCTTCATCGCCACCGCGTTCACCAGCGAGCGCCGGCTCTACTGGTGGGAGCGGATCGCGTTGATCTGCAACCAGGCCCGGCGCACCGGCAGCGTCACCTACCCGGTGTCGATGACGCTCGACAAGAAGGATCCGAAGCTGCGGGCGAAGCTGGTCGCGCTGGTCAAGAACACGCCCGGGCTCGACGTCGATCGCTTCCTCGCCGAGATCGGCGCGGCGCTCGAGGTCGAGTGGTCGCGCGAGCTCGAGTCCGAAGCCGCCGATGGCTTGATCATGCAGTGGGATCACGTGCGCGCGCTGGTTCGCGCCGGCATGGATGTCGAGTCGCACGGCCGCTATCACCGGGTGCTACAGACGCTCGACGATGCCGCGCTCGAGGACGAGTGCCTGTCCTCGCGCGTCGAGCTCGAGGCGCAGCTCGGTCGCCCGGTGCGCGCGATGGCCTACCCGGTCGGTCGCCGGATCGCGCGCGAGGGCCGGATCCGCGACGCGCTGGCCTCCGCCGGCTACCGGATCGGCTTATCGAACAAGACCGGCGTCAACCGGCTGTGGCCGCTGCCGCTGCGCGGCGTGCTGCCGATCGATCCGTTCGATGTCCGCAGGTTATCGACCGATCGACGGATGAACGACGCGATGTTCATCACCCAGATCGCGATGCCCAAGCTCGCCTACGTCGACCCTGAATGACGAGCCTGCGAGTCCAGTAGCCCTCCCCGAAAACTGGCCCGCGGTCGTCGCGGCTTGGGACAATTTTTCTCATGGTGATTCACCGTCGAGAAAGTCCTCGAATCGACGTCGAGGCGATGTGCTGGGAGATGATCGACGGCCGCGAGCACTCGGGTCTGGCCCTCGATCTGTCGTCTGGAGGTTTGCGGATCGAGCGGCCCTATCTGGGTGGCCCGACCCGCCGCGAGGTCCAGCTCGAGATCGAGGTGCCCGGCATCGACGAGGTGATGTGGGCGCGCGGCGACGCCTGCTTCGACGTGCTGGTACCGACGCGCGATCCGGCCGGTGGCCCGCTCGGCCTGATCCGCCGCACCGGCTACCGGATCGCGATCGCGGCGCAGCGCGATCTGCGGATGCTCAAGGACGTCGTGTTCGAGACCTACAAGCAGCGGTACGAGAAGATGATCGACGAGGCGATCTGCAGCTGCTCGCCGTGCGTGCGCGCCTAGTCTTTCGCCCCGGCCTCGCGATACAGCGCCATGTACTCGTCGACCATGCGGTCGTGGCTGTAGCGCTGGAGCGCCGCCACCCGCGCACGTGCGCCCATCTCGCGCGCCAGCTCGCGATTCTTCTCGAGGCCGGACAGCGCCTCGGTGAGCGCGGCCTGATCGACCGGCACCAGGAACCCGGTCTCGCCTTCGTCCACCACATCGGGCAAGCCGCCGACGGCCGTGGTGACGATCGGTAGCGCCGCTGCCATCGCCTCGGGGACGACGAGCGGCAGCCCCTCGGTGGTCGACGACAGCGCGAACACGTCGAACGCGTGGATCAGCCGCGGCACGTCCATCCGCCGCCCGGTCATCACCACCCAGCGCGGCTCGGGCAGCTCGGCGATCGCCTTCTCGACCTCGGGGCGCGCGTTGCCCTCGCCGACGATGACGAGGCGAACCCGCGAGCTGAGCAGCGGCGCCATCGCGCGCACCAGCAGCGCCTGGTTCTTGTACGTGTCGAGCCGACCGACGGTGCCGACCACCCAGGCATCGCCGAGCCCGAGCTCGACGCGCATCGCCGCGCGCGCCTCGGCATCCGGTGCGTAGCGATCGAGACGGATGCCGTTCGGGATCACGTGCAGCCGCTTCTCGGGCATCTCGCGCTGCTCGCGCGCTTGCGCCGCCGTGGTCTCGGAGACCGCGACGAACGAGTGCGCGAGCTGCGCGGCCGCGCGACGCAAGAAGCGGTTCGCGCGTCCCGACGGATTCTTGCCGTGCTTGGTGTGGATCGCGGCGGCGCCGATCAGCCGCGCCGCCGGGATGCCATAGACCAGCGGGAGCGGGTTGTGCGTATGCACGACATCCGCGCCCCGTGCGCGCAGCTCGCGGGCGAGCCGGACGACCAGCGACGGATCGACACCGCTGTCGCGCTTCGGCACGCGACCGATCTCTGCACCCGCGCGCGACAGCTCTTCCGCCATCGCACCATCGGGCGGTGGCGCCAGCGAGATCACGCCGACGCGGTGACCGCGCGCACGCTGCCCGATCGCGAGATCCAGCGCGACACGCTCCTGGCCGCCGACGCCGTACGAAGACAGCACGTGGACGATCGACAGCACGTGACCTCCGTACCGTGTGTGTGGCCAGGTCCGCAAGCAGCTATGCTGCGCGTCGTGATCATGCCACCCGACGATGCTGCCGCGACCCTGGCCTCACTCGGGATCGCGACCGGTGATGATCGCTCCGGTGAGCTGAAGGCAGCGTGCGCTCGTGTCGCACGGCGCATTCACAACGACCGGTTGCGCGTCGTCGGGTTCGTGCCTTCGAACGACAAGGTGGCCGTGCCGCCGCTGATCATCCAGCTCGGGTTGGCCCTGTGCGATCTGACCGGCGCGACGATTGCCGTGGTCGATGCGAACGTGCGTTATCCAGGACTTCCAGACCTGGCGCGCGGCCAGGACACGGATCACAAGGAGAGCGTCTTCAGCACGCGGTGGCTGCACGGCTCGCTCGCGTTGCTTTCCGCCCCGCGCGTCGAGCACGCCGGCGAGGTCGTTCCGCAGCTGGCCCGAGTGTTGCTCGAAGGGTCAGAATTATTTGCTCATGTACTCGTGGACCTCACCGGATTCGAGCTGCTCGGAGAGCATGGCAGCGCGGCCGCGTGCATGGATGGAGTCGCCCTGGTGGCGACTGCGCACGAGACACAGGAGCAGGAGTTGCTCGCTCTCGCCCCCCTCATGCCACCCGGTCGCTTCCTCGGCATCCTCTTGGTTGGTTGATCGAAGGAGTTAACCGTGGTGTCCTCCACGAAGAAAAAACGATGCGCAAACTGGAAGATGAAAAAATTGCAGTGATCGGTCTCGGCTACGTCGGGCTCCCCGTCGCGATCGCGTTCGGTCGCACGTTGCCCACCGTCGGTTTCGATATCCGCCAGAAGCGCGTCGACGAGCTCAAGAAGGGTCACGACGACACCCTCGAGGTGGCCGACGAGGATCTCGCCGCGGCGAAGAAGATGGAGCTGACCGCGGATCCGAACAAGCTCGCGGACTGCACGGTGTTCATCGTCGCCGTGCCCACGCCGATCGACGGCAACAACCGCCCCGACCTCGGCCCGAGCCTCGCGGCCTCGCGCACGATCGGTCCGTACATCAAGAAGGGCGACGTCGTGATCTACGAATCGACCTGGTACCCGGGCGTCACCGAGGAGCTGTGCGGCCCGATCCTCGACGAGAAGAGCGGCCTCAAGAACGGCACCGACTACTTCCTCGCGTACTCGCCGGAGCGCATCAACCCGGGCGACAAGGAGCACACCTTCACCAAGATCAAGAAGGTGGTGTCGGGTCAGAACGACGAGACGCTCGAGCGCGTCGCCGGCATCTACTCGTCGGTGGTCACCGCCGGCGTGCACCGCGCGCCGTCGATCAAGGTCGCCGAAGCGGCGAAGGTGATCGAGAACACCCAGCGCGATCTCAACATCGCGCTGATGAACGAGCTGGCGTTCATCTTCGATCGCATGGGCATCCGCACGCAGGACGTGCTCGAGGCCGCCGGTTCGAAGTGGAACTTCCTGCGGTTCTCGCCCGGCCTGGTCGGCGGTCACTGCATCGGCGTCGATCCGTACTACCTGACCACCAAGGCCGAGGAGCTCGGCTACCTGCCGGAGGTCATCCTCGCCGGCCGCCGCGTCAACAACAACGTCGGTCCCTTCATCGCGCAGAAGACGGTGAAGATGATGCTCGAGCACCTCGACGTTCCGCTCAAGAACGCGAAGGTCGGCATCTTCGGTCTGACGTTCAAGGAGAACGTGCCGGACCTCCGCAACTCCAAGGTGCCCGACATCATCAAGGAGCTGCACGCGTTCGGCATCGAGCCCACGATCACCGATCCGTGGTGCAACTCCGACGAGGCGCACGAGGAGTACGGCGTCCACCTGACGCCGATCGAGAAGATGCAGAACCTCGACGCGCTGGTGTTCGCCGTCTCGCACGAGCAGTACACCAGCAACATCAACGGGCTGTTCGAGCGCGTGAAGGACAACGGCGTCCTGATCGACGTCAAGAGCGCCGTGCCGCGCGATTACAAGGCGCCGCGCGGGATCCGATTCTGGAGCCTGTGATCGGTTACGCTGTGGTCGGCTGATGAAAGGTACGCGTTACGACGAGGTTTGCGAGGACCTGGTCAACTCACCACGACGATGGCTCGTGACGGGAGTGGCCGGGTTCATTGGCTCGGCGCTCCTCGAGAGGCTGCTCGATCTCGGGCAGACCGTGGTCGGCGTCGATAACTTCCTGACCGGTCACAAGCGCAACCTCGACGACGTGCTCGCGATCAACCCCGACGAGCGGCTGCAGTTCCGCTTCATCGAGGGTGACCTGCGCGATCCGAAGGTCGCGGTCGAGGCGGTCAAGGACGTCGACATCGTGCTGCACGAGGCCGCGCTCGGCTCGGTGCCGAGGTCGATCAAGGATCCGCTGGCGTCGCACGCGCACAACGTCGATGCGTTCCTGAACGTCATGGTCGCGGCCAAGGACGCCGGGGTGAAGCGCGTGGTCTACGCCTCGAGCTCCTCGGTGTACGGCGATCACCCGGGCCTGCCGAAGTACGAGGACCGGATCGGCAAGCCGCTGTCGCCGTACGCGGCCACCAAGCGCGCCGACGAGATCTACGCGCAGGTGTTCCATGACGTCTACGGGCTACAGATGATCGGCCTGCGCTACTTTAACGTGTTCGGGCGCCGGCAGGATCCCGACGGCGTCTACGCGGCCGTCATCCCGCGCTGGATCGCGGCGCTGATCGAGGGCCGCCCCTGCGTGATCTTCGGCGACGGCACCAACAGCCGCGACTTCTGCTACGTCGACAACATCGTCCAGGCGAACCTGCTCGCGGCCACCGCACCCGATGCCGGCGTGACGGGCACGGTCTACAACTGCGGCTGCAACGAGAAGACCGATCTCAGGCAGCTGTTCGCGATGATCAAGGAAGACCTCGCGAAGGACTTCCCCGATGTCGCGAAGGCCGAGCCGGTGTTCGAGCCGCCGCGCACCGGCGACATCCCGCACTCGCAGGCGGCGATCGACAAGATCAGCGCCGCGCTCGGCTACGTGCCCACGCACAAGGTCGCCGATGGCATGACCGAGACAGTCGCGTGGTTCGCACAGTCGCTTCGCAAGCGAGCGAAGTGATACGTTCGGCCGGCAATGGCCGACGACGACCTGCCCAAGCCCGAGCCGAAGAAGATCGACGAGGAGCTGTCGCTCCAGCTCAAGCACCTCGCCGAGGATGCCGTGCTCAAGGGCAAGCCTTATGGCGACGAGAAGTGTGACAATTGCCTGTTCTATCTGAACCCCGACGAGAACATCTCGTATTGCTGGCACCCCAAGCTGCGGATCCTCGTCGGCGGCGATTGGTGGTGTCAGTGGTGGGAGAAGACCGAGTAGGCTAGGCGGGTGCGGCTCGAGGACAAGGAGCTCGAAGGACCGGAGCTCGAGCGAGAGCAACGCCTCGAGACGCTCGAGTCCGAGACGCTCCACGGCGAGCGCGACAAGGAGCTACCAGAGCACGCCGGTCCCGAGGTCCAGGATCTCGAGCTCGAGCATCGCTCGCGGGTGCTCGACGCGGTGCAGGGGATCCTGGCCCGCCAGAACCTGTCGATCCCGATGCTCTACCTGCCGCAGCGCGAGACGCGCGCGCTCGAGGCGCTGCAAGCGGCGGTCGACGGTCGCGACCGCAGCATGAACACGTTCGTGTTCGCCGAGGATCGCGGTGCGCTGCTCGAGCAAGCGCTCGCGGTGCTCCAGCAGAACCTGACGCAAGGCGATGCCGGCACGCTCGCCGCGCTGCACAGCAAGTACGAGGAGCTGGTCGGCAACGTCGCCGAGCTGCGCGACGAGCTCTACGGCCTCGAGGACGCGCAGGACGATCTGCTCGATCTGGACGAGCACCAGATCAAGAGTCGCCGGGGAGCGCCCGACACCACCGACGACGACGTCGAGCCCGACTCGGTGACCGGCTTCATCGCGTCGGCGCTCAACGCGCTGGCGTCGGTCGCGCAGGTCGAGGGCGAGCAGCCGTTCCGCTCGACGCTGGTCGGTCCCGACCTGCCCGAGGTCGAGAAGGCACCGTCGACGCTCGAAGGGCCGGAGCTGAAGGTCGAAGCCAGGACGTCGTCGCTCGGCGGCGATCCGCTGCCGGAGAAACCGGCCCATCGATCCGTGCTCGACGCGCCGGGACCCGAGGTGCCCGACAAGCAGGATCACGTCTCGATGCTCGATGGTCCCGAGATCGCCGAGCCGGAGAAGCGTAGCCAGCTCTACACGGAGGGCATGTCGGCGTTGATCGTGCCGGAGCACCTGCGGCCGCGCGTCGCCGCGCATCAGCCGACGGGCATGCGCACCGATGGGCTCGCGGCGCCCGAACGCGAAGCGCATGTCGATGATGGCCGTGGCCCCGCGCCGCCGTCGACCGCGGCGGCCTTGAAGAAGGCGCAGGACTACGAGCCGCCCACGACGTCACGAACGCCGACGCGCGACTCCAAGCGCTCGATGGAGCAGGCGCCTCTCGCGAAGCCCGGGACGTCGGCTGCGAAGCATGAAGACGAACCGCCCTCGCGCCCGACGCCGAAGCCTCGCGGTCTGTCCGCTCGCACTTCGGAGAAACCGAGGAAGAAATGAGGGGGGCCCGTACTGGGGCTGCAATGAGTGATCTCGACGCGGTCGTTCGCGAGATCCGGCTGCTCGCCGAGGCCGCGTTGTTGCGCCGACTGAATGCGGGCTCGGGGTTCGCCGATCCTCGCGTGCCGAGCCAGATCTTTCTGCGTGATCCGGCTGCCCTCGCACGACTCGCCGGCGGCACCTTGCGGCCACAGAAGACGCACGCGAAGGCTGCCGAAGAGATCGCCGCGGAGCTCCAGAAGTCGACCGCGCGATCGGCGCGACTCGAGACCATGGTCGAGCGACTCGCGATCGATCCCGGCGGCCGGATCATCCTCGCGATCGCCATCGCATACGCCCTCGACTCCGATACCCGCGAGCTGTGCCACGCACTCGCTCCGCGCGGTAAGGCCGCGCTGTATCTCGAGACCTGCGTCGACCTCGTCGCGACCGGCAGCGCACCGCTGCTGCAAACCATGCTGCCTGGGTCGGCGCTGCGCCGCGCGCGCGTGATCATCGTCGATGGCGAGGGCCTCGGCGGCACGCTCGAGCTCGACCGCCACGCCCTCGCCTGGCTGCTCGGCGACGATGCGTTGCAGCTGCCGCTGTCGAACCTGTGCACGCTGATCGAGCCCGGCGCCGAGCTCGGCGTGCTGTTGCCGGGCGCCGCGATCGCCGCGCTCGATTCGCTGGTGCCGAGGCTTCGCGCTGCGAGCGAGGTTCCCGGCGGGCTCGCGATCGCGCTGCGCGGTCCGCGCGGCTCCGGTCGCAAGGGCGCGGCGCACCGGCTCGCGACGGCGATCGACAAGCGCCTGCTCGTGATCCCCGTCCCTGCCCTGCTCGCCCTCGAGCAGCGCACCAAGATCACCGTGCTGGGCAGTGCGCTCGCGGCGGCGCGGCTACGCGATGCGGTGCCGTTCCTCGCCGATTGCGAGCCGCTGTTCGACGAGCGCGGCAACCTGGCACCCGAGCACGCCGATGCGATCCGCCACCACCCCGGCGCGCTCCTCGTCGGCACCACGCGCGGTGCGGATCTCGAGCTGATGCGGCCGGTGCTGAGCGTGCCGCTGCCGAGGGCTGTGCTCGAGGATCGCGAGCGCGCGTGGTCCGCGGCGCTGGCGGGTCATCTCGACGCGCCAGGCGAGGGCGACGCGCCCGAGCTCGCCGCGCGCTACGTGATCGGCCCCGGTGCGATCGCCGACGTCGTCGACGAAGCGAAGCGCTATGCGCGCGCGGCGGGCATCGCGCTCGACGTGCCCACGCTCGAGGCCAGCATCGGTCGCCGGCTATCGCTCAAGCTCGGCAACTACGGGACGATCGTGACCAGGAAGTCGCGGTTCACCGAGATGATCTTGCCCGACGAGGTCGTCGACACGCTGCACGACATGATCGCGATGGTGCGCGGCCGCTCCCAGATCCTCGAGCGCTGGGGTTATCAGCGCCACCTCGGCATCTCGCGCGGCGTGAGTGGCCTGTTCTCGGGCGAGCCGGGGACGGGAAAGACGATGGCGGCGAGCGTGGTGGCGAGCGAGCTCGGTCTCGAGCTGGTGCGCATCGATCTCAGCGCCGTGATCAGCAAGTACGTCGGCGAGACCGAGAAGAACCTCGCGAAGATCTTCGACGAGGCGCAGGACGCCCACGCGATGCTGCTGTTCGACGAGGCCGACAGCTTGTTCGGCAAGCGCACCAAGCTCGAGAGCGCGCAGGATCGGTTCGCGAACCTCGAGGTCAACTACATCCTCCAGCGGATGGAGTCGTTCGACGGCGTGTCGGTGCTGACCACCAACGCCGAGGCGGCGATCGATCCGGCGTTGCAGCGCCGCTTGAACTTCCGGCTGCGCTTCCCCGAGCCCGAGGCCGACGAGCGCGCGAAGCTGTGGCGGCAGCTGTTGCCGCCGAGCTCCGGCCTCCACGATCGCGTCGACTTCGACGCACTCGCGGAGCGCTTCGACATGACGGGCGGCTACATCAAGAACGCGGTGGTGCGCGCGGCGGTGATCGCGGCGCGCGCCGGTCGCGCGATGGTGGCGGAAGATCTGTGGCTCGGCGCGCATCACGAGTACGTCGAGATGGGTAAGGTCATGCCGCAGCCGACGGGAGGCAGCCTATGAGGGAGAGCGAGAGTGCGATCGATCCGCCGGCGCGACCGATGCCACCGATCGTCGGCATCGTGCTCGGTCTGCTCGCCGCGGCGGCGCTCGGGTTCGCGCTGTTCTCCGGCCAGTGGCTGTACGCCGACTCGACGCAGCTCCAGTACGTTCACGACAACGGCTACGTCACGGCGCTGGGCGACGTCCACGAGCGCGGCTTCGGCCTGCGGTCGACGGAGTCGTGCCCGTCGGGCAGCGGCGACTGCCTCGTGATGTCGAACAGCGAGCTGGTCGACGAGTGGCACGCACTCGCCCTCCACGATCGCTTCATGATGCACGAGCCCGTCGACGAGGAGCTCGCCGAGCGGATCGGCAGCGCCGGCGTCGAGGCGCTCACCAACACGCGCCTGCGGTTCGAGGGCGACGCCAGTCTTCGCCACGAGGCCGAGGCCCTCGACTACGTCGCCGGCAAGCACATCTACAAGACGTCGGGCGTGTTCTCGCTGCTCGGCTGGATCACGTTCGTATGCATCGCGATCGCCGTGGTGTCGCTGCTGATCTCGTGCGCCATCGTGCTCGCCGGCAAGCGCATCCGGTTGCCGGTGATGCCCACCACCACCGCGCTGCTCGGCGTCGGCATCGCGATGATCACGGGGTGCGTGTTCGTCGCCGTCAAGCCGGGGCCACCCGGGTACGTCGGCGTCGGCGTCGGCTTCTTCGTGTTCGGCGCCGGCGTGGTGCTCGGCCTGTGGAGCTCGCTGCAGCTCAACAAACTGATGCGTCCTCACGACCAGGACCTGCTCGAAGACGCGATGAACCCGGACGACTTCGAACAGTAATGACGTAAGGTCCGGCCCATGTCTCTCAAGGGCAAGACGCTGTTCATCACCGGTGCGAGTCGCGGCATCGGGCTCGCCATCGGTCTGCGCGCGGCACGCGACGGCGCCAACGTCGTGATCGCGGCGAAGACCGCCGAACCCAATCCCAAGCTCGAGGGCACGGTGTTCACCGCCGCGAAGGACATCGAGGCGGCCGGCGGCAAGGCGCTACCGCTCGTCTGCGATATCCGGTTCGAGGATCAAGTCACCGCCGCGGTGGCCAAGGCCGTCGAGACGTTCGGCGGCATCGACATCCTCGTCAACAACGCGTCGGCGATCAGCCTGACCGGCACGACGATGACCGACATGAAGCGCTACGACCTGATGCACGGCATCAACACGCGCGGCACGTTCCTGGTCTCGAAGACGTGCATCCCGCACCTGCTGAAGGGCCAGAACCCGAAGATCCTGAACATCTCTCCTCCGCTCAACATGGAAGAGAAGTGGTTCGCGCCGCACGTCGCTTACACGATGGCGAAGTTCGGGATGTCGATGTGCGTGCTCGGCATGGCCGGCGAATTCAAGGGCAAGATCGCGGTCAACGCGCTGTGGCCGCGCACCACGATCGCGACCGCGGCGATCAAGAATCTGCTCGGCGGTGACGCGGCGATGAAGGGCTCGCGGAAGCCCGACATCATGGCCGACGCGGCGCACGCGATCTTCACCAAGGGCGTCGACGTCACCGGCAAGTTCTTCATCGACGACGAGGTGCTCGCCGCCGAGGGCAAGACCGATCTGTCCGAGTACTCGATGGTGCCGGGCGCGACGCTGCTGCCCGACTTCTTCGTCTGAAGCTACGGCACGATGTCGTAGACGGCGATCGAGCGAAACGCCGCGGCGCTGGCGAACACGTAGATCCCGATCCCCGCCGTCGTGATCTCCGGTACCTCGTTGGGGTTCGAGACCACACTCCTCTCGTTGTCGGTGCCGAGCTCGCGCTGCGCGATGCACCGAGGACCACCGGCCACAGCGCCCTGCGGCTGCATCGTCAGACGGATCGGCTCTCCCATGACAGGAAGCGCCACCTTCGTGCTGGTGCCGAAGCCCGACGCCTCGGAGCGATGCTCGAAGTAGACGATCGAGCCGTCGGGCTCCTCGACGTAACAGCTCACGCCGGCGGGAAATGCGGGGATTGCTTCGATGCCAGGGCCGGTGACGAAGAAGCCACCGCCATCCTTGCTGGCGACC
>JAEYYY010000312.1 GCA_023430775.1 Pseudomonadota bacterium
AGGTCTACGTGCTCGACTGGGGCGTCGCGAAGATCGCCGGCGAGCACGACGACGACTTCACCGATGTCGATTCCACCGGCGGCTCCGGCGAGCACGCGACGCAGGTCGGCACCACGATCGGCACGCCGGGCTACATGGCGCCCGAGCAGATCCGCGGCATCTCGAATCAGATCGACGGCCAGACCGACGTCTACACGCTCGGCTGCTTGCTGTTCGAGATCCTGGCGGGCGAGCCGATGCACCCGCGCGGCTACGATGGCTTGCAGAGCGCGCTGTTTCGCTCCGGCGAGAAGCCGTCGGCGCGCGCACCGCATCGCGACATCCCGCCCGAGCTCGACCTGCTGTGCTCGCAGGCCACCCAGGCGGAGAAGGAGCTGCGGCTCGCCACCGCGCGCGAGCTCGGCGAGGGCGTGCAGCGCTTCCTCGACGGCGAGGCAGACCTCGACGAACGCGCGCAGGATCTGCTGCAGGGTGAACCTCGCCTCCTTGCCGATCTTCGACTGCGAGTCGCGGCCGTTCGCCTTGTCGGCGAGGATCTCGGCGAGCGTGATGCCGGTGAGCTTCTTCATCGCGAAGAAGGGCAGGTTGTCGGTGTCGCGCCCGATCTCGTGCACCGGGACGATCGCGGGGTGCTCGAGCCGGCCCTGGATCGAGGCCTCGCGCAAGAACCGGGTGACCTGGCGATCCGTCGGATCGGCGGCGCGCATCCGCTTGATCGCGACGTCGCGGCCGACTTGCTCGTCGCGCGCCAGCATCACCTCGCCCATACCGCCCTTGCCGATCCGGCGCGCGACCCTGTAGCGATTCGCGATCGGAGCCGCGGGAGCGGGGCGCTCCGCGATTCTGCTCTCGTCGACGGTGCCGGGTGCCACGACCGTGCGAACGCCGGTCGAGTCCTCCGAGGATCGGGTCATGCTTGACGATATCGCGATCAGCTGCGCAACAGATCGAGCTGGCGGCGGCGGTCGGCGTCAGCGAGCCGGTGCATGTAGCACTCGACCACCGTAGGTGTTCCCGCGGCGAGCCGCTCGCGCGCCCAGGCGAGGCCGAACGTCGAGTCGGCGAGCGGGCGATGCGAGTCGTGCTCGCCGGCATTCGCCGACACGTGGACCTCGGCGATGCGCTCGTAGTCCATCAGCCGGCGCCACGTCGCCTCGGTCATCGCGCCCTGCGTGCGCTGGATGAAGACGTGCGAGATGTCGACGGCGATGGCGACTCCATGGTCCATCAACCGCTCGATCGCCGCGCCATCGCCGAGCGTGTAGCCGGGATACATGGTCTCGAGGATCGGCCGCCGCGGCGTGCGCTCGAACCAGCTCCACCACGTCGCCGCTGCCGGCGAGTCGAGCCTCGGTGGGTGCACCGACTCGGATGCGACCACGCAGGCGCCACTCGCCGTCCACGTCTCCGCACGCCGCGAATCCCACGCGAAGCCGTGGTGTGCACGCGTCGTGACGGCCGAGCGCGCGACGTGATCGCGAAAGCCCGCGGTGACGTGATTGCCCGGCGTCAGCTGGATCGCGACACCGAGGCGCGCGAGCTCGTCGAAGGCGCTGCCCATCGGCCGGCCCTGCAGGCACGACAGCGCGACGAACAGCATCTACAGATCTTCGCTGTCGTCGGGCTCGGCCACGCCCTCGTCGTCCTTGGGCGCGGGGCGGATGTAGATGTCGTCGACGCGCCACTCGCCATCTTCGCGCTTGAGGACGATGCGATAGCGGATGCCGTTCTCGTCCCACCGCAGCTCGGCGCGATCGGTGAGCTCCTCGAGCGGACCGTTGACGTGCTTGCCGATGCCGGCGACGAAGCCCTCGACCTGCTTCGCGATGCCCTCGCGACGCCGCGTGGTCAGGATGCCGAGCATGCCGCTGACGTCGCGCTGTGCCACCGCATCGGCGAACAGCCGGATCGCATCGCGCGGTCGCTTCGCGCGCGACCGACTGACCAGCTCGGACTCGAGCTTCCACAGCTTCCCCTCGCGCTCGAGCTGGACCAGCTTGCCATCGGAGAAGCTGATCAGCGCGCGCTCGCCGACATCGGGGTTGCCCTTGAGGCTCTCCTCGAGGACCTTGACCTGCCACGCGCGCTCCTTCGCACTCGCCTTCCACTGGCGGGCGAATTCGTCGTAGCTGGTGCGGCGGCGCGTGGTCTCCGACAGCAGATCGTACGCATCCTTCGGGTCGTCACTCTTCAGCGCATCGAGATATGCGCGGACGCCGTTCGCCGCGGGTGTGGATGGACCGCGGGGGCCACCACAGGCGGTGATGGCGAGAGTCAGGACGACGGCGAGGCGAAACACCCCGCAACACTAGCAGACGGTTCGAAAGCGCTCGAATCGCCGCCCGAAAAAGCAAAGCCACGGGAATCATCCACCAGTGTTCCCGTGGCCCCCGCGCTGCGTGGCCGTCCTACAGGATGGCCACACCGAAAAAGCAAAGCCACGGGAACACCATGTTCCCGTGGCCCCCCGCGCTGCGTGGCCGTCCGTCAAGATCCGGCAGCGAGGAGTATGTCCCGCAGTAGTGCGAGGCAGATGCCAGGTGGACGGATCGAGGACTTGGAGATTCACCGACACGCAAGTGGGCATTGCCGGCGGGCCTGTGAACCAACCAGTCAACGGGGGTTCACAGCGGCGAGTGTGAAGACTCAAGCCGTGGAGATCTTGTCGCTCTTGGGCCGCTATTTGCTGGCCGGACCGTTGGTCAACTGGATCTCTGAATGGCGCGGGTCGGGAAGCTTTTCAGGGTAGTCGAGCGTGTAGTGGAGGCCGCGCGACTCCTTGCGGCGGCGTGCACTCTCGATGATCAGGTGAGCGACCAGCGCGAGGTTGCGGAGCTCGATCAGATCGTTGGTGACCTTGAAGTCGAGGTAGTACTGGCGAATCTCGTCGCGCACGTTCTCGATGCGGCGGCGGGCGCGCTCGAGGCGTTTGTCGGAGCGGACGATCCCGACGTACGACCACATGAAGCGGCGGATCTCCTCCCAGTTGAGGGAGACGACGATCGCGTCGTTCGAGTCGGTGGCGTCGCCGGTCGACCACGCGGCGACCTGCGCGGGGCGGTGACGCTCGAGGTGCTTCACCGCATCCGCGGCGCGCTTCGAATAGACCATGCCCTCGAGCAGCGAGTTCGAGGCCAGCCGGTTGGCGCCGTGCAGGCCGGTGAACGCGCACTCGCCGATCGCGTAGAGACCCTTGACCGTGGTGGCACCGTCCTTGTCGGTCTTGATGCCGCCGCAGCCGTAGTGCGCCGCAGGCACCACCGGGATGGGCTGCTTGGTGATGTCGATGCCGAGCGACAGGCACTGCTGATAGATGTTCGGGAAGCGGTTCTTCACGAACGCCGCATCGAGGTGCGTCATGTCGAGGAACACCGAGTCGGCGCCGCTCTTCTTGAGCTCGTTGTCGATCGCGCGCGCGACGATGTCGCGTGACGCCAGCGACTTCATCGGGTGGTAGTGGTGCATGAACTCTTCGCCCGTCGCGAGCTTGAGCACGCCACCTTCACCGCGCAGCGCTTCGGAGATCAGGAAGTTCCGCGCCAGCGGGTGGTACAGCACCGTCGGGTGGAACTGGACGAACTCGAGATCGCCGACGGCGGCGCCGAGGCGATACGCCATGGCGATGCCATCACCGGTCGCGACGTCGGGGTTCGACGTGTAGACGTAGACCTTGCCGGTGCCACCGGTGGCAAGCACGGTGGCGCGCGCGCAGACCGTCTTGACCTCGCCGTTGCTCTTGTCCAGCACGTAGGCGCCGAAGCACGCCGGGTCTCCGCCGTACTTCGCCATCGACAGGAGGTCGACCGCGATGTGCTCGCCGAGCAGCGTGATGTTCGAATGCTTCTTGACCGCCTCGACGAGCGCGCGCTGGATCTCGCGGCCGGTGACGTCCTCCCAGTGGACGACGCGGTGGCGCGTGTGCGCGCCTTCGCGACCGAGGTCGAGCGAGCCATCGGGCTTGCGATCGAGGCGAACACCGAGCTGGAGCAGGCGCTCGACCTGCGCGGGCCCGGCCTCGACGCACATCTGGACGACGTCGCGATCGCACAGCCCATCGCCGGCGACCAGCGTGTCCTCGACGTGACGCTCGAAGCTGTCGTCGTCCGCCAGCACGGCGGCGACGCCACCCTGCGCCCAGTTGGTGTTGGTGTCGTCGAGTCGCTTCTTGGTGACCACGACGACACGGCCATGCTCCGCGGCGAGCAGAGCGAAGTTGAGCCCGGCGATACCGGAGCCGATGACGAGGTAGTCGGTTTCGTGGACCACGACGAGCGGACCATACAGCGTTTGCTCGGCGGGAGGATCAAGCGCTACGATTTGCGTGTGTGGTTCAGGGCTTCCCTGCTCGCGGCCCTGGTGGTCGGGCTAGCTCCTGCAACCGCCGATGTCTATTCGTGGACCGACGACGAAGGCGTCGTGCACTTCACGAACATCAAGCCGGCGGGCGGCAAGTGGAAGAAGGTCCTGACCTCCGAGCCCGAGCGCGGCTCGAAGGCCGCGGCGCGCCGCGGCACGTGCGAGCGCTGCGACAAGGTGCCGTCGACCGACAACTCGCCCGAGCGCTTCCATCGCTACGACCAGTTCATCCAGGAAGCCTCGGACCTCTATCGCATCCCGGTGCCGCTGATCCGCGCCGTGATCAAGGTCGAGAGCGACTACGACCCCAAGGTGGTCTCGGCGATGGACTGCAAGGGGCTGATGCAGGTCCACCCGCAGGTCGAGATCGACATGGGCGCCACCGGCGACATCTTCGATCCGCGCACCAACATCATGACGGGAACGCGGCTGTTGCGCTGGCTCGCGAACCGCGTCGACGGCGACCTCGTGCTGACGATCGCCGGCTATCACGCCGGGCTCGGCTCGCTCGCGAAGTACGGCTACACGGTGCCGCCGTTCAAGTACACGCAGCAGTATCTGAAGATGGTGCTGGAGCGCTACTACCAGTACAAAGCCGAAGCAGTCCGGCCAAAGTGAAGCCGGTCGAGATCACGATCGCCGGCGTCAAGATGCGCGTCGAGCCGACCGGAGCGCCGGGCCTGTCGCCACAGCGCACCGAGAGCCTCGCGCGCGAGCTGGTGCGCGGCCTGCTCGGCAGCGGTGCAGCGCCGACGCTCGAGCTGACGCGCGGACCGGGCGCGGGGGCCAGGCGCGAGCTGCCGCCGCCCGAGGCGAGATGGATCATCGGCCGCGG
>JAEYYY010000321.1 GCA_023430775.1 Pseudomonadota bacterium
GAGCAGCACCTCGTGCGCGCAGAGAAACGACAGTACCGCCGGTAACGCGAACGGCACGCGCAGCGGAAAGATCGTGAACGCGAACTGCGAGACCAGCACGACCGCGGCCATCGAGATCTCCGGCCGCTCGAGGCTCCAGAAGCACGCGACCACGCAGGTCAGCCCTGCCATCCCGTTGGTGCTGGCCGTCAACAGAGGCAACCACGGCCACGCGCGCGGCCGGTAGCTGAGCCACAGCGTGGCGAGGATCGCGGGGATCTGGACGCCGAGCACCCACAGCGCGAACCAGTGGCGATGGTGACCGTCGACGAGATACAGGCTCGACAGTCCGGCGAGCCAGTTGATCACCGACGCGCTCATGCCGATCCGGGTCATCGGCAGGCCTTGCTCGATGTGCCAGCTGCGGAAGCCGCGCTCGGTGTCGATGTTGATGAAGCGCAGCCCGAGCCGATCGAGCGCGAGCTGCGTGGCTTCGAGATTCTTCGCGGTGGTGTCGAGGCTCATCCGGCAGCGGCTACGAGGTCGTCGAGGATCCGCCGCGTCAGCCCCCAGATCACGTGGCCTTCGTAATCCCAGCTCGGGAACGTCATCTGAGAACCAGGATAGACGAACGGCTTGTCGAGTGCGCCCGACAGCGCCAGATCGAGCGGCAACCAGAACGCCGCGAGCGCCTCGGGCCCGCACACCACCTCGGGCGGTTCGCTGCAGCGAAACACGAATGGCGTGACCTCGATCGGGATCGGGCCGGCGCTGCGCGGACCGAGCGGCGACAGGCTACCGATGCAGTGCTCGCGCGATAGCTCGAAGCCGAGCTCCTCGTGGGTCTCCCGGATCGCCGTGGCAAGGAGGCTCGCGTCCTCGTGCGCGTGAAACCCGCCACCCGGCAGCGAGATGTGTCCGGACCACGGATCGCCCTCGCGATCGACGCGCTTCATCAGCAGCACGCGGGTGCGCTCGGGAGTGTCGTGGAGCACCGCTGCGACCGCGGCGCGGCGCACGCCGTCGGCGGCGGGGAGCGCTTCGCTGAGTGCGAGTCGCTTCGCGAGTTGCTCGACCAGCGTCGACACGTTCGAAGCATACGCTAGGATGCGGCCGTGCAAACCCGCCGGTTCGGTTCGCTCCCGAGAGACGTACCCGTGATCGGCATCGGCACGTGGCAGATGGAGCGCGACGACCCCGCGTCCGCGATCGCGGCGATCAAGCGTGCGATCGAGCGCGGCATGACCCACGTCGATACCGCCGAGATGTACGGCAATGGCCGGGTCGAGGAGCTGGTCGCCGAGGCGATCGCCGGCCAGCGCGACCGCATCTTCCTGGCCTCGAAGGTGCTGCCACGCAACGCGAGCTACGCCGGCACCCTGGCGGCCTGCGAGGCGAGCCTGCGCAGGCTGCGCGTCGATCACCTCGATCTCTACATGCTGCACTGGGCCGGCGAGCATCCGCTGGCCGACACGATCCGCGCGTTCGAGAAGCTGGTCGCCGACGGCAAGATCGGGGCGTACGGCGTCTCGAACTTCGACGACGAGGAGCTCGCGCAGGCGATCGAATTCGCCGGCGAGGGCAAGATCGCCTGCAACCAGGTGCTCTATCACCTCGGCCAGCGCGACATCGAGCATCGCGTGATCCCGCAGTGCGCGAAGCACGGCATCGCGCCGGTCGGCTACAGCCCGTTCGGGTCGCGCGGCCGGTTCGTCGGCAAGCCGCTCGAGGCGCTCGCGAACCAGCTCGGCGCCACGCCGCGCCAGCTCGCGCTCGCGTACCTCACGCGCAAGGCGTTCGCGATCCCGAAGTCGTCGAACGTCGCCCACGTCGACGAGCTCGCCGGCGCCGACGCGATCACGCTCGACGACGTCGCGATCGAGACGATCGAGGCGGCGTTTCCGCTCGGCACCTGGAAAGGACTCCCGTCGATATGACCCGCGACTTCGATCTCGTCCTGTTCGGTGCCACCGGTTTCACCGGACGCCTGGTCGCGAACTACATCGCCAGCGCCGCCGACAAGCCGCGCTGGGCGATCGCCGGCCGCTCGCAAGCGAAGCTCGACGCGCTCGGCTTGAACGTGCCGGCGCTCGTCGTCGACACGCTCGATCGCGCGCAGGTGACAGAGATCGTCAAGCGGACGAAGGTCGTCTGCACCACCGTCGGCCCCTACGCGAAGTACGGCAGCGAGCTGCTCGCGGCATGCGCGGATGCCGGCACGCACTACTGCGATCTCACCGGCGAGCCGCAGTGGATGCGGCGGATGATCGATCAGCATCACGAGCGCGCGAAGCAGACCAACGCCCGCATCGTTCACACCTGCGGCTTCGATTCGATCCCGAGCGACCTCGGCACGTTCGCCACCCAGCAGGAGTTCCACCGCCAGTTCGGTCGCTACGCGAGCAAGGTCACCGCGCTGTTCGGCGAGACCTCGGGCGGGCTCTCCGGCGGCACGATCGCATCGGCGATGGAGACCGCGCGCGAGGCCGGCAAGGACGTCGCGATCCGCAGGAACCTCGGCAACCCGTACGGCCTCGATCCGGATCCGGAAGCATCGAAGGCATCGCGGCCGCACGTCCGCGACGAGAGCGGCATCGGCTGGGAGCCGCACCTCAAGATGTTCACCATCCCGTTCGTGATGGCGCAGATCAACACGCGCGTCGTCCGCCGCGGCCACGCGCTGGCGGGCTGTCCGTACGGCGAAGACTTCGTGTATCGCGAAGTAATGTCGACGCCGGGCAAGCCGCGCGGGCTCGCGATGGCGGTCGGCATGATGGGTGCCCTCGGCGGCATCGCGTTCGCGATGAAGCGGCCGAAGCTGCGCGACATGCTCGCGAAGCGCGTGCCGCAACCGGGCGAGGGTCCGTCGCAGGAGAAGCGCGAGAGCGGCCACTGGAAGGTCCGGTTCGTGGCGGAGCATGGCAAGGACCACATGCTCTACATCGCGAGCGACAACGCCGACCCCGGCTATGGCTCGACCGCGAAGATGCTCGGCGAGTCGGCCCTCTGCCTCGCATTCGATCCGCTCGGCGCTCCCGGGATCTCCACACCCGCGACCGCGATGGGACAGCGGCTGCTCGACCGGCTGCGTCGCGCCGGGCTCGTGTTCGAGCCAGCTACCTGATCCTCCTCGGATCGACTGGCTACTCGTACCGAGCTGACGTTCGAAGCTGCCGGCTGCTGGAGCTTCCACACGATCGCAATGTCGCGAATCCGCAAGGGCCGAACGTGGCATTCCGACTGCACATCGGTCGGTCACGCTCGAGAGAGCGAACCCCCAAAAAGTTCGGGCCCGTTGGCATGTTCTCCCTCCTCCTCGCGTAGCCAACGGGTCCACCAATATTCGGTGCTGCGGTGGTGAGACCGTGGCATCGAGGATGGCTGGCCGACCCGGGTAATTCTGCCCGGGTCGGTTTTTTTTCGGCATGGCCGAACAGCCGATCACGAACGACTGGACGTCTATCACCATGCTCTCGCACTCAAGCTGGCGGCAGCTCGAGAGCGTGTCGTGTCTGTGGTGTCGATGCTGGTGAGGTTGATCGGCAGAGATGGCGGTAGAGGCACGGGCACGGGCACGGGCACGGGCAGGGGACGGAACGTGTTTTAATGGGCTGTGGCGTACCGGGTGCTCGCGTGGTTCCTGCGGATCGTCACGCGCGTGTTCTTTCGCCAGGTCGAGGTGGTCGGTCTCGAGAACATCCCGGCGGGGCCGGTGATCTTCGCGGGCAATCACCCGAACTCGCTGATCGATCCGATCCTGATCATCACCACCTGCCGTCGCAAGGTTCACTTCGCCGCGAAGGACACGCTGTTCAAGGGCCGCATCATGCGCGCCGTGCTGCGCGGCCTCGGCGCGGTGCCGCTCGCACGCAAGGTCGAGGCCGACGGCAAGATCGGGACGGCGGTGGGGCCGGCGCGCGATGCCGCCGAGATGGCGAAGCTCAACGACGCGGCGTTCGAGGCGATGTTCGCCGTGCTCGCGGGGGGCGGCACGATCGGCATCTTTCCCGAGGGCATCTCGCACGACGAGTCGCAGCTCGCGAAGCTCAAGACCGGCGCTGCGAGGCTCGCCCTCGGCGGTGCGAAGCGAAGCGGACCGATCGCCGTGGTGCCGTGCGGCCTGACCTTCATCCATCCCAAGCGGTTTCGTAGTCGCGTGCTCGTCCAGTACGGCACGCCGCTACTGATCGAGCCCGACCACACGCCCGAAGCGGTGAAGCGCGTCACCGATGACATCGGGGCGGCGCTGCGCCGGCTGACCATCAACGCACCGGACTGGGAGACCGTGCGCGCGCTCGACACCGTGCGCCGGCTGTATCAGCCGCAGGAGATCTCGATCGAGGATCGCGTCGAGCTGGCGCGGCGCTTCAACACCTATTACGGCGCGGTCGCGGATCAGCCGAAGGTGATCGAGATCATGCGTCGCGTGCTCGCGTATCAGCAGAAGCTCGACGAGCTCGGCCTCACCGATCGCGAGCTCGCGCGCGATCTGAGCAAGCTCGAGATCGTGGGCCGCATGCTGCGCCAGCTCGTGCTGATCGCGTGGTGGTTGCCACTCACCGTGCCCGCCGCACCATTGCACGTGCCGCCGCTGATCTTCGCGCGGCTGGCATCGAGCCGGTTGACGCCGCGCAAGGACGTGGTCGCGACGACGAAGATGCTGATCGGCATGGGGCTCGTCGTGCTCGCGTACGCTTGCACCGTCGGCTACGTGTGGTGGCAGCTCGGCACGTGGTGGGGGCTGGCCGCGCTCGTGCTGCTGCCGCTCTCGGGCTGGGCGACGCTGCGCGTACTCGATCGGATCCGGCTGGTGCGGCGCGCGTTCGGGACGCTGGCGCGGCGGTTCGCGTTCCGGCGCGAGGTGCGGGCGCTGCGCGTGGAGAGAGCCGAGCTCTCGAAGGCGGTGATCGCCGTGGTCTCCGAGGTCAAGCCGACGCACCTCGAGGCGCTGTTCCCGCCGGATCACCCCGATCGCGCCGAGGAAGATGACGAGGCTCGCGAGGAAGCGGATCTCGACAGCGCGTACGACAAGCGCGAGCTCGAGACTCCATGAAGCCGCTCGTCGTGCTGCTTCACGGGCTCGCGCGCGGCCACGGTTCGATGGCCGGCATGGCGCGGTTCCTCCGCAAGCACGGCTTCGACACCTTCGGTCGCACCTATCCCTCGCGACGCCACTCGATCCAGTACCTCGCGAACGAGGTCAGCGAGTGGATCGTCGAGCATGCCGGTGACCGACCGCTGTGCGCGGTGACGCATTCGATGGGCGGCGTGATCGTGCGCCACCTCCACGATCCACGGATCCGCTGGCATCGCATCGTCATGCTCGCGCCACCCAATCGCGGCAGCCAGCTGGCCGCCGGGTTGACGAGCAACGCGGTGTTTCGCTGGTACTACGGTCCCGCCGGTACCGAGCTGGCGGACGGCACGCAGTGGCCGAGACCGCCGGGAGCGTTCGCGGTGATCGCGGGCACCCGCGGCCGCTCGCTCGTCAACCCGAGCAGCCTCACCGTGGCGCGCCGGTTCCCAGCGGGAGTCGCACACGACGGGACGGTCGCCGTCGATGAAACACGGCTCGATGGCATGGCGGCGTTTGCCGAGGTCGACGCCACGCACACGTGGATCATGAACGACGCCCGGACGCGCGCACTCGTCGTGGAGTTCCTGCGTTCCGGTTGTTTCGAAAACGCCACGGTCCTGTCACCCAGTTGACGGCCGTGTGTTACAGAACCGCTGAAGCACATGTTCGGCCGGTTCCTGCCCCGCGAGACCAGCTTTTTCGACTTCTTCGAACAGCACGCGGCGCTCACCATCGAGGGCACCAAGGAGTTTCTCTCGCTGGTGACCACCGGCGCGAACATCCCTGCGAAGTGCCGGCGGATCTCTGACATCGAGCACGAGACCGACACCATCACGCACCGCTGCGTCGAGGCGCTGCACAAGACGTTCATCACGCCGATCGATCGCGACTCGATTCACCGGTTGATCACGCGGATGGACGACGTGATGGACTTCGTCGAGGCCGCAGCCGAGCGCATCGAGCTCTACGAGCTGACGGTGATGACCGCGGATGTTCGCGATCTCGCGGACTGCCTGCATCGCTCCACCCAGCAGGTCGAGGGCGCCATGCGCGGCCTGCGCGAGCTCAAGGATCCGCAGAACACGCTCAAGCTGTGTATCGACATCAACCGTCTCGAGAACGAGGCCGATGCGATCCTGCGCCGCTCGGTGGCGCGGCTGTTCAAGGAAGAGAAGGATCCGATCACCGTCATCAAGTGGAAAGAGGTCTACGAGAACCTCGAAGACGCTTCTGACCGGTGCGAGGACGTCGCGAACATCATCGAAGGCGTCATCCTCGAGCACTCCTGATGGACGAGACCAGCGTCGTTTGGATCACGGTCGCCGTTGCACTGGTGTTCGACGTCATCAACGGCTTTCACGATGCCGCGAACTCGATCGCGACCATCGTCTCGACGCGCGTGCTGTCGCCTCGCCTCGCGGTGATCTGGGCGACGTTCTTCAACTTCGTCGCGCTGTTCATCTTCCATCAGGGCGTCGCGAACACGATCTCGAAGATCATCACGATCGAGGGCTCCGACCACGCGTTCGTCTGGGTCGTGATGAGCGGCCTGTTCGGCGCGATCGTGTGGAACCTGCTGACCTGGTGGTGGGCGCTGCCATCGTCGAGCTCGCACGCCCTGATCGGCGGGCTCTCCGGCGCCGGCGTGGCCTACAGCGGCTGGGACGTGCTCAACACCGACAAGCTGTACCCGGTGCTCGGCTTCATCATCATCGCGCCGGTGATCGGCCTGATCCTCGGCGGTGCGCTGATCTTCATCATCTACTGGCTGTTCCGGAAGATGCGCCCTCGCAAGGTCGACCGCGTGTTCCGCGCCGGCCAGCTGGTCGCGGCCGCGGCGTATTCGATCGGTCACGGCGGCAACGACGCCCAGAAGACGATCGGCGTGATCTGGGCCGTGATGATCGCCGGCGGCGTGATGACCGGCGCCGACGAAGTTCCGTACTGGGTGATCGTCGCGTCGTACGGCGCGATGGCGCTCGGCACCGCGATGGGCGGCCAGAAGATCATCAAGACGATGGGCATGGGCATCACCTCGCTCAAGCCGGTCGGCGGCTTCGCGGCGAATCTGTCCGGTGCGACGACGCTGTTCGGCGCGACCTACCTGCAGATTCCCGTGTCGACCACGCACACGATCACCGGCGCGATCGTCGGCGTCGGCACGGTGACGAAGCTGCGCGGCATTCGCTGGGGCCTGGCGACACGGATCGTCTACGCCTGGATCTTCACGATCCCCGCGGCGGGCATCGTCGGCGCGCTGACGCTGCTGCTCGCGCAAGCACTCGGCGCGTTCTGATCTAGATCAAACCACCGGCGGCGTTCCAGCCGCTGCGCCCGGTGTAGCCACCCGGATGGCTCGCACTGCCGCACAGGTAGAGATTGCGGATCGGAGTCTGGTAGCCGGTGCAGCCGGAGAACGGCCGGAACAGGAACGCTTGCTCGAGCGACAGCTCGCCGCCGTACAGGTGCCCCTCGGTGAGCCCGAACCGCGCCTCGAGATCGTGCGGTAACGCGACGTGATGATGGAGCACCAGATCTGCGAGGCCCGGTGCGTGCGGCGCGACGGCATCGAGCACGCGCGCCAGCAGCGCCGCGCGATCGCGGAACGCATACGGCACGTGCTGGACCCAGACATCGACGACGTGCTGCCCGGGCGGCGCCAGCGACGGATCGTCGAGCGTCGGGATCGCGAGCTCGATGTACGGCCGCGCCGGCAGCGCACCGCGCTTCGCTGCATCCCACGCGCGCTCCTGATCGTCGAGGTCGCCGGCGACCACGAGCGTGCCGCGCAGCGCCGCATCGTCGACGCCGGTGAACCGCGGCAGCTCGCGCAGGGCGAGATGGATCCGCGCGACGGTGCCGCGATAGCGCAGCGAGCGCAGCGCGCGCTTGACCTCCGGCTCGATCTCCGCCGGTGACACCAGCCGCGTGAACGTCGCGCGCGCATCGAGATCCGACAGCACCGCCCAGGCAGCGATTCGCTCGCCCGTCGCGAGGCGCACGCCGGTGGCGACGCCGCCCTCGACGTCGACGGTGGCGCTCGTGCCGGTCCGGATCTCGCAGCCGCTCGCCATCGCGGCCTCCGCCATCCGCCGCGGCAACTGCTGCACGCCACCCCGCACGGTCGAGCGCTGTACCGCATCGCCCTGCGCGGCGAGACGCAGCGCGCCGAACAGCGAGCCCGGCGCGAATGGCCCCGTACCTCTCCCCCGCGTCGCCACGCCGGCGAGCACCGCGGCCTCGGCATCCGACAGCTTGGCCTCGGCGCAGAAGTCGCGGACGGACACGAACAGCAGGCGCAACACGTCGTGCACCGTGCGCTCGTCGAGCGCGAGCAACTGCTGCGCGATCGGCGACAGCTCGGCGGCTGCGCTCAGCTCCGGCGGCGTCACGCGATCGAGCGCGCGCACCAGCGCGACCGCCGCTTCGAACGCTGCCGGCAAGCGTTGCTCGGGCAGCGTCAGCGGCGTCGACGCGAGCCGCGTCACCGTGGTGCGACGACTGACCTCGAAGGCGGAGTCATCGAGGCGTGGCAGGTGCGCGAGCTCGGGATCGAGCGGCGCCGCCGGCATCCCGGTATTCGCGAGAAACCCGGGAGCGAGCTCCTCGGTGGCGAGCGGACCGCCGACCTGCTCGCTGGCTTCGAGGATGACCACCGACCTGTTCGCGCGAGCCAGCCGCGCAGCCGCCGCCAGCGCGTTCGGCGACGAGCCGATGATCGCGACATCGACGGTCACCTGCGGTCCTCCGCGATGATCTCGCGCGCGGCGTTGCGGCCCGGCGCACCGCAGATGAAGCCGCCCGGGTGCGTGCTCGACCCGCACATCCACAGCCCCTTGATCGGCGTGCGGTACTGCGCCCAGCCCGGTGCCGGTCGCAGGAAGAACAGCTGATGGAGCGACAGCTCGCCATGGAAGATGTGGCCGTCGGTGATCCCGAACCGCTCCTCGATGTCGGCCGGCGTCATGATGTGCTTGTGCAGGATCTTGGACTTCAGATCCGGCGCGTAGTCGGCGAGCGTGTCGATCGTGCGATCGAGGAACTCGGCCTTCTTCGCGGCGGTCCAGCCACCGGAGAGATCCGACGACGCGTACTGCACGAAGATCGACATCACGTGCTTGCCGGGCGGCGCCATCCCCGGATCGAGCAGCGACGGGATCAGGGCATCCATGAACGGCCGCTGCGACCAGCCGCCGAACTTCGCGTCGTCGTATGCCTGCTCGAGGTAATCGATGCTCGGCGCGATCTCGATCGAGCCGCGCATCAGCGCCTGCTTGTCCTTCGGCAGCGCGGTGAACGTCGGCAGCGCGTCGAGCGCGAGGTTGACCTTGCACGACGCGCTGGTCGTCCGATAGCGCGCGATGTCGGCATGGAGCTCGTCGGGGAGCTCGTGGCGCTCGACGAGCTTGCCGTACGTGGTCTTGGCATCGGCATTGGAGATCACGCGATCGGCGTACAGCTCGTCAC
>JAEYYY010000371.1 GCA_023430775.1 Pseudomonadota bacterium
CTATGCCTAAGCAGTTTATGGTGAAGCAGACGACGCTACCGAGGCCGACGCCGGCGAGCTCGTCGGCGCCGACCTGCGCGACGAACGCCGTCGAGGCGAGCGTCATCATCGAGAACGAGAGTGTCGAGACGGTGATCGGCCACGCCAGCCGTAACAGCTCGCGGCCAGGTCTATGAGTCCACGCCAGATCAGACATGTGCGATTCCGGTTCCCCACCCCGGAAAGCGAGGTGGAAAGAGAGCAGCTCGGAGCCCGAAAGCAAGACGGGCTCCAGGGGTTTCGTCCCCGGAGCCCGCGGCGGATGGATGCTCGAGATCGCTTAGTCGCGACGCTCGCCACCGCGGGCACCGGCCTGATCGACGATGATCATCATCGTCGACGGGTCCTGGTTGGCGGTGAGGCGTCGCATCAAAGACTCTCCTGGTTCACTCTCTCGAATCGCGGTCGATCGGTCAACGGCTTGTTTAATGCGCGCGGTACTCGACGGTGGCGGTCCGACAACTCTCGACCGTCGCCGGTCCCGGCAGCGAGGCGAATTGCCACGACGCCGCATCCTCGACAAGTGCTTGATCGAAGGCGTCGTAGGAGGATTTCTCGGCGAGCGCGAGCTTGGTGACGCGACCGTCGGGGGCGACGCAGAGATCTAGCTTCGCGGTCATCGTGGTGGCGCCGTAGCGGGCCTTGATCGCGTGGGCCATGCGGTCGACGGCGCGCACGCGGGTGTCGACCGGGTCGGGGAAGGCGAGCGTCGCGTCGTCGGTGGAACGCGCCGACAGATCGAGCTGGACTCCGGTGCGTGGAGCAGCAGGTTCACTGGTGAGACCGCCGGTGGTGGCGCAGGCGGCGAGGGACAACGAGAGAAGAACGAGCTTGGACACGGGCACTCCTTGTGGCTGCATCCGGCGCACCCCCGAGGCAGCTGCTCGCTCGCTACTCAAACGACATGCCAGCGGGGTCGAGCGAGTAATCCACTGGAAACGCGTGGAGCGCGTCGCACCCGTCCCGCCGATGGGGCGTCGCATGCGGCCCGTCGCGTCTGTCGCAATGACGCAGGAATGGGAATGGCTCGTCACCCCGCGCGGTTGACAGGCCGCCCGCCCGGGCGTTTCCTCCGGGTCCCACGCCTATGTCCGATCGACTCACTGAAGACGTCTCGAAACTGCAGAGCCGGTTCCAGTCCCTCAAGGCCGAGGTCGGCAAGGTGCTGGTCGGCCAGGACGACATGCTGCACCGGCTGATGCTCGGCATGCTGGCCGGCGGTCACGTGCTGCTCGAAGGGGTGCCGGGTCTCGCGAAGACCCTGGTGATCCGCGCGCTCGCCGATGCGCTGGACGGCAAGTTCTCGCGCATCCAGTTCACGCCAGACATGCTGCCGGGCGACGTCATCGGCACCCAGATCTACAACCCGCGCGAGGGCACGTACACGGTCAAGAAGGGGCCGGTGTTCGGCAACTTCATCCTCGCCGACGAGATCAACCGCGCGCCTGCGAAGGTGCAGTCGGCGTTGCTCGAGGCGATGCAGGAGCGCCAGGTCACGCTCGGCGATCACACCTTCAAGCTCGAGGATCCGTTCCTCGTGCTGGCGACGCAGAACCCGATCGAGCAGGAGGGCACCTACCCGCTGCCCGAGGCGCAGCTCGATCGCTTCATGCTCAAGGTCAAGGTCGGCTACCCGACCAAGGAAGAGGAAGTGAAGATCATCGATCGCATGGCCGGCTCGGGAAGCGAGCCGACGGCGAGCAAGGTGATGACGTGCGACGAGATCCTCGCGGCGCGCGACGTGGTCAAGCAGGTGTTCGTCGATGACAAGGTCAAGCGCTACGCGGTCGACGTGGTCGCGGCGACCCGCGATCCGAAGGGCTCGAACCTGCCGCAGCTCGCGCCGCTGATCGATAACGGCGCCTCGGTGCGTGCGTCGATCGCGCTGATCAAGGTGGCGAAGGCGCAGGCGCTGCTCTCGGGGCGCTCGTACATCTCTCCGCACGACGTCAAGACGATCGCGCACGATGTCCTGCGGCATCGGATCCTGATCTCCTACGAGGCCGAGGCGCAGGGCAAGACGACGGATCACGTGGTTGCCCAGATCCTGGAGAACGTGCCGGTGCCGTGAGGCGTCGCCGTGCTCGTGTCACGTGCACGTGCACGTCCTCGATCGCCATCCATCCCGAACGTCCTTATGCTCACCGTGCTCTTGCCTAGCGACATGAACCGCCACGCCACAAGCTCTCCGGCGCCAGTCCGGGCCATCGTGCACGTACCCGACGCCGAGACGCAGGGCGCAGGTCGGAACCACAGTCGCAGCTCGCACCGCCTGCCTTGCGACATGGCAGGACGTGCCGCTCTCCAAGCAAAACGGGCGCAGGCCGGCACGAGCACGTGCACGTGCACGTGCACGTGCACGAGCACGATCACGAGTACGTAAACGAGGTCAGGCCTTGCTCCCCGCGGAGATCGCTCAAGCAGTCAAGCGCGTCCAGTTCATCACCGGACGCCACGTCGCCGACGTCATGGCCGGCGCGTACCTCTCCGTGTTCAAGGGACGCGGCATGGAGTTCGACGAGGTCCGCCCCTACGTCCCCGGCGACGACATCCGCGCGATCGACTGGAACGTCACCGCGCGCACCGGCGAGCCACACGTCAAGCGCTTCGTCGAGGAGCGCGAGCTGACCGTGATGTTGCTCGTCGACGTCTCCGCCTCGCAGGAGTTCGGCAGCGGCCAGCGCAGCAAGCTCGAGGCCGCCGTCGAGCTGTCCGCGCTGCTGGCGATGAGCGCGGTCGAGAACGGCGACAAGGTCGGCTTGCTGCTGTTTCACGGCGGCGCCGACCTCTACATCCCGCCGCGCAAGGGCGGCAAGCACGCGCTGCGCGTGGTGCGCGAGGTGCTCGCACGCGGTCAGGCCCGCGACCAGACGACCGCGCCGGTGATCGAGCAGGAGACCAGGAGCTCACTACGTGCCCTGCCCCGTGCGATCCGTGGCTGGTTCGCGCGGCTGCAGAGCGCGACGCGCGTGCCGCCGAAGAACAAGTCGACGAGCATCGCTGCCGCGCTCGAGTTCTGTCGCCAGGTGTTGCCGCGCCGTGCGGTGCTGTTCCTGATCTCCGATTTCCTCGACGAGGGATATCTCCAGGTGCTGCGCCACGCCAATCGCAAGCACGACGTGGTGGCCGCGCTGATCAGCGATCCGCGCGAGACCGTGATGCCACCGGCAGGTCTGGTCACGCTCGAGGATGCCGAGACCGGACGCACGCGCCTGGTCGATACGCGGTCGAGCGCGTTCCGAAGCGAGCTGGCCGCGAACGCGAAGAAGCGGGTCGGCAACCTGCGCGATCAGCTGCGCGCGACCGGCATGGATCTGGTCGAATTCGATGCCACCGGCTCGATGGTGGATCCGCTGCTGAAGTTCTTCCGCGAGCGCGAGCGGAGGCTGCGACGATGAAGCGGCTGTTGATCGTCGTCGCGCTCGCGGCGTGCGGTGGCTCGGAACAGGTCGCCGACGAGAGCGGCGCGATCGTTCCGGATAAAGACGCGATCGCGAAGGTGGTCGAGAACGGCCCGGTCAAGGCGACCGTCAAGGTGTGGCCGGCGAAGCCGAAGCTGTCGGATCCGATCTACGTCCGGCTCGAGGTCGAAGCGCCGATCGGCGTGTCGATCGATGCGCCGTTCCAGGAGGCCGGCGATCAGCGCCTCGGGCGGTTCCGCGTCGTCGGGTTCGCACGAGATACCCAGCGCACCGCGAGCGGCGGCCAGCTGCACGAGCAGACGTACACCCTCGAGGCCCCGACGAGCGGCCGCCATCGCGTGCCCCCGCTGCGCCTCGAGATGATCGATGCGCGCAACGGTGCGCGGAACAATGACGATGCCAAGGCGAAGCCCCAGGAGATCCTGACCGACGAGGTGCCGCTCGAGGTCGAGCCGGTGCCGACGGACCGCGCGACCGCCGAGCTGCAACCCGCGCTCGGACCGCTCGATCCCGAGGTCGGCGGCACCAGCTGGGTGACGATCCTCGGCTTCGTCAGCCTGCTGATGGTGCTCGGCTCCGGCGGCGTGCTCCTGTATCGCGGGTTCAAGCTGCGCCGGCGGATCGAGCAGCAACGCTCCGCGTACGAGGATGCGATCGCGCACCTCGACGAGCTGGCCAAGCGCGGCGCGCCGGATGCCGCGAGCGCCGATAGCTGGTTCGTCGAGCTGTCGTCGATCGTGCGTGGCTATCTCGAGGCGCGCTACGAGATCCGCGCTCCCGAGCTGACCACCGAGGAGTTCCTCCTCGTCGCCACCGCGCGACCGGAGCTCCACGAGGATCATCGGACGCAACTGACCGAGTTCCTCGAGCGCTGCGACCGCGTGAAGTTCGCGGGCTATCGCCCCGATGCGGACGAGTCGCTCGCGACGCTCGAGGCCGCGCGCCAGTTCGTCGTCGACACCCGCGTGCTGGTCGGCGACACGAGGAGGGCCGCGTGAACCTCCTCGCCGAGAAGTTCGCGAACCCGTGGTTCCTGCTCGCAGCGCCGCTCGCGGTGCTCGCGGTGTTCTGGTCGATGCAGTCGAGTGGCCGCGTGCGGTTCTCGTCGCTGCGCGCCCTGCCGCTCGGCGGCGAGACCTGGCGCACGGCGATCGCGTGGCTGCCGGACGTGCTCTACGGGCTCGCCGTCATCGCGCTCGTGATCGCCCTCGCCGGGCCGCGGTCGGGTGACAAGAACTCGCGGATCCGTCGCGATGGCATCGCGATGGTGATGGCCGTCGATGTCTCGGGCTCGATGCGCGCACTCGATCTGTCGGAGAAGACCACCGAGCTGACGCGCCTCGACGCGGTGAAGCAGCTGTTCCAGGCGTTCGTGCTCGGCAGCAGCAAGTACGAGCTGACCGGCCGCCCCGACGACGCGATCGGCCTGGTCGCGTTCGCGCGCTACGCCGAGACCCGCAGCCCGATCACGCTCGATCACGGCAACCTCGCGGCGGCGGCCAAGCAGCTGTCGTTCGCGCCGCAGGAGGAAGACGGCACCGCGATCGGGGCAGGCCTCGAGCTCGCGGTCCAGCGCCTCGTCGAGTTCCGCACCCAGTCCAAGGTCAGCAAGGTCGTCATCCTCCTCACCGACGGTGAATCGAACGTCCACGAGATCGACGAGGAGACCGCGATCGACGATGCCAAGAAGGCGGGCATCAAGGTCTACACGATCGGTGCCGGCACCACCGGCATCGCGCCGATCCGCGTCGAGCTTCCCGATGGCCGCAGCGAGCTGATGCAGACGCAGGTCTCGATCGACGAGGCCACCCTCAAGCACATCGCGAAGGAGACCGGCGGCGAGTACTACCGCGCGACGTCGAACGAGAGCCTGGGCGACATCTACAAGCGGATCGACAAGCTCGAGCGCACGACGTTCGAGGAGGAGCAGTTCGTCGAGTTCCACCAGTACTACGGCTGGTTCGTGGTCATCGCGATGATCATCGCGGTGGTCGCGCTGGTGCTGCGCGGCACCGTGCTGCGGAGGCTGCCGTGACCGACTGGACCTACCTCCACGTCGATAGGATCCACCTGGTCTGGGTCGCCCTCGCGATCGTCGGCGGCTTGCTGGCGCTCGAGCTGCGCGGCCGCGATGCCCTCGCCAGCTTCCTGTCGCCGGTGATGCAGCCGCGGCTGACGGAGCGCGCGAGCACGGCGCGGACGGTGCTCAAGCTGTGCCTCGTGTTCGCCGCGATGCTCGCCGCGATCGCCGCGCTGATGCGGCCGCAGGGCAAGGGCGAGCAGGAGACGATCAAGACCACGAAGCCGTCGGCCGACGTGATGTTCCTGCTCGACACGTCGCGGTCGATGCTGGCCGAGGATGTCGCGCCGACGCGGCTCGAGCGTGCCAAGGCGGATATCGCGAGCATGGTCGATCAGCTCGATGGCGATCGCGTCGGCCTGATCGCGTTCGCCGGCCGCGCCGCCTCGCTGTGTCCGCTGACGCCGGACCACTCGTTCTTCCGCACCGCGCTGGCGACCACGGACACGCGCAGCGCGGGTCGCGGCGGCTCGCGGGTCGGCGATGCGATCAAGGCGGCCGTGCGCAGCTTCCCGGCGGGTCCCGGCGCGAAGCTGATCGTGCTGATCACCGACGGTGACGATCAGGACCAGTACACGCTGGAGGCCGCGAAGATGGCGCGCGATGCCGGCATCCGGATCGTCGCGCTCGGCTTCGGCAGCGAGGAAGGTAGCCAGATCACGCTGGTCGATCCGAACACCAAGGCGCGCAGCGTGCTGATGCACGACGGCAAGCCGGTGATCAGCAAGCTCGACGGCGAGAAGCTGAAGCAGGTAGCGCTGACCACCGAGGGCGTCTACATCCCGGTCGGCACGTCCGCGGTCGCGCTCGATGACATCATGCAGACGCACGTCCGCCCGATCATGCGGTCCGCCGAGGCGGCGGCGCAGCGCGAGATCCCGGCGGAGAAGTTCCAGTTCTACGTGTTCGTGTCGCTGCTCCTGCTGCTGGCAGCACTGTTCGTCGGTAGCGGAAAGGATCGCGCGTGAAGGCGTTGGTGATCCTGATCCTGATCGCGGCCTGCGGCGGCGAGTACCGCCCGGCGCGCGATACCTACAACGAGGGCGTCGGCGCGCTCGCCGGCGGCGATCACGAGAAGGCCGAGAAGCTGCTGATCGAGGCGCGCAGCGCGGCGGGCGTCGATCCCGAGCTGCGGTTCCGCGCCGCGTTCGATCTCGGCATCGCCTACGCGCAGCACTCGCAGAAGGTTCGCGCCGGCGAAGGCGATGACATCGCGAAGGCGCTCGAGCTCGCGCAGCAGGCGGTGTCGTGGTTCAACGACGCGCTGCGCCTGCGCAAGGACGATACGGCGACCCAGAGCAACCTCGCGATCATGCGCGCGCGCGTGCAGTCGCTGTCCGACGAGCTACGCAGGAGCGAGACCAAGCTCGAGGCGCGCCTGGATGCCTCGATCAAGGAGCAGCGCGAGGTGCTCGAGGAGGCGCGCATCGCCTGGTACTCGATCAAGCAGACGGGCGGCAGCGATCCACTCGCCGAGCAAGGGCCGCTGACTCACCTCGCGGATCGCGAGCGCGGCGTGGTGTCCGAGGTCGGCGTGGTCTCGGACCTCGCCGCCGACGAGATCGACCAGATCGCGAAGAAGCCCGAGGACAAGCGTAGCGACGAAGAGAAGGTCCGCATGGTCCAGCTCAAGGCGCTCGACATCTACGTCCAGGATGCGCGATCGCGGATCGCGGAGGCCCGGCGCAAGCTGCAGGATCTCGCGGCGGAGGATGGCGTGGCGCGCGCCGAGGCGGCGTTGATCGCCCTCAAGCGCGCGCGCGAGCAGCTGCTGGATCCGATCAACGTGCTTCGCGGCGTCGCCCAGGATCAGCTCGCGCTGCTGCAGGAGACCGCGTTCGGCGGCGGCAAGGCCGACCTGATGTCGAAGATCGAGGGGCCGTTGCCGGGCTGGCTGGCGCCCAAGCTGCTCGCCGAGCGCCAGGGCGGGCTGCGCGATCGCGTCGACGAGGTGAAGGCGCGGCTGTTCACCGCGGTGGATCCCGCGAACCCGCCACCGCCGCAGCAGGATCCGCAGCAGGCGAAGGCGCTCGATCGGGTGCGCGCCGCGCTGCCGGCGGTGACCGCCGCGAGCGAGGCGATGGATCAGGCGCGGCAGTCGCTGACGGCGAGCAAGCTGCCGGACGCGCTCGCGCACGAGCGCAAGGCCCTCGAGGAGCTGGCGCGGGCGATCGAGCAGTTCTCCGATCTCAAGCAGACGGTCGAGCTCGCGTACGGCGAGCAGATGGCGATCGGCAAGCTGCTGTCCGCGGAGTCCAAGGACCTCGACGCGAAGGAGCGCGCCACCCAGACCCTCGACGGGCTGGCGCGCAACGCCGATCGCATGAAGCGCCTGCAGGGGTTGATCGCCGATGCGCTCGCCGAGGCCGACAAGCCGATGCCGGAGGTCGGGCCCGGTGGCGCGAGCGTCGATCCCAAGCAGAAGGAAGCGCACGAGCAGCAGGTCCAGCAGATGAAGCAGATGTACGCGCGCGCCGAGCAGCTGCGCGGCGAATCGGCGTCCTCGATCGATGCACTGACCAAGGCGCTGGCGGATAACAAGGATCCGTTGCCGCACCAGAAGGATGCCGAGACCAAGCTGACCGAGCTGCGCAAGCTGTTCTTCTCGGTGATCGAGCACCTCCAGCAGCTGATCCGCGATCAGGGAGAGACCCGCGATCAGACGAGCGCGATCGCCGGCGCCGACGACATCTCGCGCGCACCGAAGCTGCCCGGCTTGATCACGCGCGAAGACGAGCACCAGCAGATGGCCAAGGCGATCGTCGAGGCGCTCGCCGCGCAGGCGGATGCCGCCGGCAAGTCGCAGGCACCGCCACAACCGGGTCAGCCGGATGCCAAGACGCTGTCCGCCGCCGCCGAGGAGGTTCGCCAGGCGGACACCGCGATGGACGGTGCGCGCACCACGATCGTCAAGGTCAAGGACACCACGACGCAGAGCCTATCGATGAAGCCCGCGCTCGAGGATCAAGCGAAGGCGCTCGAGCACCTCGAGAAGGCGCTGGCGCTGCTGCAGCCGCCGAAGCAGAAGCAGGACAAGCAGGACCAGCAGAAGGACCAGCAACAAGATCAGCAGCAGGATCAGCAGAAGCAAGATCAGCAGCAGCAGCAACAGGGCGCCGCCCAGCGGGCACGCGATGAAGATGCGCGGCAGCAGAAGCGCCGCCGCGATCGCGAGGCGGGCAACAACCCGGTGGAAAAGGACTGGTGATGCGCGGGTTGGTGATCGCGATCGTCCTCGCGCTGTGCGGAACAGCGGGTGCGCAGACGGCGAAGTTCTCGCTGCGCGAGCGCCCCCACGCCGAGCTGCCGTTCACGCTGCAGCTCTATGTCGATGGCTTCGAGGAAACACCGGCGCCGGATCAGCCGAAGCTCGACATCTCCGGTGCCACGGTGACGGCGCTCGGCGTCCAGCCGAATTCGTCGCGCTCGATCACGATCATCAACGGTCGGCAGACGGTCGATTCGCGCACGCAGTGGGTGATGTCGTGGCGCGTGGTGCCGGCGTCGGCGGGCACGCTGCGGATCCCGTCGGTCACCGTCAAGCAAGGCAGCAAGTCGGCGACCACGCAGCAGGCCGAGGTCACCGTCGACAGCATCCCGACGACGAACGACATGAAGGTGCAGCTGGTGCTGCCGGATCGCCCGGTGTTCGTCGGCGAGACGGTGCCGGTCAAGATCGCGTGGCTGTTCCGCGCCCAGCCGGAGGACAACCCGGCGTTCTCGGTGCCGTTCGCGAGCCTCGACACCTTCACCATCAGCGTGCCGCCGGTGCAGAGCTCGCGGCGCGCGATCAAGATCGCCGCCGGTGCGAAGGAGCTCGAGGTGCCGTTCGAGCTCGACACCGTCACCGAGGCGGGCACCGAGTACAACCGGCTGACGATGATGCTCTACGCGGCGCCGCGGACGGTGCCGGCGGGCGGCAAGCTCGACATCCCACCGACCAGCGTCGTCGCGGGACTCCAGGTGGGGCGCCGCGACTTCTTCGGCCGCGCCGATAGCCGGCTGTTGCGCGCCACCGACATCGCGCGGTCGCTGGTGGTCAAGCCGTTGCCCGAGACCGATCGGCCGCCGGTGTTTGCCGGTGCGGTCGGCGAGCAGTTCTCGATCGACGTCCGGACGTCGCGCTCCGTGGTGTCGCTCGGCGAGCCGGTCGAGCTCGAGGTCACGATCAAGAGCGACCAGCGCCTCGATACGCTCGCGCTCGGCAAGCTCGATGGCCCCGGCCGCCTGCCGAAGGACAAGTTCACCGCACCGGCCGAGCCGCCGACCGGCGAGCTGTCCGCCGACGGCAAGACCAAGACGTTCAAGGTCGTCGCGCAGGTCAGCGGACCGGCGACCGAGATCCCGGCGATCAGCTTCGCCTACTTCGATCCGAAGGCGCAGAAGTACCAGACGATCGCGTCGCAGCCGATCGCGCTGTCGGTCAAGGGTGGCAGCGTCGTCGGTGCGAACGATGTCGTCGTCGGCAGTCGCAAGACCACGCAGCAACCGGTCGAGGACACCTCGCTCGTCAA
>JAEYYY010000376.1 GCA_023430775.1 Pseudomonadota bacterium
GTAGTGGACGTTGGCGTTGTCGCAGTCGCGCCGGCTGCGGGCATGGGCGTCGGATCTTGGGGCACGTTCGCAGGCGCGGGCTTCGCGTCGGGCTGCACGGCGGGCATCGGCGTCGGATCTTGCGGCACGTTCGCAAATGCGGGCTTCGCGTCGGGCTGCGCGATCGGCGTCGGATCCTGCGGCACGTTCGCCGGCGCGGGCTCCTCACCGAGCAGGCTGTCGAGCCGCTCGTCGACGCGCTGTAGCCGATCGCCGAGCTTGCCGAGCGCGGCCCGGAACGCCGCGACCTCCGCGGCGGTGTAGTGCGATTGATCCGCGAGACCGGCGTTCTTGCACGCCGCATCGAACAAGCTCTGTGCCGAGTGGTGGTCGTAGCGGAGGCCGAGGGCCGCCACGAGCTCGTGCTTGGCCAGCTTCATTGGCCGAGCCTACGCCGGAAGTTGTGGCATCGTCGCGCCGTGCTCCCGTGGAAGACGCTGGCGACCGTACAGACCGCCGAAGGTCCGCTCGTGCTCAAGCAGCGCGGCAACACGTTTCACATCGTGATCGGCGGCCGCGTGCTGATGACCAGCGACGAGCGCCGCTCCGAGGAAGCGCTGTCGACGCTCGCGCTCACCGGGCTGCCGAAGAACCCGCGCGTCCTGATCGGGGGGCTCGGCATGGCCTACACGCTGCGCGCCGCGCTCGACGTCCTGCCACCCACCGCGCAGGTCACCGTGGCCGAGCTGACGCCGGTGGTCGAGGAGTGGTGCCGCGGCCCGCTGGCGGTGCTCACCGACAATGCCGTCGGTGATCCCCGCGTGCACGTGAAGATCGGCGACGTCTCGAAGGTGATCGCTGATGCTCCGCGCGGCGCATACGACGCGATCCTCCTCGATCTCTACGAAGGCCCGAACGCGCAGACGCAGGGCAAGGACGATCCGTTCTACGGCACCACCGCGCTCGTCCGCAGCAAGGCCGCGCTGGCACCCAGCGGCGTCCTCTCGGTCTGGGCGGAGGAGCTCGATGCGCCCTTTCAGAAGCGCTTCGTCGCCGCCGGCTTCAAGGTCGAGGTCCACCGCCTCGGCTCGAGCCGCGTGCACGTCGTCTACCTCGGGCGTAAGCTGGCACCATGAGGCTGGCGGCGCTGCTGTTGCTTGGAGCTTGCACCGAGCCTCTGGTCGAGCCACCCGCGTCCTCCACACTCCGGCTCGGCGCACGCCGAGATCCTTGCACCACCGTCACGGGTGAGACGCTGATGTGTTTCCACCGCGCAGGTGGAGGTATCGACGCTCGTGTTCGCGAGCTCGTCGGCTTCGACTTCGAGTGGGGCTTCGAGACGGAGCTGCGCGGCGATCTGGAGGGCAGCACTTTCGTCGTGGAGCAGGTCGTCTCGCAAAGACCGGTCCCCCTCGACACGATGGCACTGGTCTTCCCGGCAGCACCCGCGGACGGCTCGTCTCCATGGTTCACGACAACGAAGGCTGGTCTCGATCTGAAAGGGACGTCGATCCCCTGCGAGCCGGTGCGGTGCAGCGAGATCCTGGCGGCGAGCGAGCGTGTCTTCTCCCTTCACGTCCAGATCGCCGGGCCGTACGCCCTCGAGGTCATCGCGGTCGATTGACGTGTTCACCAATACCGATACGCTGCCGTGGCAGCTCGTGGCCGACGGCACGCTCGTCGGCGTGACCTGGTCGCGGCTCGTGATCCGGCTGCCTCACGCCGCACTCGGATCGACCGACGTCACCTTCCGGATCGCCGGCACCAGCGACATCGCCTTTCTCCCCGTCAGCAATCGCTGGGACGAGCCGGAGATCACCGACGTCGACGAGATCGCCGCGCTCGCCCTGCCCCTCGACGACTTCGCTGTGCGCGGCACCGGCATCTCGTTCTGGGGCCCGAAGGGCCGATTGCACCTCGCGTACGAAGCGCTGTCGATCGAGGTCGATGGCAAGCCGGTCGAGAACGCACGCGAGCTCGTGATCGATCACTGGGCCGACTGGCGCACGCATACCGCAGTCGCTCATCCTCTCGTCCAGAGCGCGCTCCGCGAGCCGTGGACACCCGCGTTGATCGACGAGCTCGTCGCCACGTGGCGCACCGAGCGCAGCAGCGAGCTCGCGCAGGTGATCGAGATCGTCGATCGCGCGACCCGCCCGGCGTACTCGCTCGCGTTCCGCGGTGCGGACGAGGTCGCCGCGTGGACCGCCACCTGGCGCGACAACCCGAGCGCCGCGATCGAGGCCCTCGCGACGCGTGCCCGGCAGGCGCACATCACCCCGCTCGAGAAGGAGCTCGGAACAACCGACTTCGACACCTACGACGCCGCGGCCGGCCGCATCATCGGTGCGATCACGCAGTGCCTCGCCGCGATCGATGCGGCACCCGATCCGCGGATCGGCCGCTGCCTCGAGGGTCTGCTGGCGAGCCCGTCGAATCACTACTTCCGGATCGACCAGGTGTCGCACGCAGTCACCTCGTTCGAGAAGACCAGCGACGAGCCGAGCTTCGCTGATCGCCTGTTGCCCCTGCTGTCCCTGCATGCCGACGCCGGCACCGCCGCGCGGCTCGACGAGGAGCGCCGCATCGTGCTGATCGAGTGCGACTGCAACGGCGCCGAGATGGCGGACAGCTTGCGGATCCTGATCGCCGAGCTGCGGCTTCGCTATCCCGAGGATCGCGTGCTGCGATCGGACATCGCACAAGCACTTCGCATCGGCGCGCTCTGACCGTCGCAACTCCGACAGGACGCGGCGCGTTTCCCGTCCCCAGCGATCGCTGTGCGGGTGTCGACCGCGATCGCGTGTGCCGGCGCGCGCGGCGCCTCGCGGTAGGCTCGAACAGCATGCCGACGCCGTTCACCACCCTGCTCGACTCCGCTCGCCCTCACGACGGCGGGCTCGCCCTCGACGTGCCACCCGACTGGGCGCAGGGCCGCAGCATCTTCGGCGGGCTGCAAGCCGCGTTCGCGGTGCGGGCGATGCGGGCGATCGTCGATCCCGCGGTTCCGTTGCGCTCGCTCCAGGTCACGTTCATCGGCCCGGCCTCCGGCACGCTCCAGACGACGCCGAACGTGCTGCGCACCGGCAGCAGCGTGACGCAGCTCGAGGCGCGCGTGATGAACGGCGACAACCTCGCGACGCTGGTGATCGGCGTGTTCGGCAAGCCGCGCACGTCTGCGGCCGTACAGGTGCCAGTGCAACCCGTTGCCGAGCGCCCTGCTCGACCCTTCGAGATGAAGTACCTGCCCGGCGTGTTCCCGGCGTTCATCCAGCACTTCGGTGCGCGGTGGTGGCGCGCGGCGCCGCCATTCTCCGGCAGCACCGAGCCGCACCAGATCGCCGAGATCGATCTGCTCGACGAGGGCGCACCCTCGGAGGCGCAGGTGATCGCCGCCGCCGATTTCTTCCCGCCGATCGCGCTGACGTATCTCCGCGCGCCGTCACCGGGCAGCACGATCAGCTGGATGCTCGAGCTCCTCACCGAGCGCTTCACCGCGCCGCGCAACTGGCGCATCGACGCGGAGCTGTTCGCCGCGCGCGACGGCTACACCAACCAGACCCTCACGGTGTGGGCGGCCGACGGCTCGCCGATCGCGATCGGCCACCAGAGCATGATGGTCTTCGGCTAACCGGCGCGAGCTGCCACGCTTGCCGGTGGAGATGCGTTCGCGCCCGGCGCCGGATCGGATCATCCGCCGATTCGCGCTCGCGCGTACGAGCCGACGGCCGCCGGCAACAGAGGCAGCGCCTTGACGTGCGCCATCACCGACGAGCTCCCCGCCGCGAGGTTGCCGCGCACCGCCGCGTCGTGCGCCGCACAGGCCGGCGTGAACACATCACCGAGCCACTTCCACGACGAGCCGGGTCCGCAGCGACCGAAGTCGCTCGCCCCACCGCGGATCGTCGCGAGCTGAGATGGATCGATCGCGATCATGTTGTCCCCCTGCTTCGATCGACATCATGTCGTGTGCCACGCACCGCACCGCGTGGTCACTCGACTTGCCACCCGCGCATCGTCGACCGCGGTTCGCGAGCTGTCACCCGGCGGCGTCAGAGGGCTTCGCGACCGCGCTTCTTCGCCGGCGTGTCGACGCTGCGCGGTCCCTTGCGCGCGAACGCCCACGTCCCGATCGCGATCAACTCGCGAACGTCCTCGAGCGCTCCTCGCTCCGCCGCGGCGCGATCCTGCTCGCCGTCGATCTCGCGGATCGCCGCGCGCTCCTCCCAGTACTCGAGGACGTCGGCCGCATCGAGGCCCGCCTTCTCGGCTAGCTCGATGACCGACGCGCGCGACATGCCTCGATCGTAGCGCGCCTGCGCGCGGTGCCGAAACTTTCAGCGCTTGCGGCTGTAGTCGTCGGAGCTCTGGGTCTCTTCGCCCGCGCCCGGCCACTCGACCAGCGCCTCGTCCTCGACGGCGAGCGACGCCTTCCAGTCGTCACCGCCCACGTTGGTCTCGACCTCGAAGTCGGTGACCTCGGTCGAGCCGCGCCGATGCGAACGCCCCGGCGAGCTCGACACCGCGGGCTCCACCGACGTGGTCACCGCGGAGGCCGAGGCACTGGCCTGCGGACGCCGCGAGTTGTTCGCCGCCAGCCGACCGATGCCGGTGTTGCTCTGGCGGAACCGCTGCTGGGTGGGCGTGCGGGCGCGCGATGTCGGTGGAGTGATCGTCGCGCCACCGACATCGGCCTCGAGCGCGGCCACCACATCGGCGAGCGCATCCGGAGACGACGAGGACGGAGACGGGATCGCCGGCCCGACGGCCGTTGGCTTCTGCGGCGCGGGCTCGCGCGGCTTCTCTTCAGGTGGTGGCGTGAGCGACAGTGGCGCCGCGCGACTTTGCACGGGCCCCGAGCCCACCGAGCCAGCAGCGCTCACCGCACTCGAGGTGATCGGCAGCGGCACGAACTCCCGGCCGAGCGATCGCAGCGCGATCTCCGACAGGCAGTTCCACATCACCGCCACCGGCAGGTGCTCGCACAGGTTCGCGATGCCGACGGTCTCGATCACGAGCTGTGCGTCGACGCGCGGTGCCCCGAGGCAGGCCGTCAACAACCGCGCCCACAGGGGTCGCGGCAGGTGCGTCGACAGCAGCTCCGGCGTGACGTGACGGATCACGTCGTCGGGCGATCCCATCCCGAGCTCGAGCGCTTGCGACAGCGCCGTGTCGAGGAAGCTCTTGAGGTTCACTTGTCGGCTCCGACGCCGGCGCGCTCGGCCGCCGCCGCGATGCAGGCCCACAACACGTCGTGCGGGAGGTGCTTCGCGAGCAGCTCGGGCGTGACCGTCTCGAGCACGCGCTCGGGCGTCATCGACCCGCTGGCCAGCGAGGCCGCGAGCACCTTGCCGAGCAGCTCGGGTGGTAGGTGGTTGGCCAGGACCTCCGGCGTCGCGTGCGCGAGCACGTCGGTCGGACCGAACACCTGGTGCTCGAGACCCGACTCCACCATCTTCGCGAACCAAGCCGATCGTTGCTCACTCATCGCCGACGAAGGTACCGCGATTCATGCGGCAACTGGTCGACATTGCAGGAAACGAGCGTGAGGTACTTGCTTTGAGAGCAGCGGTCCCGCACGGTCGTGAATGGATGGCCGAGTCACGCTCCAAGCTCTCCTCGGGAACGCTCCTCTACCGGGTGGTGGGTGATGCGCTCGAGGTGCTGCTCGTGCATCCGGCGGGGAACTACAACCGACGCGCACCGTGGGGCATCCCGAAAGGTGCGCCCGACCCGGACGAGGAGCTCGAGGCCACCGCGCGTCGCGAGACCCTCGAGGAGACCGGGATCGCGGTCGTCGACACACTAGTTCATCTCGGCTTCGTCGACTACACGCGCTCGAAAAAGCGCGTTCACGCATACGCAGGTCCTGCGCCTGAAGGCGCAACGCCGCGCTGTGCGTCGTGGGAAGTCGACAAGGTCGAGTTCATCGAGATCACTCGCGCGCGCCGGATCATCCATCCCGACCAGGCCGCGCTGCTCGATAGACTCCAGCGTCATCTCGCGCCCGAAACCACCGACGAGATCGCGAAGCCGGCGTAAGTCGGCATTCCTCGTCGGAAGACGAGCGAGATGCGACGACTCACACGGCGTCGCAGTGTCGGTCGCACCTGCCGCCCTGTCAGCAAAACTGACACGCCGATCATTTCGATCTGGACAAAACCGGGCTGTGTGGCACAGTCGCCGGCCGTTGTGTCTTGACCGCATGGGGATGCGGTCGCGCCAAGCAGCTTGAATTGCTCGCGCGACCCTACCTGACCGGTCGGCCCAGTTGCCGCAGCGTCGTCGGTGCGCAACGTGCAACGGACCTAGGAAGCCGTCTCGCTCGTACTTCCGGGGAAGCCCGCGGGAGGGGAATCACGGGGCGGCTTGCAACGGTCTGAATCTCAACGACGTCTCATCCCTCAGGAGTAATTGCCATGGCCAGAACACATGAAGCCCGTAGCCGGCAGCGATCGCACCGGACCACGGCCCATCGGCAGAGCGTCGTACTGGGCACCGGTTCGGGGAAGCACTCGAAGATTTCCAAGAAGGCAGCGCCCGTCGCTGCGTCGCCCGCTCCCGACAAGCCCGAGCGAGATGAAGAGGTAGTTGTGACGAAGACCGTGAAGGCAATCCGTACTCCTGATGCAGATGATCACCTGGCGGCATATTTCCGTCAGCTGGCCGAGCACGAGCTGCTGACGCCCGAGGACGAGCGCGAGCTCTCGCAGGGCATCGAGGACACCGAGATCATGACGTGGGAGCGTGTGCTCTCGCGGCCGGAGATCGTCGAGCACGTGCTGTCGCTCGTCGAGCCGAACCTCGAGCAGCCGGTGAAGTTCCCGGCGCTGCTCAAGGCGATCGAGGCGATGACGACCAAGAAGGCCCGCAAGGAGCCCAAGCTCGTCAAGAAGCTGGCCGCGGTCTCGAAGGAGGCAGCGGTGCAGATGCGTACGCTCGATCTGGATCGCGTCCACATCGATGCCGTCGTGCGCGAGCTCTATCGCGCTCGCGAGGCGGCGCTCGCCGGTGAGACCACGTGGTGGATCGACGCGGCTGCGACCGATGCCGGCGTGTTCCTCGATCAGGTGCGTCAGGCGCATCGCGATGCGATGAACCTGCGCGACGAGTTCGTGCGCGCGAACCTGCGTCTCGTCGTCACGATGGCGCGCCGCTACGACCGTGGTGGCATGCCGCTCGCCGACCTGATCCAGGAGGGCAACCTCGGCCTCATGCACGCGGTGTCGCGGTTCGACTATCGCCGTGGGCTGCGGTTCTCGACCTACGCTTGCTGGTGGATCCGGCATGCGATCGGTCGTGCGCTCGCCGACAAGGCGCGTGCGGTCCGCATCCCGGTGCACATGCTCGAGGCGCAGCAGCAGCTCGAGAAGGTGCGCCAGGCGCTGGTCGGTGAGCTCGGTCGTCCGCCCACTCCGCAGGAGCTGGCGAAGGCCGCGCGCGTTCCGCTCGCGAAGCTCAACCAGATGCACCGCTACATCATGGGTCAGCCGATGTCGCTGGATCGCCCGGTCCACGACGACGACGATCGTTCGTTCGGCGACACGATGGCGGATCCCGACAGCGAGGAGCACTCGCCGGAGGACGATCTGACCACCGAGACGCTGACGGGTCAGATCAAGAAGCTGCTCCACCACCTGTCGCCGATCGAGGCCGACGTGCTCACCAAGCGCTTCGGGCTCGGCGACGACGAGGAGCGGACGTTCCGCGAGATCGGTGACCAGTACCACCTGTCGCGCGAGCGCATCCGGCAGATCCAGAACTCGGCCCTCGACAAGCTGAAGCGTGCCCTCGAGCGCGAGCATCGCGGTCACGTCGAGATGTAGCGTGTCGCAGCCGTCGCACGACGGTCGCAATTGAAAGCCGATCGAGCTGTCTATAGGGTCCACGTCATGAAGACGTGGACCCTGTTTGTTTTGGCGCTGTCGACGACGGCGATCGCCGATAGCAAGGCGCCGCAGAAGCAACCTCCGCCGAGGCAACCGAGTGGGTACACCGGGCTCGGCGCCGAGTCGGTGTCCGACAAGGAGATCGCGAAGTACGTCGCCCAGCCGTTGCCCGACTCGGTGACGCGCAAGATCCAGGCGATGCTCGACGTCCGCGGCGCGGGCACCGGCATCCTGACGTCGAAGGGCGATCGGATGGTGTTCGTCTCGCGAGTCACCGGCACGCCGCAGATCTGGCGGCAGGACGGACCGATGAAGTACGCGATCCAGCTGACCGGCGGCGAGGATCGCGCCGCGCCCGTCGGGCTGACGCCGGACGACAAGTGGATCGTGGTCAGCCGCGATGTCGGCGGGCAGGAGAATCCCGGCCTCTATCTGATGTCGATCGACGGCGGGCCGATGAAGGTCGTCCAGCACACCCCGAAGGTGCAGACCGCGCTCGAGTACATCTCCGACGATTCGCGGTCGCTGTACTTCCGCGCCAACGACATCGCGCCCGACTCGTATGCGTTCTACCGCTACGACATCGCGAGCGGGAAGCGCGAGCTGATCTTCGATCAGAAGGGGCTGTGGAACATCGCCGATCACAAGGGCGACAGCTGGCTCCTCGTCAAGAACCTCGGCTCGACCCATCAGGAGGTCTACAGCTACAACCTCAAGACCAAGCAACTCGCGCCGCTCATCGGCCAGAACGAGGTCGAGGAGTACGAGGTGATGTTCGGCGCCAAGCCGAACCAGGTCCTCGTGCTCACCAACAAGCCGAGCGACTTCACGCGACTCTACTCGCTCGAGGCCGGCAAGCTCACGCCGGTCACGCCCGACCTCAAGTTCGACATCTCGAGCTTCGGCATCGACGAGGCGCGGTCGCGGATCTACTACCACGTCAACGAGGCCGGCTACCGGAAGGCGTTGGCGATCGACGCTCGCACCTATCGACCGCAGCCTCTGCCGAAGCTGGCCGCCGCGGACAACGTCAGCCTCGGCGGCGTGACCCGCAACGGTCGCTTCGTGCAGCTCGCGATCGACGGCTCGACGATGGCGCCGCAGGCGGTGGTCTACGACTGGCAGACGCGCCGCTCGACGACGTGGCGCGTGCCGATGGCGCCCGAGATCGATACCTCGAAGTTCGCGAAGGCGACGCTCGAGTACTACCCGGCGCGCGACGGCACCAAGATCCCGATGTTCGTGCGTCGCGCGACCTGCGCCGGCCCCTGCCCCGTCGTCGTCGAGTTTCACGGCGGTCCCGAGGGCCAGTCGATGGCCGGCTTCTCGGGCTACGCGCAGCTGTGGGTCGATGCCGGCTTCACGTTCGTGCAGCCGAACGTCCGCGGCTCGACGGGCTACGGCAAGGCGTGGTTCCACGCCGACGACGGCGCGAAGCGGCTGAACATCATCACCGACATCGAGGACGCGGCGAAGTACATCCGCGCGAACTGGGGCAAGAACGGCTAGGCACCGAAGGTCGGCATCATGTGCGGCAGCTACGGCGGCTACTCCACGCTGATCGGCATGACGATGTTCGCGGGCGCGTACGACGCCGGGATGTCGAACGTCGGCATCTCGAACCTGATGACGTTCCTGATGAACACCGCGCCGTACCGTAGAATCCTGCGCACCTCCGAGTACGGCGATCCGGAAAAGGATCGCGAGGCGCTGATCAAGCTGTCGCCGATCACGCACATCAACAGGATCAAGGCGCCGCTCCTGATCATCCAGGGCGTCAACGATCCGCGCGTGCCGGTCGGCGAGGCGATGCAGATCTACAAGGAGCTCGAGAAGCGCCGCATCCCGGGCGGCCTGATCCTGTTCCCCGACGAGGGCCACGGCGCCGCGAAGCGCGGCAACATCGTGGCGACGATCGGTCACACGATCGCGTTCTTCGAGAAGCACCTCAGGTAGTCAACGCGGGCAGGTGTTCGCGAGCACCTGTGCACGCGAACGACCAGCGCGACGGCTTGTCACGCGAGCCGGCCGAGAAGGAACCGCACCAGCGCTTCGGTCTTGGGCACGAACGTCGCGAGCTCGGCGTACTCGCCGGTGGTGTGGAAGCCGGCGCCGCGCGGGCCGAGGCCATCGATCGCGGGGACGC
>JAEYYY010000391.1 GCA_023430775.1 Pseudomonadota bacterium
CGCCGGGAGGCTGCGGTGCCGTGACCGGCACGTCGGCGCGCGCCTGCGGAGCGAGCGCGACGAGCGCGGCGAACGCGAGGGCGAGGTCAGTCGTTATCGGCCGCGACATCGTCTGGAATTTCGAGAGAGAGCAGCGTCAGGAACTGACTCTTGAGATCGTCGGTGAACACGGTGACCGCGGCATGCGTCGCCTGGATCTTCGGCAACTCGGTGTCGAGGGCGCCGAGGAAGCTGTCGGGCAGCGCGTCGGCGGAGGCGATCGCGGCATCGAGGCTCGCGATCATCCGCGTCGCGACATCCTCGTGGCCGAGGCCGATCAGGAAGTCGTCGAAGCCGAGGCCATCCGCCGTCGCCGTCTTGCCGGTGAACAGCTCGCGCAGCGTGCGGAGGTTGGTGCGCACCGCGAAGCTGGTGGTATCGGCGAACGGGTGCTCGACCTCGATCAGGCAGGGCTCGCCGACGGTGCCGCACGCGTTGATCGCGATGCCGGCGGGCTCGGCGAGCTTCATGTCCTTGACCATGCGATCGACGAAGAACATCCCGTCGGAGACGCGGTTGACGCCCTCCTGCGCCGTCGGGATCGACGAGTCACTCTGCCCTGCGTGCGACAGCTCGGCGACGAAGTTGCCGCCGTCGGCGCGCCACGCGGTATCGAGCTCGGCGGCGGCGGCGGCCACGTCGGCGGCGATCGCGGCGGCGTGACGGCAGCGCGTCTTCGCGAGATCGGACGCCGTCATCGACGACCAGCCCGGCGGCTCGTTGACGCAGGTGAAGTTCGCGCTGGTGTTGAACAGCAGGTACTCGACGGCGGTCAGCGACTTCGCGTTCGCGAGCTTGGCGGTGACGTCGAGCTGCCCGCTGGTGAACAGCGTCGCGGTGTCGCGATCGACGAAGCAGGTGGAGAGCAGGGGCCAGCCGTAGACGCGATCGCGCTGCGCCCTGTTGTCCATCGCGGCGGGACCGACGACCGCCGCGTCGAAGCGATCGACCGCGACCATCGTGGTGCGCCACGCTTCGCGCGCGGCATCCGGCGTGCCGCCGCCGGCGTCGAGCTGATCGCAGTAGGTCTCGATCGCCGCCGTCAGCGCCGTGGTCTGAGTGGCGAGGTCCGCCTGGATCGGCAGCAGCACGCTGTCGACCAGGTGCGCGAGCATGGCGTTGCGATCGAAGCCATCGTTCGGAGCATCCGGCGTGGCCGGCGTACCGCCTCCACAGCCGAGGGTTGCCATCGCGAGCACGGACCAGAACCGCATCGTCCGGTCATCGCAGAATTGAAAATGATTTTCAACTACAGGGTTCTCACATCGTTCCGGAGTGACGGGATTCTCAGCCCTTGGGCCTGACATGTGGGGGCGGCATTTCAGGCGCCGGCAGGACCCAGTCGCGCGGGCCGAGATCCGAGATCGACAGCAGGTCGACCTCGGGATCGATCATCGCCTGTGGGGCGCGACCATTGAGCGATACCCGGGTGAGCGCGTGCAGCGTGAAGCCGTGCAGCCCGCGCCGCTCGAGATCGCGGCCGATGTGACGCGCGAGCTGGAGGATCAGATCCGGCTGGCTCCCCATCTCGCGCTCCTGGCGCGCGGTCAGGTAGTTGCTCGGCGGCACCTCGAGCTGCTTGCCGTTCGCGAACCGGGCGACGAAGCGCACGCTGCCCTGCTTCTCGCGCACCACGACGTGCCACGCGAACCGCATCCCGTCCTCGTTCCACAGCACGTTCCCCGGATAGATCAGGTGGCGCAGCGGCAGCGCGATCTGGAGCGCGACGTGAAGCGCGATCGCGTACACCACGATCTTGCGCGGTGGCGCGAACGGCTTGCTCTCGACGACCGGCCCCGGAGTACGCAGCCAGCGTCGCGGCCAGCCCGGCGAGAAGAAGATCAGCGCGGAGCTGGTCATGATGAGCGGGAACATCCCGATGTTCAGCAGGTAGCCGGTCGCGGCGTGAAACACGAGGAGCGCGACGTACGCCGGCAGCCGCGTCCGCGCCCACGACAGCCAGATCACGATCGTGGTGTCGAACAGAAATCCCGCCCACGACATCGCGAGCGCGACGTTCGGCTCGGCGAACCAGCTGCCGAAGATCGGCGTATCGGTGCGCGCGGTCAGCCACAGGTTGAGCGGCTGCCCGTCGAGCAGCCAGTCGGCCTTCGCCTTCGCGAGCCCGGCGAACACGTAGACGACCCCGATCTGGAAGCGCAGCAACCAGACGTGCCACGCCGGGATCGAGGTGCGCAGCAGCGAGGGATCGCGGTGGGCGTCGACCGACCACAGGCAGCTCGCCGGCAACAGCGCGAGCTGCGCGCCGAGCAGCACGACGAGGTAGTTGTGGTTGAGGTAGTTGGTGACGTCGTAGAGCTGCGTGTAGAGGAAGCCGATCGTGAACAGCGCGGTGACGAGGCGATGCCACGCACCGAGTGCGATCATCAGCGCCAGGATCGCGAGGGCCACGTAGTGCGCGTGGACGCCCCACGGCGGCAGGTCGACCCAGCCGAAGCCCGGATACTTGAAGGCCCAGTGCGGCTCGCCATACATCGGCTCGAGCCAGCCGCTCGCGAGCAGCCGCACCGCACCGACGAACATCACGACGCCGAAGATGATCCGGAACGCGGCCAGCGAAGCCGCATCGACCGGAGCAACCGCGAGCTCGGCGAATCGCCGTCGTGACACCGCGTTGATCTATCAGATCAACCGACGATGCGACCGAGATGCTCGACGCCCGACAGGTGATACATCAGCAGCGTGGTGTACGCGCCGGCGGCGCCGACGAGACCGTAGCGAGCGGCGCGGCGATCCCGCAGTCGCCACAGCACCAGCACGCCGAGCGAGACCAGCGACAGCTTCGCGAGCATGAACAGCACCGGGCTCGCCGCGAGCACCTGATCCATTAGCGGATTGGATTCGGTCGCGAGACCCGACCGCGTGTAGACCAGCGTGAACATCGCATCGAGCAGGTTCAGCACGACGATGAAGCCAGCCGCGAGCACGAGCGGATTCCAGCGCGGTACTGCCTGCTGAGCCGCTGTGTCCTGCATGAACCTACTACGGTGCACACGATGAGCCGCACCCTTGTCACGACAAGTGGCTGATCCTGCACATGACGCGGACAGTCGTACGTGCGGCTTTGGCAATCCAAGTAGCCGGCTCGCACGGCCGATCGGCTCACCGAGTCGCCGGTACGCCGAAAACTGAAAAGGCCCACGAGCTTCACTCGCGGGCCTTGCACAGCAATTTGGTTCGTCTGTTTACCAGCGATCTCCACCACCGTCGTCGCGACCACCACGGCCGCCACGACCACCGCGACCACCACGACCACCGCGGCCACCGCCGCTGTCGCCGTAGCCGCCGCCGCCACCACCGCCGTAGTCACCACCAC
>JAEYYY010000872.1 GCA_023430775.1 Pseudomonadota bacterium
CGAGCGCTGGGGAAGCGACTACAACTTCGAGCGCACGGCCGGCTCGCTCGATCACGCGCGCTCGCTCGGTGGCGGCCTGACGCTGCGCCTGCACGGCCACGCCGCCTACGTCAAAGGCGACGTGCCGCTGTCGGAGCGCTTGCAGCACGACGGTCACGCCGAGGTGCGTGGCTACGCGCTCGATTCGCTGCCGCAGCTCGGCTCGAACATCGAGGCGGTCGGCCGCGTCGAGCTCGAGCAATCCCTGTGGAGCAAGGCCGGGCTGTCGCTCGTCGGCTGGGCCGATGCCGGCGTGCGGCACAACACCGACGTGATGTACGGCCCGACCGACACGCTGCTCCAGCAGTGGCGCGGTGCCGGGCTGATCTGGCGGTCGCCGATCGGCCCGGTGCGGTTCGACATCGCCTTCCCGCTCGACGGGCAGACGCGCGATCGCCAGTACCTGATCGGAATCGGCGGCTGGTGGTGGTGACTACTGCACGGCGAGCACGTGAAGGATGCTGGTGTCGGTGAATTCCACCGTCAACGTGAAGGACTGGCCCGGACCACCTGCCGCGAGCATCTGATCCAACAGCTCCTGGGTATCGATCTGCACGGCCGTACCGAACAGGCCGCGGACGTCCCGGAACCAGAAGTCACCCCGACCGTTGAACCGGAGATCGAACCGCTCGATGGTCGTCGGCCTCTCCGCGATCACGTCGTGCATCGACCAGAAACCCGCCGAATCCACCGTGGGCGGATCGATCTCCGTGAAGGACACGTGAACGTCGGACTCGATGCCCCAGCGATGAATGAATCCATGAAGGCGGTCGGTCACGACCGGCGTGCCTTCGACGTCCATCGACACGCACATCGCCGGAGCGCTCCCGGCGCCCTCGAGGCGAACGCACGGTTGTCGTACTGGTGACACGACCGCCGTCTGAATGTCTCCATCGCTGCACGCCCCGAGACCCAGCAAGATAACCGCAACGCCCCGAGCCATGCCTGACGATGCCACGATTGACCCGCGGCAACACTTTCCCTGTCCGGTGGAAGTGACCTACTGCACGGCGGTCGCGGTCAGGATGTTTGGATTGCCGGTAAGCTCGACGGTCACGGTGTACGAGACGCCGCTTCCGTCGAGACTCAGGATCTGACTGCACAGCGTGGCCTCGCACTCGACGGTGGTGCCATGCATGTTCAGCGCGGAGCCCGAGGTCTGGAACCAGCCGGGGCCGAACGGGAACTCGAGGACGAACGGGCCGGGGATGTCGTTCTCGACGATGGTGTCGAGCAGGACGATGTTCTCGAACGGGCCATCCGGCACGGGCTCCTCGACTTGCTCGCGGCGGAACGTGATCTCCGACTCGACGCCCCAGCGATGCTCGTAGCCGACGATGCCGAAGAACAGCCGCTCCATCGGCTTCTGGTCCGGCACCATGGTCAGACACATGGTCGGGCCGAAGCCCTGGCACGGCGTCTTGACCGGCGCGACGATCGCCGTCTCGACCGGCGTCTGGCCGTGCTCGCAGGCGACGAGAAGAACGAGGGCGGCGATCGGCGATCTCATCGGCTCATTGTGCCGGAGCTTGCGCCCCACGCTCAACATTACTGTCCGACGCCGGTCGCGCGCAGCGTGTCGGCGTCGACCAGCTCGACGTCGACCGTGAACGCCGCGGCGCTCTGATCGGCCGCGCGCAGCTCATCGCAGACCGCCAGCTCGCACTCGATCGTGGTACCGAGCAGCTCGACCTCGGTGCCGGTGCCGCTGAACCAGTCGGGTCCGGCGGGAAACTCGAGGTCGAACGCGCCGAGGGGAATGTCGTTCTCGACGATCGTGTCCTCGAGGATCAAGCGCTGGCTCGAGCCATCGGCGGGCGGGTTCTCGACCACCTCGCGCCGCAGCGTGATCTCCGATTCGACGCCCCAGCGGTGATCGTACCCCTCGATGCCGAAGAACTGGCGCGTGGATGGCCCGCCATCGAACGCGACGTTCATGCACATGTGCGGCCCGAAGCCGATGCAGGGGCTCAGCACCGGCGAGATGATCGCGGTCTCGATGGGCGATTCACCGCCGCCGCAAGCGGCGACGACAACGAGGGCGGCAAGGCTGGTTCTCGGCATGACCACTGGCTTCGCAACTCGCATACCGCGCCAATGGTGCAGGACTCCTCGGCGCACTCTCAAGAATCCGAGAGCGCTCGACATGCCCGCCGCAGCTATGTGACGGCACTGTCCCGGCACGCGCTGGCAACCAAAGAAACGATCAGCGCCCGCGTGAAGTCGTGGCGGATTGCGCCGTCTGCTCAGAGATCGATCTCGACCGCAAGTGGACGCAGCAACTGCTCGCCGGCGACCTCCAGGGTGACCGACCACTGCGTGCTGTTGATTTCGGCGTCGTGAATGTCATCGCAGATGGTTCCTTCGCAGAGCAGTTGCGTTCCGCCGAGCGTGCCGGATTGGAACCAGTTCGCCCCGATCGGAGGATCCGTGAACGTCAACGTGAACGGGGCGGTCTCGACCGGGGTCTCGCGGATGAGCTCGACCACGATCAAGCGCTCGCCGAATGGCGGATCTGGAGGTTCGCGACGCAACTCGAGCTCCGTCTCGATTCCAAGACGATGTGTGTAGCCTTGGAATCCGAACGACGCCGCCTCGCTCGGGCCGTCTCCCACCACGAACGTCGGACAGAGCACCGACCCGAAGAAGTTTCCACACGTCGTCCGAAGGGGACCGACGACAGCGCGCTCGGTCGGGTCCGCGCATGCGGTAAACACGACCAGCGCGACAGCCAGGTTCTTCGACATCGCGATCTCCTCTCGACTCCGTCTACCGAGGCTCATCCTGCCCGGGTCGATCACGATGCTCAACACGATTTCCGACGACATCGCGACCGTGACACCGCTGTCGCGATCGTTGCCAGCTCAGAGCAAACCGTAGCGGCGCAACTTGTTGATGAACGTGGTGCGCGGCATACCGAGCGCCTTTGCCGCGTGGGACTGATTCCCACCTGCGGCTCGCAATGCGGCGGTGAGGCGCTTCTTCTCGATGCTCTCCATCACCTCGTCGTGCGGCACATCTGCCGACGGCAGGTCGACGATCTCTTCGATCGGTGCGGGGCGATCCGGCAGATCGAGATCCGCGGCCGTGATCTCCGGACCGTCGGCGAGCACCAGCGCGCGGGCGAGGACGTTCTCGAGCTCGCGCACGTTGCCCGGCCAGCCGTAGGCGGCCATCCGGGCGAGCGCATCGGGGGCGAGCGGACGCGGCCGGCGACCGGCGAGCTTGGCGACGCGCGGCAACAGCGACTCGCACAGTGCCGGCAGATCCGAGCGGCGCGAACGCAGCGGGGGGACCACCAGCTCGACGACGCGCAGGCGGAAGTAGAGGTCCTCGCGCAGCTCGCCCTTCGCGACCATGGCGTCGAGGTTCCTGTGCGTGGCGGCGATGACGCGGACGTCGACCTTGACCGGCGTGGTGCCGCCGACGCGGAGGAACTCCCTGTCCTGCAGCACGCGCAACAGCTTCGGTTGCAGGTCGAGGGGCCGCTCGCCGATCTCGTCGAGGAACAGCGTGCCGCCGTCGGCGAGCTCGATCGGACCACGCCGCATGCGGCCGGCGCCGGTGAACGCCCCGCGCTCGTGACCGAACAGCTCGCTCTCGAACACGCTGTGGGCGATCGCACCGCAATCGACCTGGAGGAATGGCTTGTCGGAGCGCGACGAGGCGGCGTGCAGCGTGCGCGCGACGAGGCCCTTGCCGGTGCCCGATTCGCCGAGCACGAGGATGCTGGCATCGCTGCGGGCGACGCGCTCGATCGTCTTGGTCAGCTCCTTGATCGCCTTGGATTCGCCGATCAGGGTGGCGCCATCGGTGGCGGCCTCGATGCGCGCGCGGAGGAACTTGTTCTCGTCCTCGAGACGATCGCGGAGGCCACGGATCTCCTCGTTCTGGGTCTCGAGCGCGCGCGACAGCTTCGCGATCCGGCCGTACGCACGCGCGTTGCCGAGCGCGACGCCGAGCTGGGCGGCGAGCGCACCGAGCAGATCGCGATCCTGTGACGAGTAGAGATCGCCGCTGCGGCGCGGGCCGATCACGAGCAGCGCGACCGGATCGCCGGTGGCCCCGCCGGGCACGCGCATGACGACGCCGTCCTCGGGCGCGTCGGGGGTAGCGGGCCAGTCGCCGCCGACGGAGTGCGCGATCGTCCACGTGGTGTCTTCCTTGAGGTAGAGCGCACCGCGCTCGGCGCGCACTGCCTCGACGAGCTCCTCGACCGCTTCCTTGGCCAGCGCCTCGGGCTCGCGCAGTCGAGCGAGCGATTCGCCGACGCGACGGATCGACTCGACGTAGTGCGTGCGATCGCGGAAGAACCGCTGATCGAGCCAGCCGCCGACGCGCGTGCGGATCGGTCCGAACAGCGCCGCGGCAGAGAGGCCGGCTGCGAGGTGTGGCCATGGCCCGGCATCACCGACGAGGCGGCCGGTGACCCAGCCCGCGCCGAGGATGACGAGCAGGTAGACGACGACCGCGGCGCCGGTGGCAGCGGCGTAGCCGAGCGAGCTCGTGATCAGCGCGTCGACATCGGCGAGCCGCACGCGCAGCACGGCCATGCCGTACGACACGAACCACAGGATCGCGATCGCGACGACGAACGGCTTGTACCACTCGAGAAGGAACGTCTGCAGATCGACGATCGCGAACGGGCTCGCACCGAGCGCCGGCAGCAGGCAGAGCGCCTGACCGAACAGCACCCAGCGCAGCTGACCGCGCTCGGTGCCGCCGACCCCGGCGTGCGCGCGGCGCTGGAACCACAGCCCGATCGACGACTGGAAGATCACGATCGTCAGCTGGATCGACACCGCGGCCACCATCAGCGTCAGGCCGCGATCGCCGCCACCCGACGAGTAATCGTTGATCGCGAGCAGCAGCGACGCGAACGCGACGGTGCCGAGGATCGCGCTCGCCACGTACGCGCCCTTGCGCAAGCGTCGCGCCGCCACGTTCGAGGTGGTGCGATGCGGGAAATCGATCGACAGGCTGAAGCCGACCGCCGGTGCGGTGAACATCGCGAGCAAGAAGCCGATGCCGAGGACGGGATGGACGATCAGCCGCGTCCACGACAGCGCACCGACATAGAACACCGCGTAGATCACGGCGGTGCGATAGAAGCGCCGCGCATCGGGATCGTCGGGGCGGCCGATGCGCGCGATCAGGCCGAGCACCAGCAGCATGGTCGCGAGCAACGTGGCGACCAGCGCGCCCCACGGCACCGGGGCGTGCTCGAAGCGGATCGGAATCGCGAGCTCGCTTCCATCGCGCCGGATCCCGAGCGTGACGATCTCGCCGGGCTCGCGCTGCAGCACGTGGAAGGCGTAGTCGAGGGTGCTGGTGATCGCGGTGCCGTCGGCGGCGACGATCAGATCACCGGCGCGCAGGCCGGCGGCCTCGGCGGGACCGCCCTCGTCGACGATCGCGACCTGCTGACCGACGAATGCCTGGAAGCCCTTCTCCGGCGCGCTCCACGCGGCGATCACCACCGCGATCGCATAGACCAGCGAGAGCGATGGCGGGATCAGTACCCACGGAGATGTCCGGCGCCTCGCCACGGGGCCCGAACTGACCTCACGTCAACACGAAGATCAACAGCAATCTCACGCCCCGCGAGCCACGATCGCGCGAGCGACCCGGATGCCGTCGAGCGCGGCCGACACGATGCCGCCCGCGAAGCCCGCGCCCTCGCCGCAGGGATAGAGATCGAGCAGGTCGGGTGACTGGAGCGTCGACGGATCGCGCGGCACGCGGACCGGCGACGACGTTCGCGACTCGACCCCGACGAGCACCGCCTCCTCCGTCAGGTAACCGCGCATCTGGCGATCGAAGACGGGCAACGCTTCGCGCAAGCGCTGGGCGAGCGGCAGCCCGGTGGCATCGAGCACCATGCCGATGTCGGTGGCGGCGAGGCCGGGCTGATAGCTGGTGGCCGGCACGGTGGATGACGCCTTGCCGCGCACGAAGTCGGTGGCGCGTGTCGCCGGTGCGCGCAGCTCGCCACCGCCGGCGCGCGCCGCGGCTCGCTCGAGGCGGCGCTGCAGCTCGACGCCGCCGAGCGGAGCCGACAAGCCGAGGCGCGGCAGATCGGCGAGCTCGATCGACACCACGAGCCCCGAGTTCGCATACGGCGAGTCGCGGCGCGACAGCGACATGCCGTTGACGACGAGCCCATCCTGCTCGGTCGACGCCGGCACGATCCAGCCGCCGGGACACATGCAGAACGAGAACGCGCCGCGCTTGTCCTCGGGCGTGAACGCGAGCTTGTAGGGTGCGGCCGGTAGCCTGGCGTGACCGGCGGCGCGGCCGTACTGGATCTGATCGATCAGCGGCTGCGGATGCTCGATGCGCACGCCCATCGCGAACGGCTTCGCCTCGAGCCGCACGCGGGCGCGCTCGAGGAGGGCGTGGACATCGCGCGCCGAGTGCCCGGTGGCGAGCACGACGGCGCGGCCGAGGATCTCGTCACCGCCTACACGAACCCCGATCACTCGCCCATCGCGGGTGACGAGATCGTCGACGCGCGCCCCGAACCGAAACTCGCATCCCACGTGCTCGAGGCGCTCGCGGATCGCGGTGATCACCTTGGGCAGCTTGTTCGAACCGATGTGTGGGCGCGCATCGACGAGGATGTCGCCCGGCGCGCCGTGGAGCGCGAGGATCTCGATGACGTCGCGGATGTCGCCGCGCTTGTGCGATCGCGTGTACAGCTTGCCGTCGGAGTACGTTCCGGCGCCGCCCTCGCCGAAGCAATAGTTCGAGTCGGGGTCCACCTTGCCATGCTGGGTGAGCCCCTTGAGATCGCGGCGGCGCGCCTGCACCAGCTTGCCGCGATCGAGGACGATCGATCGCACGCCGGCGCGCGCCAGCTCGTACGCGCAGAACAACCCCGCCGGCCCACCACCGACGACGATCGCCGGCTCGCCGGACACCTCGCGTGGCAGTGGTCCGGGCTCGTCGCCGGTTGCCGATCCGAGGACGACATGAAATCGAACGCGGCCGCGTCTCGCATCGATCGATCGCTTGCGCACCTCGAGCGGCGGCAGCGAATCGGCGCGCGTGCCGAGCAGCTTCGCGAGCGCGACGCGCAACGCCGCCGGATCGTCGGGATCGTCGAGGCCGAGCTCGATGCTGTAGTCTTGCTCCGGGTCGAGCTTCATGGCGCTGCTCTGGCGTGCCCGACCGGCTCGTACTACGTTCGGCCCATGCGCACAATCGTGTTGATGGTGGTGCTCGCGATCGCCAGCTGTGGAAGCAAGAAGGATCCCGGCGCTGGAGGTTCCGGCAGCAGCGATCCCGGCTCGGGCGCGAAGCCCGTCGAGCCCGACAAGCCGATGACCTGCCCCGCCGGCAACGTCGTGCAGGACGGCAAGTGCGTCGCGGTGATCACCGCCGAAAAGATCGACACCGTCGTCAAGCAGCAGACCCGGATCGACGATCTCGCGAAGCTCCTCGACAAGATCGAGGCCGTCTCGGCTCCGATCGAGCTCCTCGGCGCGTTCCGCAAGCTGCCCGAGTGGAAGACCATGACGGACACCTCGGAGGATCTGAAGAAGGTCGACGAGGTCGTCGCCCAGCTCGACAACGCGGTCAAGACGCTGCGCACCTTCAAGGCCAGCCTCGGCGAGGCCTCCGGTCGTCTCGGCAACCTCAAGGGCGAGCTCGATCGCTTGATGACGGAGACCGGCACCGCCAAGAAGCTCGAGGAGGTTCGCACGCAGGTGTCGACGCAGCTCAAGGCGACGATGGAGCCGCTCGCGAATCAGGTCGCCGACACGATCAAGAACGCGCTCACCCCGCTCCTCGACCAGCTCGGCGAGGTCGGCGACTACGTCATCGCCGGCTGCCTGATCGCGAAGCGCACCGGCGGCGATGATGCCAAGGCGCTCTGCGACAAGGCCAAGGGGCTGTTCAACGCCGCGATCACGTTCCTCACCGACCTCAAGGACAAGCCGGCGAAGCTGTTCGAAGAGGTCTACACCGAGCTCGAGAAGCAGCTCGTCCAGCTCATCGATGCCGAGTCGAAGAAGGCGCTCGACCTCGCCCAGGAGAAGGTCAACGAGGCCCTGAAGCTGCCGCCGGCCGGCTCCGGCTCGGGCTCCGCGAAGTAGACGGGGCGCCTGGACACACAGTCGCGCACTTAGCCGGCTCCACCACGAGGTCTGTTTTCGGCGAGATGTCTAGACCGTCTAGACCGTCTAGACATGTCGCCGAAAAGAGACCTCGTTGGGGACCGAGCTAACTCCTCGATCGATGGTCGATGGAAGTCGGCGCCTCCAGGTTCACGCGTCGGCGCCTCGATGATGTGCGGTTGCTGTCCCCCTCGTTCTCTCGTGAGGTCGAGTGCGTGGACAGTCGATGGTCCTGTCAATGCGTCGCGTCCGTTGCTCAGCGATGCCGCGTGCGTCAGTTCGTTTCTTCGTCGTCCTCGTCATCGTCGATGACGTCGTCGTCCTCGTCATCGTCCTCGCTGCCATCGACGTCGTCTTCATCTCCATCGTCCTCGTCGACGACCGGCGTCCACGCGACACCCGCCGCGGCACGCGCCGCCTCGAACGTCTCGTGGCCTTGATAGCGGGCGAGCCAGCTGCGGGCAGCGGCGGCCTGCCAGCCCCAGCCTTCGGCGAGGACGCGGAACATGCCGCCGATCAGGCGCGGATCCAGCGGCGCTGCCTCGACGAGCTTCCACTTCACGTGCGGGTTGGCGTGGCGAAGCATGCGATCGAACACGGCGACGGTGGCGTCGTCGAGCCGACCGCCGCGCAGGAAGTCGACGGCGGCCTCGAGGAGACGGCTGTCGGGATCGAGTAGAGGATGAGGGCTTGCCGGGGCGCGTGCGATGACGTCGTCGATGGCGCGGATCACGCTCGGCCGCGCGGCCGCGAGATGGCGACGGGATGCCTCGGCGACGAGCGCCGCGCGACCCACGACATGCGGCTCGGCGATCTGCAGCGCGAGCGCCGCGTCATCGAGCGCGCTCGCCGCGCGGCGATCGAACACCGGCGCGAACGGCACGGGCTTGCCGATGCGTTCGAGGATCGCGTGCGCACGAGCTCGCAGATCCTCTTCCTCGAAGCGGGTCAGCCACAGCAGGTCCTTGGCATCGGCCGCCGCCGGCACGGCCTCGACCGCGGCGAGCGCGATCCGCAGCGAGCGTACGGTATCGTCGTGGTCCTCCCCGAGGTGCGTCAGCGCGGCGTGCACGAGGCCTTCGAGGTTCCTCGCCGTCGCCGGATCTGCCGTGGTGTCGCGAGCGAGCGCGAGTGCCACCTGGCGCGCGAGATCCGAGGCCGGCTCGTCGGGATGACCGGCATGCGGCGTGTTCTCGAGCTGCTTGCGCGCGACATCCCGGCGCGCCGCTGGCAACTGACGCGCGAGCAAGCCGTACGCGACGTGTGTCTGCGCGGCGAGCGCGACGTCGTCCTCGTTACTGGTGATCACCTGCAGCAGGCTCGTCAGCACCTCGTCTTCGAGCTCGCGCGGCTCCGGCGTCGCGGCCAGACACGCGGCGAGTGCCTCGGCGGCGACTGGCCTCGCCACGTAATAGTCACTATCGGCGATCATCTTGGACAGCCCGCCGATCGCAGACGGATCGGCGATGTCGCCCAGCGCCCGCGCGACATCGATGCACAGCGGAAGGCGTCGCGCGTCCTGGCTGGTGTCGTCGAGAAGCCGCAGCAGCCCCGGAACGCTTTCGGGATCGCGCAGCGCACCGAGGATGTGGACCGCCGCGCGCCGGCGCTGGTCGTGGCGCGCTGGTAGCGCGAGCAGCGGGCGCAGTGCCGCCGCGGCGCGGCGATCGAGCAAGCCGGCACGCGCCCTCGCGGCCAGCAACTCTGGCGCGTGCACGGTGATGCGACGGCCACGGTCCTCACCGTCGTCCGCTACGGATGGCTCGTCGTCGTCGTCCTCGTCCTCGTCCTCGTCGTCGTCGTCGTCGTCGTCGTCGTCGTCGT
>JAEYYY010000540.1 GCA_023430775.1 Pseudomonadota bacterium
GCCGAAGCGCGCGTAGATCTGCAGATCCTTCTCCGCCATCGGGCCGGAGAACAGGCTGGTGTACAGCGCGCGCTCGTCCTTGCGCTGGAACGGCAAGCCCTCGACGATGCCGAAGATGTTCCACCGCTGGTCGACCGCGATCTCGGCGGCGAGCGAGAGCACGAAGCGGATGCCGTTGTCGCGACCGAAGAAGTCTTCATCGGGAGCGCCACCGTCGATGCCGACCAGCTTGTTCGCGCGATTCAGGTCCTCCTGCGAGAAGTCGTCCGGCGCCATCCCGTCGAGTCGAGCCTTGTAGCCGACGCAGGTATCGGTCGGGTCGGTCCCCTCGAAGCCGTTGGCCATGCTGGCGTCGAGCGCCGGGCAGTGGCGATCGCTGTACATCTGGATGTAGCCGCGGCCGCTGATCGTGACGTTCGACAGCGCGGTCAGCGACACCACGCCACCGACGTCCCACGTCACGCCGCTGCGCTGCGAGTCGTCGAACAGCTTGCTGCCGTAGAACAGATTCGTGAACACGCCGGCCGAGAACGGATCGGCGTTCGACAGCATCGCGCGACCGCCGAAGCCGAGCTCGGTGCGCGCGAGCATGGTGCGGACACCGATCGTGGCGTCGAACCCGAACCGCTTCGCGATCCGGCCCGCACCGACGGTGATCCGCGTGTTCAGGAAGTACGGATAGCCGACGTCGAAGTCGACCGTGGAGCGGCCGCGCGGCAGCGTGCGAGCACCGAACGACGACAGGCCCTTCTGCTCGGCCTCGAGCTCCGCCTCGCTCTTGCCCGCGATCGCGAGCTCGCGCGAGATCGTCTGCGTCTTGTCGCCGCCCTCGACCTTGATGGTCTCCTCGTAGGCGTTGAAGCCCGCCATCTCGATGCGCAGGATGGTGTCGCCGGTCTCGACCTCGGTCTCGATCGGCGTCTTGCCGACCGAGAAGCCGTTGATCATGACGTTCGCGCCCGCCGGGTTCGACAGGATGCGGAGCTTGCCCACCATCTTGAGGTCGGCGGTGATCGTCGACGGCTTGCCCGCCTCGACCGTCACCTTCTGCTCGAACATCTTGTAGCCGGGCTTGCGGACCTGCACGAGGTACTCGCCCGCGGCCTTGCGGACCTCCTCGCCCATCTTGACGTCGACGCTGTCGATCGTCGCCGTCGCATCCGGCACGGTCGACACGATCTTGATCGTGCCGCTGTCGGCGGGAACATCGGCCTCGAGCTCCTTCTTGACCGTCTTCGACGAGCCCGGCGTGACCGCCACGATCTCCTCGTACGTCTTGAAGCCCGGCGCCTTGATCTGGATGATGTGCTCGCCTGCCTTGATGTCCTTGATGTCGACGGGCACCGGGCCCTTGTCGATGCTGTCGATGAAGGCGCGCGCGCCGGCGGTATCGGACATCACGCGGATCACGCCGACCCCGGCGGTCAGCTCGCCGCGCACCTTCTGCTGCTGGTTCGCGGTCACCGTCACCGGCTTGGTCCACGACTGGCCGTTCTTGCGCACCTCGATGACGTGGACGCCGACCGGCACGTTCTGGATCGTCGCCGGCGTGTTATCGGGGTGCTTGTTCTGGTCGATGTAGATCTCGGCGTCCGGCACGTCGGCGTCGACGAGGATCGAGCCGAACTGCTGGATCGCCTTGAGCACCGGCGTCAGCACGATCGACGGCGTGGTGGTCAGGTCGACCCACTGCGAGATGGTGTCGAAGCCCGGCTTCTTGATCTCGAGCAGGTGGCGCCCCGCCGTGGTCTGGATGATCAGCGGACCGGAGATCTTGCCGGCGGGCACGCCATCGAGCGTGACCTCGGCATCGACCAGGTTGCGATCGGCGCTCGCGTTGACCTCGACCCGCGGTTGCGCGGTCAGCGGGACGAACAGCTCCTGCTTGTTGCGCGTCTTCGCGACGTTGAACGTCTTGACGGCCATCTGGTAGCCGTCCTTCTTGATCACGATGGTCAGCGCGCCCGGGTTGAGCTTGCCGGTCCACGGCGTCTGCCCGATCGACGCGCACTGATCGCTGTCGACATAGATCGCGGCACCCGGCGGAGCCGAGTCGATCTTGACCGCGTACTGATACCGCTGCGCCTTCGCATTCGGGCAGTTCGCGGGCTGTGCAACTGCAGTCCGCGCGAACGCTAATGACAGCAGGAGACCCAGAAGACGAAGCACTAGATCGATCCTCATCGGTACCCTCGGTTGACGAACGCCCACGAGCGTATCAGCACTCACGCGCTGCGTGCCCTAGCCGTGCGCGTTTTCACAGCAGGTGGCACCCACACGTTTGTTCATAGAACCCGCGCGAACAACGCGGCGAGCAGCGCGAGGCCGGCGACGATCCGGTAGATCGCGAAGCCGATCAGATCGTGAGACCCGAGCCACTTGATCAGCCAGGCGATCGAGATGTAGCCGGTGATCGCGGCCACCGAGGTGCCGACGGCGAGCGCCGGGATCGCCTCGCGCCCGAGGTGGCGGAAGGCATCCCGGGCCTCGAAGATGCCGGCGCCGGCGATCGCCGGGATCGATAACAGGAACGAGAACCGGGCGGCATCGCTGCGGGTGAACCCGAGGATCAGGATCATGCAGATCGTGGCGCCCGACCGCGACACGCCGGGCACCAGCGCGAGCGTCTGGGCGAGGCCGACGAGGATCGCATCGGTCAGCGTGATCTCGGCGAGCGGGCGCTTGCCCTCACCGCCACCGTACAGCTTGTCGATCACGGCCATCGCGATGCCGACGACGATCAGCGCGACCGCGATGACGTAGAGCGAACGCAGATCGCCCTCGATATGTTTCTTCAGCAACAATCCCGCGATCACGATCGGCACGGTGCCGGCGGCGAGCAGCCACGGCAGCCGGCCATCGGGGGAGCTCGGCTCGCGGAACATCGCGACCGAGACGCCGGCGAGGTCCTTCGCAAAATAGATCACGACCGCGGCAAGAGTGCCGAGCTGGATGACCGCCGTGTACGCGGCCATCCCCTCGTCGGACTGGCCGAACAGCGCGACCACGATCCGGATATGAGCTGTCGAAGAGATCGGGAGGAACTCGGTGAGCCCCTGCACGAGGCCGAGCACGGCAGCGAGCCACAGCGCCATCGAACAAACACGCTACCATCTACGCATCGTGCGCTCAGCATTCCTGGCCCTGCTCGTTGCGTGCTCCAGCAACACTCACGAGCCGAAGAAGCCGAACGGGTCCAACACGCCGCCGGCGGATGCCGCGACGAGCGTGGCGCCAGGTCCCAGCGAGCGCGAATGCACGGATCTGTTCGCGCATGCGCTCGACCTCCACGTGGCGGAGGTCAAGAAGTCCAAGCCGTCACAGGCACCGACCGACGCCGAGATCGAGAAGCTCGAAGCCGAGCTCCGCGACCAGTTTCTCGCCGGCTGTCGCGCCAGCACGCTGGATGGCTACCGCTGTGCGCGAGCCGCCACCACGCTCGACGCCCTCGCGACCTGTCAGGCCACGCCGAGCAGCTCGACCTCGAACAGCAGCGTCGCGCCCGGCGGGATGACCCCGGCCGCACCGCGATCGCCGTAGCCGAGCGCCGCCGGGATCAGCAGGGTGCGCTTGCCACCGATCTTCATCGACGCCACGCCCTCGTCCCAGCCCTTGATGACGCGCCCCATGCCGAGCGGGAACTCGAACGGCGTGCCGCGATCGTGGGAGCTATCGAACTTGCTGCCCTTCGCGCCGTTGACCCACAGCCAGCCGGTGTAGTGCATCACGCACTTTTGGCCCTTCTGCGGGCTCGCGCCCGTCCCCACCACGGAGTCTTCGTACTGCAGGCCGCTCGGTGTTTCCGTCATGCGGCGCATCCTACACACAGCAGGCGGCTTTCGGGCGGGTCCGGCTGCGTTGTACGATTGCCGGTGGCGTCTTCGGGGAAGACGTACCGAGCCAAACTTATGTCCAAGTTGCGTTGCGCCGCGCTCGTCGCGGGCTTGTCGATCGTGTACGCCGCCGGCGGGATCTCGATCACCGGGTGTGGCGATGGTTCGTCGGCTTCTTCTGAAGCCGACGCGCAGCTCGCGAGCACGTCGCAGGAAGTGACCGGTCAGGAGGGCACCGTCACGATCGCGGCATCGAACACGGTCCTGAATCAGTACGCCGTGCTCGCCGCCGATGTCGCCGCGGGCGCGCAAACGATCACGGTCACCAACATCAACGACTTCGGCAACAACGACGTGTTCGACGGAGGCCTCGCCACCGGCGACCTGATCATGCTGTACCAGCCGATGGGCGCGAGCATCAACGTCGTCAACGGCGAGAGCTACGGCACGCTCGGTGCGCTGCAAGGCGCCGGCAACTACGAGCTCGTCCACGTCGTCAGCGTGGCGGGCAACACGATCACGATCGAGAACACCTGCGGTGGTCTCGAGCATGCCTACACGACGGACGGTCGTACGCAGGTGATCCGGGTCCCGCAGGCTGCCTCGCTGGTGTTCGTCGGTGCAGGCGCCTCGCTCGCGGCGCGCGCGTGGGACGGCATTCGTGGCGGCGTGGTCGCGATGCACGTGCAGGGCAACGCGGCGATCACGCAGGCAGGCATCACCGCGAGCGGGCGTGGCTTTCGCGGTGGCGCCCTCGAGCTCGGAAGCGGCACCGGAAGCGACGTGTTCGTGTCCAACCTCGGCGCGGCTGGCGCGCAGAAGGGCGAGTCGATCGCCGGCGATCAGGCAACGTATGCTTCGACGTTCGGTGGCGATAACGGCCGCGGTGCACCGGCCAATGGCGGCGGCGGCGGCAACAGCGATGGCGGCCCCGGCGGCGGTGGAGCGAACGGCGACAGCGGCAACCCGTACAACGGCCACGGCGTGATGAACCCGGTCGCGACCGGCGCGGCGGCGTGGTCTCGCGATCCGGCATTCCTTCTCGCCCAGCCAGATGCACTCACCACCTCCGCCGGCGGCGGACGCGGTGGCTATTCGCGCTCCAACGTCGACCTCGATCCGGAAGCAGTCGGTCCCGACGATCCGCTGTGGGGCGCCGACGAGCGCCGCACCGTCGGCGGACGCGGTGGTCATCCGCTCGCGAACGATCCGGGCGCGCGGCTGTTCCTCGGCGGCGGTGGCGGTGCGGGTGCATCGCCACTCGGGGTCCTCGGCGGGGCCGGAGGTACGGGCGGCGGTCTCGTGCTGCTGATCGCCGACACCGTGACCGGCGGCGGAACGATCCAGGCCAACGGCACCGCCGGTGCGGGCTCGACGGCCGATGCTCCCGGTGGTGGTGGCGCGGGTGGCACCATCGTCGTCAAGGCCAACTCGATCACCGGGGTACAGCTCCATGCGGACGGCGGCGCCGGTGGCACCCAGAGCGCACTGCTCTCGGCGACGGGCGGCGGCGGTGGCGGTGGCGGTGGCTTCATCGCGACCTCGACAACCGCGGTGGTGCGCACCGCCAACGGCGGCGCCGCCGGGACGACCACCAGCGGCGACCTCGACGAGTTCCCGGTCAACGGTGCTACCGACGGCGCGATCGGCCAGGCCACCGTCGTTGCCGGCGTGCTGCCGGTGTGTACGCCGGTCGATCTCTCGATCACGAAGACGAACGGCGTCGCGTCATCGACGCCCGGCACCGGGACCCTCTACACGATCGTCGCGAAGAACAACGGTAAGGACGTGGTCGCCGGCGCGACCGTCGCCGACGCGTTCGTCGCCGCGCTCGGCACGCCGACGTGGACCTGCACGCCGACCGCCGGCTCGGTGTGCCCGCTCACCGGCAGCGGCAACATCAACACACCCGTGACGCTCGCGCCGGACGGCACGGTGACGTTCACCGTCACCGCGACGATCGCCGCGAACGCGACGGGCAACCTCTCGAACACCGCCACGATCACGGCACCTGCCGGCATCACCGAGGTCAACACGGGAAACAACAGCGCGACCGATACCGACACGCTGACCCCGTCGGCGAACCTGGCGATCACGATCTCCGACTCGCCCGATCCGGTGAACGCCGGCGCGGGTATCAACTACTCGATCGGTGTCAGCAATGCCGGTCCGAGCACGGCGGTGGGCATCGAGGTGACGAACGTCCTTCCACCCGGCACGTCGTTCAGTGGCTTCGCCGGCACGGGTTGGAGTTGCGCCGAGGCCGCAGGCACGGTCACCTGCACGCGCGCCGCTGCCCTCGGCGTCGCCGCGGCCCCGAACCTGACGATCACCCTGCAGGCTCCCGACGAAGCTGGAACGGTGTCGAACACCGTGAGCGTGACCTCGGACACCACCGATCCGGTCGCGGGCAACAACACGGCAAACACGACCACCACGGTCAACGCGCGCTCCGACCTCGCGGTCACCGTCGCCGACTCACCGGATCCCGTGATTGCGGGCGGCACGCTGACGTACACCGTCAACGTCAACAACCTCGGTCCCAGCACCGCCCAGGCAGTGACGATGACCGACACGCTTGCCGCGACGACCACGTTCGTCAGCGCGAATGGCACCGGTTGGACCTGTAACGAGGTCAACCACGTCGTGACTTGCACGCGCGCATCCCTCGCGCCCGGTGCTGCGCCATCGATCGCGATCGTGGTCAACGCTCCCGCGCAGAGCGGCTCGATCAACAACACCGCGACGATTGCCACCACGACCACCGATCCGGCCGCCGGCAACAACTCGCAGACGATCTCGACCACGGTGACCGCCAGCGCGGACCTCGCGATCGCGATGACCGACGCACCCGATCCGGTGACGGCCGGCGCGACGCTGACCTACTCGATCACGGTCACCAACAACGGCCCGAGCAACGCCGCGACGGTGACGGTGCTCGACGCGCTGCCGAACGGCACCACGCTGGTCAGCGCCGCCGGCACCGGCTGGACGTGCTCGCAGACCCCGACGGTGTCGTGTGCGCGCGCCGCGGTCAACGCGGGCGTCACGGCGCCGGTGCTCACGATCCAGGTCACCGCGCCCGCGCAGGGCGGTCCGATCTCGAACACCGCGACGGTGAGCGCCGCGACCGGCGATCCGAACACCAACAACAACTCGGCGACGGTGACCACCAATGTCGACGCGAGCGCGAACCTCGCGATCGCCGTCGTCGACTCGCCCGATCCGGTGAATGCCGCCGCGACCCTGACCTATACGGTGACGGCGACCAACGCCGGGCCGAGCACCGCCGGTGATGTCACCGTCGTCGACACCCTGCCTCTCGGCACGACGTTCATCGATGTCACCGCGACGGGCTGGAGCTGCAACGAGGCAACCGGCGTGGTGACGTGCACGCGGGCGACGCTCGCGACGGGTGTGGTGCAGCCGATCACGATCCGCGTCACCGCGCCCACCGCCGGCGGCGTGATCACCAACAACGCCACCGTGGCGTCGGCGACCACGCCGGATCCGAACCTCGCGAACAACTCGGTCAACACCACCACCACGGTCAATGCCCGCGCCGATCTGTCGATCACCAAGACCGACGAGCCCGATCCCGTCGCGACCGGCGCGACGCTGACCTACACGATCGCGGTCGCCAACGCCGGGCCGAGCGACGCCGCGAACCTGACGATGACCGATACGCTGCCGGCGAACGTCACGTTCGTCAGCGCGACCGGCACCGGCTGGACCTGCAACCAGGCCGGCGTCACCGTGACCTGCACGCGGCCGAGCCTCGGCGTCGGCGCGGCTCCGAACATCTCGATCGTCGTCAC
>JAEYYY010000571.1 GCA_023430775.1 Pseudomonadota bacterium
GGTCACGCGCGACGGACGGCTTCTCGGCGACCACGAGATCCACCCCCGCAGTCTAATGACCACCTCTGACGCCCGGCGCTCGGTGTGCGGCGTCCGGCGCACGGTGTGCGTCACATTGGATCCAGCCCTGCTCGCGCTACGCTGGAGAAGTGCACCGCCTGATCGTCTTCCTGTTGATCGCGGCCTGTCACGGTGCACCCCCGCGGTTCTCCGGTGGCGTGCTCGCTCCCCTCGAGATCCGCGGCGAGCGGCTGCTCGTCACCGCCGTCATCGATGGCAAGCCGCGCACGATGGTGGTCGACACCGGCGCGAGCATCACCTCGCTGTCGAGCCGGGCCGCGCGCGAGCTCGGGATCGCGAGCGAGGCGACGACCACGATCAACGGTCACATCCCCGCCGGCGTCGGCATCATCAAGAGGCTGTCGATCGGCCTCGCCGACCACGACAACGTCCAGGTCGCGATCGTCGATCTGCCGAACGCCCGCGACAGCGAGGTCGAGTTCGACGGCATCCTCGGCCTCGACGTCCTCGCCCGCCACGATCTGGTGCTCGACTTCAAGCACCGCACGCTCGCCCTCTACCCGTCCGGCGCGATCGAGAAGCACGACCTGATGCCGGACCTGGCGCGCGTCGCGATCCAGCGCGATTCACGCGGCCTGATGATGCTCGACGTCAAGATCGGCGATCATCCGCCGATCCCGGCGATGCTCGATCTCGGTGCGCCGATCACGGTGGTCAATCACGCGGCCGCGAAGCAGCTCGGCATCACGCGGCCGATGTTCCGCGTCCGCTCGATGACCGTCGGCAACGTCCAGCTCGCGCGACGCACGATGCTGGTCAAGGATCTGCCGGCGTTCTACCGCGCCGGGCTGGCGGATCGCCCCGCCATCCTGCTCGGCAGCGACGTGTTCGCGAAGCGCTCTCTGGTGATCGGCTACCGCGATCGCGTCGCGATGGTCGCCCGCTGATCTCCTCGCGAGCGCCGCTTGCTATCGGTGGCATTCCGAACCGCCGCCGGCTCGTCGGCGATCCTCGCTGCGCATCGTCATCCCGATCACCGGGCATCCCCCGACTGTAACGTCGGCGGTCAATTCGCTGCCGCGCGATGTCCTCGGAGGCGGACACAGGCACACATGCTGCACCGCCTGCGTGCATGGGTACCGCAAAACAGCGTCAAGCGAATGTTCTCGAGCTGATCACCTCACAACACGATCTCGTCGACGAGCTGATCGCGAAGCTCGAAAAGGGAAACCTCGACGGCGCCGGCAAGCTCGCGGTGTTCCAGCAGCTGGCCGATAACCTCGCCGCCCACGCCGCGATGGAGGAACAGCTGTTCTATCCGGCGGTGCGCGAGAAGCAGACCGAGGAGATCCTCCTCGAGTCGGCCGAGGAACACCTCGCGATCAAGCGCGTGCTCACCGACATGCTCGCGCTCGATGTCGAGTCCGACCGGTTCGACGCCGCGCTGTCGGTCCTCAAGGAAGAGGTCACGCATCACGCGCGCGAGGAGGAGGAAGGCGAGCTGTTCCCCAAGGTGCGCAAGCTGTTCTCGGGTGACGAGCTCGATGCGCTCGCCGGCGAGTGCCTGGCGCTGTTCGAGCAGCTGATGGCCACCGAGCCGCGCAACCAGGTGCCGCGTCAGACGTCCAAGCCGGCGCGGATCTGAGGAGGGAGCTGTCATGGCAACCCAGAACACCCGACAGTTCGCGGTGATCACCGGCGCCTCGTCGGGCATCGGTTACGAGCTCGCGCGGCAATGCATCGACCACGGCTTCGACGTGCTGTTGTGCGCCGAGGATCAGGTCAAGCTCCAGGAGGCGGCGCGCACGCTATCGGCGAGCGACGGCGTCACCGTCCAGACCGTGGTCGCGGATCTCGCGACGCGCGAGGGCGTGGAGAAGCTGTTCGCCGCGATCGCGCGGCCCGTCGACGCGCTGCTGCTCAACGCTGGTGTCGGCGTCGGCGGCGCGTTCGCCGAGACCGAGCTCGAGGCCGAGCTGAAGATGATCGCGCTCAACTGCAATCACACCGTCCACCTCGCGAAGCGCGTGGTGCCGCAGATGATCGCGCGCGGCTCCGGCCGGATCCTGATCACCGGCTCGGAGGTCAGCGTGTCGCCGAACCCGTACCAGGCGGTGTACGGCGCGACCAAGGCGTTCGTGATGTCGTTCGGCGAAGCGCTGCGCTACGAGCTCGAGGATCACGGCGTCACCGTGACCGTGCTCCAGCCCGGCGCGACCGACACCGAGTTCTTCGAGCGCGCCGACCTGATGGATACCAAGGTCGGTCAGGACAAGAAGGACGACCCGGCGCTCGTCGCGAAGCAGGGCTTCGAGGCGATGATGAAGGGCAAGGACTCGATCGCCGCGGGCGGCTTCAAGTCGCGCATGCAGACCCTGATGAACGAGATCCTGCCGGAGACCACCAAGGCCAAGATGGCCGGCAAGGTCACCAAGCCCGGCTCGGCGAAGGACTGACTAGTTCGGCTGACGCTGGGCGCCGACCACGCCGAGGATCGCGACCGCGAGCTCGATCGAGTCGGCCGCGATCGGCACGAACGCCTGATAGCCGGCGAGCAGCGCACTGGCGTGGGCGGACTGGCTGACCTGGGTGGTCAGGGCGATCGCCGGCGTCGCGCCGCCTTCGAGGCGCGACCGCATCCGGATCCGCCGCATCAGGTGAAGGCCGTGGCAATCGGGAAGGTCGAGCTCGCAGGCGACCACGTCGGGACGCTCGGAGCGCAGCAGCTGCAAGGCCTCCTGGGCAGACGACGCCGCCACGATGGTCGCGCCCGAGGTGCGCAACTGGCGACGCAGCCGCTCCACCGAAGCGGGCTCATGCGCCACCACCAACAACTTCACACCGTCGAGATCGATCTGGGGGGCACGACCTGTCGGACGTGAGAGCTCGAGTACTGCCATCGCTCGCCGCTCCGTGCGCGCCCTGTGCCAACGACGTCCGGCGCGGCAGTGCCCAGTTCAGCGCGCACGCGTGAGCGAATCGAGGACACTGGGCGATCACGCACCGCGCAGTTCGCCGAGCTTGCCGCGGAACGCGCGCAGCGCCGTGAGGAGCGCCTCCATCTGCTCCTCCTCGTATCGGTACATCCATTCGGCACCCAAAGGAACGAGCATGGAGTTTTCGAACCTGCGCGTCTTGGCACGCAGCGCATCGAGATCGCGGATCGCGGCATCGATCCGCTCCCGCTTGGCACGGTGCTCGTCGGTGGGCGTCAGCTGGAACAGCTCGGCCGGGGTCAGCTGCTCGCCCAGCGCGTCGCGCACGATCTGGAACGCCTTGTCGCGGTTGGCGTCGATCCGCCACAGCCGCACCTTGTGCCACAGCGTCATCGCGTTCATCAGCACGCTGACGCTCATGATGATGTAGAACCAGTTGCCGAGCGGCATGATGTCGACGAGCCACGGCACGTACTGATCGGCGAAGCCGGGACCGTCGGTGAGGAACTCCCTGGCGACCGCCGAGCGCCGGAGTGCACCGCGTTGCTCGCCGGCGCCGAACGCCGGCAGCTCCTCGACCAGCATCTGCAGCACGCCCATCTCGACGCTGCGGCTCGCGCAACCGTTGCCGATCACCAGCGTGTCGACCCGCAGCACGGTGTGGGCACGGTCGGGGATCACGGCGAGCGCGTCGTAGCGACCGGCGGGGATGACGCCGACCGACAGCGTCGGCACCCGCGTCGGGATGACATCGAGCTGCTCGAGCGACACCAGCTGGAGCTTGCGATCGCGGATCGCCGTCTTGATCAACGCGGCATCCTCGTCGAGCACGAACACACCGAGGTCGAGCGCACCCGACGCCAGCATCTCGACCTGGTCGGCGAGATCCTGGTTCGACAGCACGAGGCCGAGCGGCTTCAGATCATCCGCGGCGAGCACGCTGCGGCCGAGATAATCCGTGCCACTGCCCGCCGGCCCGAGGCCGACCTTCATGCCCTGGAGGTCGGCGAACTTGGTCAGCCGAGTGGCGTCGCGGCCGATGATGAACAGCGTCTCGCCCTTGGGTAGCCGGCCGATCAGCTCCAGTCGATCGGCGTTCTCCGCCGGCAGCGGCGTGCCGCCCTGGACGAGGGCGAAGTGGGCCTCGCAGCCGTTGTCGGCGAGCCGGCGCACGTTGTCGACGCTGCCCGACGTGCGGACGTTCTCGATCGTGCCGCCGCGCTTCGCCGCGCGCGCGCTGATCCGATCGACCACCACCGAGTAGTTGCCGCCCGGCGATCCCGACAGGAAGCGAACGTCGACGTGGCCGAGCCCGGCGCCGAAGTTCACCGTCGAGAACACCAGTGCGACCAGCAAGGACAACAGCACCAGGATCACCCCGCCGAGCGGGAGCCGCGAGAGCCGCCTTCTCCAGTCCATGCGCGCCATCCTAGGTCGGCGGCGCGAACGTGACCACGTATCAGACCGCCGACGTTGGGCGTTGCCACGCGAACGCGGCGAACGGCGGATCGAGCGGGGCGTCGGTGACGATGTTGACGAACGTGCTCAGCGTGTAGGCGGCGATCCCGAGCACCACCTCGAGCGCTTGTTGGCCGGAGTACCCGGCGCGGGCGAAGGCCTCGACGATCGCCGGCGGCGCGTGACCGCGATGGACCACGAGCGCACGCGCGTAGGCGTGCAGCGCCTCGAGCTTCGGATCGGGCAGCGCGGTGCCTGCGCGGAGCGCGGTGACGAGCTCGCGCAGCTCCGGCTGGCCGGCCTGCATCGCCGTGTGCATCGCCATGCAGTAGTGGCAGCCGTGCTCGAATGCGACCGTCATCGCGATGACCTCGCGCTCGACCGGCATCAGCGAGGTCTGATCGTACGCGGCAAAGCCCGCGAGCAGATGCTTCAGCACGACCGGGGCATGCGCGCCGCGCGCGACCGGTGACGGCACGAAGCCGAACTGCTGCTCGCTCGCGGCGAGCATGCCGCGCGCGGCGGCCGGTGCGGAATCGACGGTGAGGGACCGGAGCTCGAGAGACATGATTTCCTCCTGTTCGTTGTCAATGCAACCATCTAGACAGAGCTGCGCATCGCCGACCGGTGGCGGCTACTCGACGAGGTTCTCGAACATCGCCCGCAGCGTGCTACGGGTGGTCACCAGCGCGCGCTCGTCGATGCCCGCGACCATGCGCTGCACGATGCGCTCGACCACCGGGACGAGCTTCTTCTGCAAGCCTTTGCCGGCGCGCGTCAGGTGAACGACGCGCACCCGACCATCGCTCTCGTGCGCGCGGCGCTCGAGCAGCCCGCGCTTCTCGAGGCCGTCGACGATCCGCGACATCGTCGGCGCGTCGCGAAACGTGACCTCGGACAGCTCGGTCTGCGCGCGGCCATCCTGCTCCCAGAGCCGGATCAGCACCGCCCACTGCTCGGGTGTGATGTCCTCGCCTTGCTCGCGAAACGCCTTGTACATCTCGTTGCGCGACGCCTGATAGACGCGGTGGATCCAGAACCCGATCGCGTTGTCCACGACGATGCCGCCATCGGCGAACTGATCCTTCACGGCCGCCACTCTGCTTCGTGGCCGATTAGTTGTCAATGCAATCTTTTCGATCACGGGCAGTTCACGCCCGCGCCATCGAGGTCTCACGCCCTCCCCGGCTATTGCTGGTTCATGAAGCTCGCCGCGGTGCTCGTGCTGCTGTCGACCGGGACCGCCCTCGCCGAGGACGACGATCGCTGCAACCCGCTCTATGTCGAGCCGTCGCTGTGGGGCTCGAGTACGACGGGCGAGTTTCGCCACGCGTTCGGCTACGCCGCGAACCCGTGCGATCCGGTCAGCCTGCACGCCGGCGTGCGGCTCGACTTCGGCGGCACCGGCGGCTTCGTCGGCGGCGAGACCGAGCTGCTGTTCGGCTCCCCGGGCGCGCGGCTCGGCATCACCGTCACCGCAGAGCGCGGCTCGGCGGCGCGGACCGCGATCGGCGCGCGGCTGCGGCTGCGCGACGTCTGGATCGGTGTCGATGCGATGCGCACGACCCCGAACGGCGATGACTACGGACCGATGGAGCCCTCGAACACCGTGATGTTCGGGCTCGGCCTCGGTGGCAAGGCGGGCATCGGCTTCGCGACGGCGGAATTCGGCGTGCTCTATGGCGCCGGTCGCGTGCTCGCGCTCGGCGGCTGAGCTACGGCGCCGTCTCCTCGAACGACACGTGTACGTGGTCGTAGTGGTTCTGCGTGATCGAGCCGCGGTCTTCCATGTCGCGCCAGCCGCGACCATCGCCCGAGTTGATCCGCTGCATCCAGATCACGTAGGTGATGCCGGCCGCGGTCTGGCGAGCGAGCGCGTAATCGGCGACCTCGTTACCGAGCGCGTTGTCGTCGGTCGGCCGTTCGCCGTAGACGTCGGACGCGAGGATGTCGAGCGCTTGCTGCGCGTTCGGGCTGTGCCCCTCGTAGGTCGAGATCGAGCACGCGCCGGTGTCGCGGCAGACCTCGTTCGCGAACCGCTGGACGTGGGCCAACACCGTCGGGCCGGTGATGTCGACCTCCGGCGCGGGACCGCTCGGCGGATCGTCGTCGCCGCCCGTGCCGCCGTCGAGCGTGCCGCTGCACGCCGCCAGCATGGCAAGCACGGTAGCCAGTGCGATCCGCATGCGCGTCATGGCTGCGAGAGCTGTGCCGGCAGATGTTCGCGAGATTCCGCCGCAACCAGTCGTTTGCGGCGCGATCGGTGGCCGGTCACTCCCCGCAGCGCTGGCAACCCCAGCGCTGGTTTCGCGGATCCCACGCCATCGGCAGGCCGCACGAGTGCATCGGTGCTTGCGGTGCTTGCGGCGCTTGCGGTGAAGGAGCAGCGGCGTAGTCGGCGGCACCGAGCGGCGCCGTCGGCACCGGTTGCGGATAACCCGGCGGCTGGTTGGCGGGCGGATAACCCGGTGGCGCATAGCCGGGACCGGCCTGGTAGCCCGGTGGCGGATAGCCGGGCACCTGGTTGTAGCCGGGCGTGTGGTTGTAGGCGGGTGGTGGATAGCCCGGCGGCGCATAGCCATAGGCCGGCGGATAGCCCGGTCGTGGATGCGCCGGTGCCCCGCCCCGCTTGCTCGACATCCCGAGGATGCTGCCGACGATCACGAGCGTCGCGCCGACGAAGTAGAGGAAGAAGCCGTAGCCCGGCAGGTCGCCTCCGCCTTTCGAGAACCCGTACAGGAAGATCGCGAGCATGATCAGCGTCGCGACGCTCATCAGGATCAGCGACACCATCGCGAGCGCGGTGCGCGGCTTGCTCAGCAGCAGGAAGCCCGCGATCGCCGACGTGATCATGCCGCCGAGCGCGCACGCGATGAACAGCAGGCCGAGGATCGCAAACCCGTTGATGTTCTTGCCGAGGTTCGAGAACACCGTATGGGTCTTGCACTCCATGCCATCGCCCATGTCGATGCAGACCTCGCCCCACAGCGGTCCGGACTTCACGGTCACCGATTCGCTGTCGTGCGTGGTCCAGCCGCGTCCGAGCAGAGAGAACGCGAGGATGGCTGCCGCGATCAACAGCAGGATGGAGGGGACCGGAGATGGCTTCACGCCCGCACGGTACGTGACGGCGTGTCGCGCCTCAACGCCCACCGGGGTAGTTGCTGCAGCGGCCGTCGCGACACGTGCCGCCCTTGCAGTCGGAGCTGCTGGTGCAGCCGCCGCAACGACTGCTCTTGCACATCCCGAGGTTGCAGTCGGACGAGGTGCTGCAGCCACCGCAGCGACCGTCGCTGCACTGGCCGTCGCCGTTGCAGTCCGACGTCGTCGAGCAGCCCCCGCACCGGCCACCCTTGCACTGGCCGGTCTTGCAATCCGAGCTGGTCGAGCAGCCGTTGCACTTGCCGTCCTTGCACTGCCCGTGACCGCTGCAATCCGACGTCGTCGAGCAACTGCCGCACTTGCCGCCCTTGCAGCTCCCGAATCCCTGGCAGTCCGAGCTCGTCGAGCAGCTCGGCTCCGCGTCGGCGACCGCGAACAGATCCTCGATCGTGATCGGGGGTGGAGATGTATGCTCGGGCGCGACGCGAGGAATCGCGACCGGCGCGACGCGGGCATCGCTACCGCACGCGACGAGGATTGCGAGCAGGACGACGCGCGTCATCAGTTCGTGTAGTTGCTGCACTTGCCGCCGTTGCACTTGCCGCCCTTGCAATCCGACGACGTGCTGCAACCGCCGCACTTGCCGCCGTTGCACTTGCCGATGCTGCAATCCGATGACGTGCTGCACGAGCCGCACACGCCGCCCGAGCACCTGCCGTTACCCTTGCAGTCGGAGCTCGAGCTACAGCCGCCGCACTTCCCGCCCGAGCACTTGCCGGTCTTGCAGTCCGAGCTCGTGCTGCACGAGCCGCACTTGCCGCCCGAGCACTTGCCGTGGCCGTTGCAGTCAGAGCTCGTGCTGCACGAGCCGCACTTGCCGCCCGAGCACTTGCCGAAGCCGGCGCAGTCGGACGACGTGCTGCAGCTCGTCTCGAGCGGCGGTGCAAGCAGCTCGTCGAGCGTGATCTGCGGCGACAGCTGCGCCCTGTCGTTCGCGACCTGCGGCACGGCGACCGTGGTGGCCACGGGCTTGGCATCCGAACCACACGCGACGAGGAACCCGACCAGGACGAGCAAGAGCTTCATGGCCGCGGTCATATCACCAACGGTTGCGAGGTGGTGACCGCATAACCTCGCGCTGCCACGTGCGGTGGGCGATCCTGTGCGCGGTCGGCGTGCGCCCGACGACGATGTCGAAGCTAGCGCGCGCACTCCGCGTCGAGGCCTGGATCGCGCCGTAAGATAGCCGCGTGAGGTCCGCGATCGTCGTCGAAGGAGGCGCGATGCGCGGCATCTTCGCGGCCGGCGTGCTCGACGTGTTTCTCGAGCGCGGCTTCGCTCCGTTCGACTTCGCGATCGGCAGCTCGGCGGGCGCGTGCAACCTCGCCTCGCACCTCGCCGGTCAGCACGGCCGCAACCGGCGCTGCTACCTGACGCAGATGCGGCGCACCGAGTTCATCGACGCGCGGCGGTTCCTGCGCGGCGGCCACTGGCTCGACATCGACTACCTGTGGGATGCGTTCGATCGCGAGGATCCGCTCGACAACGCCGCCGCCGCGGCCAACCCGACGAAGCTCTACGTCGCTGCCACCGCGGTCGAATCGGGCACGGCGGTGTTCCTCGAGCCCGACGCGGCGACCATGTCGGAGGTGCTGCGCGCATCCTCGGCGGTGCCGGTGCTGTTCCGGCGCTTCGTCGAGCTCGATGGTGTCGCCTACACCGATGGTGGAATCGCGGCGCCGATTCCGGTCGAGGAGGCGTACCTGCGTGGCGCGCGCCGGATCGTGGTGATCCGATCGCGACCCGATGGCTTCCCGGGACCGTCGCGGATCGAGTGCGCGATCGCGGGGGCGATGCTGCGTGCACGGCCCGGCCTCGCGGCGGCGTTCCGGCGCTATCGCGCGATCTATGCGCGGGCCTCCGCGTTCATCGCGCGACCGCCGGCCGATTGCACCGTCGTGCACGTCGCGCCGGGAAAGCTCGCGACGACGCGCACCACGCGCGACCCGACGATCCTCGAGGCGGACTATCAGCAGGGCCGCGACGCAGCGGTGCGTGCGATCGCCGCGTGGCCTAGCGCGGACCCGCGGGCGTCGGCGCGGGACCCGGCGTGATGCCGGCATCGGCGGTCGGGTTGACGATGCCCGCATCGAGCGAGGTCACCGGCGAGCTCGGCGTGACGCCGGCGTCGCTGACCGGCACCGACGGCACGGTCGGCGTCGACGGCGACGCGGCCGAGCCCGGGTTCGGTGGAGACGCGTTCGAGCCCGGGCCGGGAGGCGACGCGGGGTTGGTCGGCGATGCCGGTGCACCGGGCTGCGGCGTCGGCTGACCCGGCTGCGCGGGAGCGCCCGGTGTACTCGGCCCGGTGGGCGATGGCACGGTGGGCGGAAGATCCGGCATGCCGGGTGATGCCGGAGCACCGGGCTGCGGCGTCGGCTGACCCGGCTGCGCGGGTGCCCCCGGCTGCGGTGGCGCCGTCGGTGACGGCGTGATCGGTCCGGTCGGGCCGGTCGGGGTCGAGGGAGCGGGCTGCGTGGGAGTCGGCTGCGCTTCGGCCTCGTCGATGACCTTGGGTGCGCTCTGCCCCGAGTCTCCTCGGCAGGCGGCGATGACTAGGAAGAGCAACGGCGCGATTCTCATGCGGCTGCAAAAGAGCAAGATGCGTGCACGTGCGGCTCAGAGTCCCTCTCTGTGCGAGAGTGAGTGCGATGGCGGATGTCATGGCGATCGTGAGCAAGGCGATCTTCGAACAGGACGCGGACCTCGAGCTCGGTGACCTCTACGAGACGAGCGAGTACGTCAGCAAGAACAAGTCGCTCGATGCCGTCGGCAAGGGCGGCTCGCTGTTCCTCGTCACCGCGCGGCCCGGCGATCAGCTGTGGCTGATCGGCATCCTCGAGAAGCCGATCTTCGTCGGCGATCGCTGGACGGCGAGCGCGAACACCGTCCGGATCGCGGACATCACGGAGGCGATCGAGCAGCTGGTGTTCGAGAACGGCAAGGGGCTGACGTTCACGCCGGGCAACCTCGGCTTCGCGCTGCAGTCGCCACGCAAGCTGACGGCCGACGACGCGAAGCTGTTGCGCGCAGCGGCGGCGCGATGATCGCGCGCTGGTCGATCGCGGCCGTGT
>JAEYYY010000605.1 GCA_023430775.1 Pseudomonadota bacterium
ATGTCAGGGCAACCATCTTCATCCTCGAAGCCATCGCGATCCTCGGGGTCGTCGGGGCACTTGTCGACGTCATCCTTCAGACCATCGCCATCGCGATCGCCGAGCGAAGGCTCGAACACGATGCCGATGAACGCCCGCGCGTTGGGATTGCCGCCCTCGTTCTTGAGCAGGCCGCGCCCCGCGCCGAGCGACAGGTACGAGTTGCGCGCGAGGTACAGCTTGACGCCGGCGACGGCCTCGAGCGGCCGGTAGCTCTCGTGCTTGCCGAGGGGCACGGCGCCGAACACCTCGCCGACGATGTCGAACTTCTGCGGCGACAGCGCGTAGGCGAAACCCATGCCGTACGGGATCTCCGCGGCCGCGCTGATCGTGCGCTGCGTGCCGATCACACCGTCCTCGCCCATGTCCGTGAACGACGTCTCGTTGCGGAGCCGGATGCCACCGTTGAGCGCGACGCGAAACCGCCGCGTGCGACCGAATTCCTTGTCGAGCACGCCCATGATCTGCGGCGTCAGCTGCTTCTCGCCCATGAACCGCTCGGCGGTCGCGGTGGGCAGGAACAAGCTCGCGATCACGCCGACGCCGACGTGCGGCGGGCGGCTGCTCTTGAGGAACCGCGTCTTGAGGTGGAGGCCGACGTTGCCGACGCCCTGGCCGTCGATCTTGAAGTCGCGATCGTCGTTGGGGTTGCTGATCACGCCAGGATCGTCGGGACCGCGATCACCCGACACGATCGTGAGCGGCACCGAGGCACCGAACTGGAGGTCCGCCGGGCCGACGCGAAAGCCAACCGCCGCGATCAACGTCGCCGTGATGACGTCGTTGACCAGGTACTCGGCACCGTCGTCGCCCTGGAACTCGAGCAGGCGATGGCCCCACGACAGCGAGCCGAGACCGAACGACACTTCCTTGTGACCGAGTGTCTGCGACGCGTTGATCGTCAGGTAGCCGCGTGAATCGATCGCGGGACGAAACGGATCGAGCTGCAGGTCACCTGCGGGCTGGGCGACGGCGGTACCGGCGAAGGCAGTGACGAGCGCAACGGCAGACAGACGGAAGCATCCGCGCATGGACGGTCCTTTCCACGCTTGCGTGCACGATCGACCATCGATCGCGCACACGAAGGGGGTACAGGACTCACAGTGCACCGCCGGTGAAGGCCGGTTACACGCCTCGTAAGCTCAACCCACGACTCGATTTCGGCCCTGCTCCTTCGCCTGGCGCAGTGCCTCGTCGGCCTCGCGCAGCGCGGTCGTAGCGTGGCCGCGATGACGAGCCAGGCCGATCGAGAGCGTCGCCATCACCTCACCCTCGAACAGGGTGAACGGTGCGTCGGCCCACGCGCGAATCTGTTCCGCGAGCGCGCGTGCTTCCTCGAGCTCGGCGTGCGGCACGAGCGCGATGAACTCTTCACCGCCGTAGCGCGCGACGATGTTCGGCCACTCGACATGGCCTCGCAGGATCGCGGCCGTGCGCTGGAGGATCGTGTCACCGGCGAGCATGCCGAACTCGTCGTTGATTCGCTTCAGCCGGTCGATGTCGATCATCATCACGACACCGGTGGTCATCTGCTCGATCATCCGGTACGCGACGCGACGGTTGAGGAGCCCGGTCAGGAGATCGGTGACGCTCTCGACGTGGCGGAGCTCGTCGAGCAACTGATCGCGCTCGCCGATCAGGAACCGGAGCCGCCAGTTCCCCAGATCGCGGTGCGCGACCTGCTGGGCGTGGCGCAACACGATCTCGTCGGCCAGCAACTCTCCGTCGACGGTCACCGACTTGCTGCACGGTCTGATCCGCCACTCACCCTCTCGCCACTCGACGACCGCGAGCGGTCCATCGACGCCGACGTCGACATCGTCGAACGCGCCGCCGATCGTGGTCTGCCCGACGACGGAGAACACCCGGCGCACGGTGTTCCACGTCGCTTCACGGACCAGGATCGCTGAGGGCACGAGTGCGACGTTACTGCGTCCCGTGCGAGGATGGGCGCCGTGGCCACGCGTGATGAGATCGAGGCGCAGATCGAGAGCGCCCCGACCGACGACGCCGCGTTCCTGATCCTCGGGGACTTGCTCCAGCTCGAGGGCGATCCGCGCGGCGAGCTGATCGCGATCGATGCCGCGGCACTCGACGGCAACCATCGCGGCCGCTGGAACCTGCGCCGCCACGAGCTGTTCGAGCGCCACCCCGCGCTCGCGCCACCCAGCGGTCGCGGCCTGCGCATCGAATGGCACCTCGGCTTCGTGCGGCGGGTCACCGTCAGCACCTCGGCCGCGTATGGCGAGCTGTTCCAGCACCCGTCCTCGCGCTTCGTCACCGAGGTCGTGTTCCTCGACTACGAGGCCGCGGACTTCCCCGCCTTGGTCGCGGCCATCTCGCGGTTGACGCCCCATCTCCGCTTCCTCGCGATCGGCGATCCGGAGAGCCGTCACTATCGCTGGGCGCACGAGCGCGCGCGTCTCGATCTGCCGGCGCTCGTCGAGACGCTGCCGTACCTGGAGCACCTCTACGCGTGCGAGCCGGTGACGATCGGAAACGCACCGCGCTTGCGCACCCTGCGACTCGAGGGTGATCTCGACGTGCTTCTCCACCTGCAGACGGCACACCTGCCCGCGCTCGAGAAGCTGTCGTTGCACGACTTTGTGACGCATGACGTGCACGTGTTCGATCGGATCCGCTGGTTGCTCGATTCGCCGCCGCCCGGCCTCGTCGACCTCGAGCTGATCGACATCGAGGGCGACGACTTCGTCGAGCTGCTCTCGCGTTCTGCATTGGTGAAACAACTGCGCGCGCTCCGGCTGTGGAACGCCGGCATCACGCTCGACGGCGCGCGTCTCCTCGCGAGCTCGTGCGGTCACCTCGATCTCCTCGATCTCTCCGATCCGCTGCTCTCCGACGCCGCGATCGCAGCGGTCGCCGGCGTCGCGCGCGAGGTGCGAACGGTGTCGCCGTGGATGCGAGACGTCCTCCGTCGAGGGTAGGATGTGCGCGATGCGCTGGGTGCTCGCGCTCCTGATCGTGCTGTTCGCCACCGAGGCGCACGCGCAGATCGTCAACGTTCAAGGTCAACTCGCGAAGGCTCCGGACAAGGATGCCGTGATCGGTCAGGTCGAGGGCAAGATCGACTGGCGCGAGGGCAACAACCCGCTGTTCCAGATCGGTGGCACCGCGGCGGTGCTCGTTCGCGAGGGCAAGCTCCTCGGGCTCGCGCTGGTCAAGGGCGAGTACGGCGTGTCCAGGGGCGTCGACCTGTCGAAGAAGAGCTTCGAGCACCTGCGGCTGCGCTACTCGATCGACTGCCGCTGGAAGTGGGAGGCGTTCGCGCAGCACGAGTTCGATCGGTTCCGCCGGCTCAGCATCCGCGCGATCGCCGGCACCGGCCCGGCCCTGCAGATCGTCAACGAGAAGTCGTTCGGCATGCTCGCGGGCGCCGCCTACATGTTCGAGCTCGAGCAGCTCGACGAGCGACCGATGACGAGCGATGCCGGCGAGCGCACGATCTTTCACCGCGCCTCGTTCTATCTGACCGGCGTCGAGAAGATCGGAGAGCAGGTGTCGATCGTCGAGACGATCTACGCGCAGCCCAGGCTCGGCGATCCGAGCGACTTCCGCCTGCTCGGCGAGCTGTCGGTTGCGACCAAGCTCTCGAAGCGGATCGCGCTCACCGATTCGTTGACGATCGCGTACGACCGCACGCCACCCGACGGCATCAAACGCCTCGACACCCAGTTGACGGTCGGCGTACTCGTCACCTTCTGATATCGTCCGCGGATGCACCGCATGGTCGCGCTCGCGCTCGTGATGGCCTCGGCCTGCAAGTCGGAGACGACCGAGGTCAAGGTGACCACCACGGAAGACAGGCCGGTGGGGCCTGCACCGAAGTCATCGCCGAAGCAGAATCTCGAGAAGTCGATGAAGAAACATCTCGAGAAGTACAAGTTCGAGACCTTCACGTGCCCAGACGCCGCGGCGGATGCGAAGGTGGTGACGTGTACCGCCAGTGCTCCGAACAGCGCCTCGATCTCCATCGACTTCACTCCGACGGGAGATGCCGACGACCCGTGGAAGAGCTGGAAGTCGGACTCCAAGCAGCGCCTGATCACCGCCGAAGAGCTGGCCGAGAAGATCGGTGAAGGCATCGCCAACGCCGTCAAGAAGGCACACCCCAAGGCCACGCACGAGCTCGCGTGTGGCACCACGCCGGTGGTGTTCGTTCAGAACAAGGCGAAGTGCAAGCTGACGGTGAAGAAGCCCGACAAGGAGCGCGAGATCGTGATCGACGACAGCTCGGGCGAATTCGAGTGGTCGATGGACGAGCTCTGATCAGAACGGCGTTCCCGCCGCCCAGTCGGACTCGAAGGTCGCGATGATCGGCGCGATCGAGGATTCCTCGACGACGATCACCCCGACCTCGCGGTTCTTGTTCAGCGACGTGAAGCTGAGGTTCTCCGAGCCGACATACGCGCGCGCACCGTCGGCGACGATCGCCTTGGTGTGGAGATGCGGGATCCACTTCACCGGGATCGCGAGCTCGTCGAGGAACGCCACCGCACTCTCGTTGGCATCGATCCAGCTCGCGTCGGCGAGCAGCACGCGGACATCGACGCCGGCGAGCTTGCGTGCCTTGACCGCCTCGCGGATGTCCTTGTCGGCGAACTGCATCGACTCGATGATCAGCGTCGACTGCGCGCTCGCGATCAAGTCGACGAGACGCTGCCGGGCATTGATCGGCGACACGATCAGCCGCGTGCAATCGATGACCGGCTCGCTGCGCGTCCAGTCGGCCTCGAACAGCTCGCTCAGATCTTCGAGATCCGCCGGATCGCGATCGACGGCGACGAAGTTGCGCTCGCGATCGATCGAGAACGACTTCGAGTAGTTTCCGGTCGACATCACGGCGACGCGATCGTCGACGATGAAGTACTTGCTGTGCGTGTACGTGAAGTCCGGGTCGCTCCACTGCACCTGCGCACCCGCCGCGACGAGCTGGTCGAAGTACTTGCCGTTGGTGTCGACCTTCGACTGGTCGAGGATCACGCGGACCTCGACGCCGTCTTCAGCCTTCGCCTTCAGGCGATCGAGGATCCCGCCGTAGCCCATCAGGTAGACCTGGACGCGGATCGATGTCGTCGCGCTATCGAGCGCCTCGAGGTACGGCGCTTCGCCGGCCTCGGGAGTGGCGACCACCTCGACGGGCACGGTTCGCGGATCCGTCGGGTCGCAGAAGTCACCGACAGGTACGGAGTCTGGTTCGGTGTGGGCGTCCTGTTCTTCGAGATCGAGATCGTCGACCTGAGCACGTGTACAGGCCCCGAGATAAGCGATGGAAAACACGAGGGCGATGCGGTTCATGCGGAGGAAGTCGCTCGTCGCGCACTTTTGATCCCGACAATGTTTTGGCTCCAAGACTGGCGAAACCTCCAGCGTCCAAAACTGTCTCAACTGCCCGAATAGACCGCAGGAACGCCACGTTCGTTCGTACGTCACCCGGAGGACACGCATGACTCGCCACCTTCTCGAGCTCTCCGCCGCAACCGTCGTTCTCTTCGCCGGCTGTCTCGACGACAACAAGCAGTCGATCGACGCCGAGGTGACACCGAAGGCGGTGGTCAAGCGTGCCGAGCTGCCGCCGATGGTCGAAGCGGCGAAGGAGACCACGGGTGCGCTCGCCGACAAGCTGATGCAGGTGAAGCTGCCGGCACCGAAGTCGGGCGAAGCCAAGACGTTCAAGTTCGGAAAAGGCGAGTACGAGCGCGAGGCGTGGGTCGCGAAGCTGCCCGAGAGCGGTCAGCTCGTCACCGTCGCGTACGCGAACGGCAAGATCTTCGTCGGTGGTGGCTTCGAGTCGAGCTCGATGTACGCGCTCGATGCGAAGACCGGCAAGCGCCAGTGGGTCTCGTACAACCTCGCCGATCCGGGCCCGACGGCGGCGGTCGTCGATCAGGACGAGCTCGCGTTCGACACCTACTCGTGCTCGCTCGCGGTGCTCACCGCGTCGACGGGCAAGGTGTTGTGGCAGAAGTGGACCGGCACCGAGACGCCGACGCAGCCCGCGTTCACCAAGGACTACGTGATCGCGCCGCATCCCACCGACGGTGGCTACGCGCTGTCGGCGTACAAGCGCAAGACCGGTGCAGATGTCTGGGCGTCGGCGATCGACGGCCACGGCATGACGGCGCCCGTCGTCGTCGGCGACATGATCTACATCACCACCACGAACGGCACGCTCTACAAGATCGACATCAAGGGCAAGCGTCAGTGGGTGCAGCGCATCAACGCGCTGTCGGCGCCGTGGATCGACGGCGACGAGGTACACATCGCCGTGCGCGACCAGGGCAAAGAAGCGCAGGTCGTGCTGTCGGCAGTCGACGGCAAGCGGCTCCGCACCGTGAGCACGGCGAAGGCCGTCGGCGATGCGCCCGGCGAGGACACCGTCGCGATCTGGTCCTACGAAGGTTCGCGCCCGGTGGTCAAGGATGGCCTCCGCTTCGTCGCGACGGGTGAGCGCGTCGAGGCGCGCGATGCCCGGACCGGCGAGCTGCGCTGGGAGCGCACGCACACGACGGGCTCGGGCAGCCGCAAGGTGACGTCGGTGATCACCGCCGGTCCGCTGGCGGTGGTGACGTCGCGCGATGGCCACGTGGTGGCATTCGATGCCAAGACCGGCACCAAGCGCTTCGGTTACGACTTCGACGCGCAGATCACGGCGCAGCCGGTGATCGCCGAGGGCTGGATGTACGTGGCCACGGCACGCGGCCAGGTGTTCGCGTTCGACCTCGGCAACAAGGCGATCGACGGCTGGCACATGTGGGGCGGCAACGCGCAGCACAACCTATGAAGCGCATCGGTTTCTGCTCGAGCCCGCTCGACGTCGCGCACGTACGCACGTACTTCGCGATGAAGAAGATCAAGATCGATGTCACCGACCTGCTCGAGATCAAGGCTGACTTCGTCGACGCCGACCGCGCACGCGACTGCTACCTGGAGCTGCGCAGCCGCGACTGCTGGTGCGAGAAGATCCTCGAGACCCACGGCCACTACGAGCAGTACGACGACGACTGAGCAGGTCGCACCTGTCGCGGGCGAAACCCTCGTCGCCCGGCGGGCCGCGCTGGCGTACGATGCCTCCGATGGCACGCCTCTGGTTGCTCGCGGTCGCGGCCGCGATTTCGTGTGGGCCGCCGCCGCCGAGCGCCGTGCCGCCACCGGTCCCGAAGACGGATCCGGTCGTAACGCCGACGAGCGATGCGCTGGCACCGGCGAAGCCGACGCTGCGGCTGCCGACCAACTTCGTACCGGCGAGTTACGCCGCGAAGCTGACGATCGATCCGAGCAAGCCGACGTTCGCGGGCTCGATCGCGATCGCCGGCAGCGTCAGCGAGAAGTCGTCGCTGTTCTGGCTGCACGGCACCAGGTTGACGGTGTCGCGCGCCATCGCGCGCAAGGCAGGTGTCGAGGTGCAGATGGCGGTGACGGCGCACGCGAAGGAGGAGCTCCTCGAGGTGCGTCCCGAGCAGCCGCTCGATGCGGGCGAGTGGACCTTCGCGTTCGACTACAGCGGCAGCTTCGATACCAACAACACGGCGGGCGCGTTCAAGCAGACCGTCGCCGGCAAGCCATACGTCTACACGCAGCTCGAAGCCACGTATGCGCGCCGCGTGTTCCCGTGCGTCGACGAGCCGGATAACAAGGTGCCGTGGCGGTTGACGCTCGACGTGCCCGCGTCGCTCGTCGCGGTCGGCAACACGCCGGCGACCGAGACGCCGATCGAGGGCGGCATGAAGCGCGTCGAGTTCGCGCAGACCAAGCCGCTGCCGACGTATCTCATCGCGTTCGGCGTCGGGCCGTTCGAGATCGTCGATGCCGGCAAGACGCGCAACGGCACGCCGGTCCGGATCATCGCGCTCGCGAATCGTGGTCCCGATGCGGCGTGGGCCGCGAAGACCAGCGTGCCGCTCGTCGAGGCGCTCGAGGACTGGTTCGGCATGCCGTACCCGTACGAGAAGCTCGACATGCTCTCGATCCCGCTCACCGTGGGCTTTGGCGCGATGGAGAACGCGGGGCTCATCACGTACACCGAGACGCTGATCCTCCTCGAGCCCAAGGCCTCGCGCGAGCGCCAGCATCGCTGGGTGCTCGTCGCCGCTCACGAGATCGCGCACCAGTGGTTCGGCAACTACGTGACGATGAAGTTCTGGGACGACATCTGGCTCAACGAGGGCTTCGCGAACTGGATGGAGTACAAGGTCACCGGCAAGATCGACCCGAGCTATCGCGACGAGCTCGCCGAGCTCGACATGCGCAACGGTGCGCTCGATGCCGATGCGCTGGTCAGCGCGCGTCGGATCCGTCAGCCGATCGAGACGCCCGACGACATCGCCAACGCGTTCGACGGCATCACCTACAACAAGGGCGCGTCGGTGCTGAACATGTTCGAGCGCTACGTCGGCGCGGCGACGTTCCAGCAAGGCGTGCGCGACTATCTGAAGTCGCGCGCGTTCGGCAACGCGACGTCGAAGGACTTCGTGGCGTCGATCGCGGCGGCGGCCGGCGGCAAGCTCGGCGACATCGAGGCCGCGTTCGCCAGCTTCCTCGATCGCCCGGGTGCCCCGGAGCTGACGGCGACGATCGCGTGCAACGGCGCGCCGGCGGTCCGGCTGACGCAGCAGCGCTATCTGCCGGCGGGTGCGCCGACCCCGCCCGCGCAAGGACCGTGGTCGATCCCGGTATGCGTCGCCTACGATGATCGAGGCAAGCGCGCCGAGACCTGCACGCTGCTCACCACCGAGACCGGTTCTCTCCCGCTGCCGGCGAAGAGCTGCCCGCGCTGGGTGATGCCGAACGTCGACGGTCGCAGCTACTACCGCGTCGCGTACACGCAACAGCAGATGGCGACGCTGCGCGACGAGGCGTGGGAGAAGCTGTCGTGGAAGGAGCGCCGCGCGGTGTTCTTCGATGTCAATTCGAACGTGTCGAACGGCAAGGCGCCGCTGCAGCTGGCGCTGTCGTTCATCCCCAAGCTGCTGGTCGGCAACGACCGCTTCACGATCGAACCGGCGCTCGGCCTCGCGAACGGCGTCGAGTGGCTGGTCCCCGACGAGCTGCGCGGCAAGTACGAGCACTGGCTGCGCACCACGTTCTCGGCGGGCGCCACCGCGGCGGGCTTCGAGCCGAGGGCCGACGACACGCTCGACACCGAGAAGACGCGCAACGGACTGATCGCGACGGTCGCGTGGAGCGGGCGCGATCCGGCGCTGGTCGCCGAGGCGGTCAAGCTGGCGGCGCGCTATCGCGAGCTGCCGCAGGCGATCCGCGGTCTCGTGCTGTCGATCGCCGTCGATGCAAACCCGGCGCTGTTCGAGCAGGTGCGGCGAGACCTCTACACCGAGACCGATCGGCCGCGCCGCGGCGAGATGCTGACCGCGCTCGGCAACGTGCGCGATCCGAAGCTGCACGCGAGAGCGCTCGAGCTCGCCCTCGACCCGAAGCTCGACATTCGCGAGACCCGCTCGCTGTTCGGCAGCGGCTCGACCGAGGCAAACCGGGAGGCGAGCCGCGCGTTCTTCGTCAAGCACACGCAGAAGATCCTCGCGCGCGTGCCACCTGACGGCACCGCCGGTCAGGTCTCGGGGTTCGCGTGGTTGTTCGTCGGGACCTGCAAGGCCGAGCGCCGCGACGAGGTGGTCGGCTACATGACGAAGACGTTCGCGTCGCTTCCCGGTGGTGCGCGAACGGTCAAGCAAGCGACCGAGGCGCTCGATCAGTGCATCGCGAGGCGCAAGATCATCGATCACGAGGTGCGCGCGTGGCTGTCGGGCATGCGGCTGCCGAAGCCCGCGGCCGCGAAACAAACGAAGACGAAGCGCCGCTGATCAGGGATCGAGCTGCAGCCCGCAGCACTGCTTCCACTTCTTCATCGAGCCGCACGGACAGAGATCGTTGCGGCCGGGCTTCTTCGGGCGAAGCCGCGCCATCTCGCGCGGCGACGGATACTTGCTCGGCCGGGCAGCGCGACCGATCGCCTCGGCTGCCTCGAACCTCGCGGCGATCTCGTCGAGCTTCGCGATCGTGAACCAGTCGCGCGCTTCGTCCTCGAGCCTCTGGGCGAGCGCCATGTAGCGGCGCGTGTGCGCCAGGTGATCGTAGTGCGCGACCTTGCGGTAGCCCTCGGGCACGTCGACCAGCGCGTTGCCGCCGGCGAAGCCATACGTGCCGACCTCGCGCGCGGGCAGCAGCGTCCACTCGATCCCGAACAGGCGATACGCGACCGGCGCGAGTCCGACCCAGGCGCGCGCCTCGTGCTGGTTGAACGGGTGCAGATACGCGGCCTCCTCCGACGGTGGCACCGACTCGGGGACGCCGTAGGGCAAGCCCACGGGCGTGCCGTAGTTCGGCAGCGTGGGATCGCCGCAGATCGCGTGGATCGTCTCGTGGACGCAGAAGCCGAGCAGCCGGCTGTGGATGCACGGCCCGTCGCGCACCGTCACCCACCGCACCTCGCCGAGCTGCTGCTGGATCCGCCACAGCGTGGGCGCCGCGAGATCCCAGATCACCGTCTGGCCCCAGCCGCGCATCGCATCGTCGAACCGATACAGCGCCTCGATGCCGGCGGTGCGCTCGTCGAGCGACAGCACGTCGTGGCAGCGGCACGCGCACGCGAGTGGCGTGGACACGGCATCGACGACGGTGGCGGGCACGACGACAGAGCTTACTCCGTGTGCCGGCACCCTGCGCGGAAAGCTGTGCTTGCGAGGTTCTCCGGTCCCGGCGTACGACCGGGCATGCGCTACCCGTTCCGCCTCGTCAACGTGTTCACCGTCGGAGATGACCGGTTCTCCGGCAATCCGCTGTGCGTGTTCGAGAGTGCGAACGGGATGACCGACGCGCAGATGCAGTCGCTCGCGCGGCAGTTCAACCTGTCGGAGACCACGTTCGTGATCCGCGAGCCGGTCGATCGCCACTCGGCGCACACCCCCGCCGGCCCGCAGGTCCGGATCTTCACGCCCGCCTTCGAGATGCCGTTCGCCGGTCACCCGACGCTCGGCACGGCCTCGGTCGTCGCGGTCGGTGGCGAGGTCACGCTCGAGATGATCGCCGGCGACGTGCTCGTCAAGCGCGAAGGCAACGACTGGACGCTGCGCGCCGCACAGCCGCCGAAGACGCGCAAGGTCGAAGCGACCCGAGAACAACTCGCTTCGATGGTTGGCCTGCCCGGCTCCGCGATCGACGACGAGCCGCTGTGGGTGTCGACCGGCGTCGAGCAGCTCGTCATTCCGATCGCATCCGTCGAGCAGGTGCGCGCGGCGCGGCCGCACTACGACCTGCTCGAAAAGTACGGCTTCTCGGAGACGCGCCAGGAGGCGATGGCATATCTGTGGGCGCGCTCGGGTCCCGACGAGATCACGGTGCGGTTCTTCTTCACGCTCGCGGGCAGTGTCGTCGAGGATCCGGCCACCGGCTCGGCGTGCGCGAACCTCGGTGGCTGGCACATCGCGATGAACAAGCCGCTGCCATTCAGGGCCACGCTTCGCCAGGGTGACGCCGTGCAGCGGCCGTCGCGGCTGGTGCTGCGGGTCGATGCGGATCGGCAGATCTACGTCTCGGGGAGCGTGCTCCCGCTCGGCGACGGCAGCGTCGACATCTGACGACGCGCGGCGCCATGGCAACGACCGGCACGGCGTGATGACCGGCCGGCGGCCGCCGTGCTCGATCGACATGCGCGCCCTGCTCGTCCTCCTCGTGCTGGCTGCCTCTGCTCCCGCGATGGCCGACGAGGTTCGAACCGTCGAGCGCTCGTATCGCAAGAAGCTGATCGCGATCGACCTGCTGGCGTATCCGCTGGCACTCGTCACCGGAGGAGCGTCGTACTTCCTGGCGGCGCCGATCACCCACGCGATGCACGACAACCACTCGGCGGCGGTCACCAGCCTCGCCTTGCGAACCGTCCCGGTGCTGGTGGGCGTCGGCGTCTATTACGCGCTGCGTCCCGACGCCTGCGATCACGATCCGCACGACTGCCCGCTGCTCGCCGCCGGAGGTGCCGCGATGATCACGGCGGTCGCGGCGAGCGTCGTCGACTGGGCGTTGCTGCCGGTCAAGACCGAGTACACGGCGATGCCGACGGTGGCGATCGTCGACGGTGGCGGGATCGCCGGGCTCGCCGGCACCTGGTAGGTGTCGGATCGCGAGACCGACGACGATTCACAGAGAACGCCCGTTCACGAATTCGCCGCCCTCTGCGCGGCCCGGTGGTTGCTGGTCGGCCCGGCATGCTCAAGACGCTGGCCATCACCACCACCCTCCTCGGGCTCACTGGCGCCGCGCGTGCCGGCGAGCTCGACCTGAACCTCGGCCTCCAGACCACCCACACTGCCTGGGATGACGATCGCGGCGGCGGCCCGACCCTCGGCGCGACCTACCTGTTCCGCCCCTGGATCGGTGCCTCGTTCATCGGCAAGGAGCACTACGCGACGATCGACGATCGGCTGATGAGCTACTTCTCGCTCAACGTCGTGTTCCGCACGTCGCTCGATCGCTTCCGGCTGACGGGCAACGCCGGCTTCGTCCACCAGCACGAGGAGACGCGCGCCGCGATCGAGGACATGCCGATCGCCTCCGCGTTCGGGGTCGCCGATGGCATGCGCCACCGCATGGCGTCGCGCGCAGGCGCGCAGCTCGCCCTGCCGTTCCGCGATCGCGCGAAGGGCAACTGGTACGTCGCGCTCGATCTCGATGCGACCTACTTCGCCGAGCAAGAGCGTGGCCCGCGCTGGATGACATCCGCCGGACTCTCGATCGGCTTCACGCACGACTTCTCGAAGAAGCCCGCCGCGGTCCCCGCGAAGGTCGTGAAGCGATGAGAGCCCTGCTGCTGCTCGCCGTGCTCGGCTGCGCGGAACGGCCGATGCCGATCGACGAGGCGACCTGCCCGCCCGATGGCACCGCACTCACCTACGACAACTTCGCCGCCGACTTCTTCGCCACCCACTGCAACAGCTGCCACGCGAATGCGAGTGCGGGTGCGCCGAGCTCGTATCGCTTCAACACGCACGACGAGGTGCTCTCGCACGCCGACCGGATCTTCATCCGCGCCGCCGGCCCCAACGTCACGATGCCGCCCGGCCCCGACGATCCGCCGGCCGCCGACCGCGACGCCCTCGCCGAGTGGCTCGCCTGCGGCGCCCCGTGATGTCCGGGGTCCGACCCCGGAGACCCCGAACATGCGGACAGCCTGGCTAGTCGAGTAGCCGGGACCAGGCGCGTCGATCCGCGGTGATGCGCGAACGATGGGTGGCACGTTCGGTGCTGCGATCATCGACGTGCTGCGGTCTGCAATCCCCTTGTCACTCCTGGCCGTGTTCGCGTCGTGCGCCGACGGCGGCGGCGAGCCGGTCACCAACCCGAACGAGGGGCTGCTCCGCGACTTTCTCGACGGCAAGTTCGACGGCGCGGGACATCCGCTGAACGCGAAGACGATCGAGGCCGAGGGGCTGTGTAGCGGCAGCGTGACGGCGGACGGCGTGCAACTCGACGGCGCGTGCGAGGCGGCGATTCCGAGCGGCGCGACGACCGGGGAGCTGGTGATCAACGTCCGGTTGCGCGTCATGAAGGCGCCGGCAGCTGGATCGGTGATCGAGGCGATCGTGATCGACGACGACGGCAACGAGCTGGCGAAGGAGTCGCTGACCGTGTCGCGGCTGCGCGGCCGCGCGAGCTGGATCGATCTCGCGATCAACGTCGACGCGGTGAACGCGAGCAAGCTGCGCCTCGAGCCGAAGGGCGGCGCGAGCGTCGAGATCGATTACGCGGAGATCTTTCCGAAGAAGTTCGGCCTCGTCGTCGCGCCCGGATCCGGCGTGATCGGCGATGGCGAGCTGTTGACGTTCGAGATGCCGAAGCTGCGCAAGCTCGACAGGCTCGAGGCCGACGGCGTGGATCTGTTGCCGGCGCTCGAGCAGTTGCTCGACGACGGCGTGGCGACCAAGACGACGACCGGCTTTCGCACGCTGATCGAGGTGCCCGTCGGTGCGCTGTTGCCGGAGCGCGGCGATGTCGTCGAGCTGCACGTGCGCGGCGCCGGCGATGCGGCCCGCGTGCAACTGCGGCGAACCGCCCACGCGTGCAACTACGAGGGCGATCCGAGCGGCACCAGGGTGCTGATCACCGGCTTTCATCCGTTCCCCGCCGACGGCTGGCACCCGAACATCTCCGCCGAGGCGGTGACCGCGGTGGATCCGGCGAACCTGCGCGGCGCACAGATCCTCCGGCTGGTGTTGCCCGTCGAGTACGACCGCGCACCCGCGATGATCGGCGACGCGATCGAGCGCTGCGCACCCGACGTGGTGATCAGCTTCGGCCAGGGCGGCGGCGCGATCGCGCTCGAGAAGACCGCGTACAACTTGCAGGACACCGGCGAGATCAGCGGCGGCGTCCCCGACAATCGCGGCATCATCCGCGGCGCGGTGCCGATCGATCCCGAGGCGGGTCCCGAGCGCGCGACGCTGTTGCCGCTCGACGCGATCCGCGATGCGATGGAAGCGCTCGGCGAGCTCCCGCAGGACTCGACCGATCCGGGCCGCTACATCTGCAACAACACGATGTGGAACAACATCGGCGTGATGAGCGCACGCGGCAAGCGCGGCGGCTTCATTCACCTGCCGTTCACGACGCGGTTCGACGACGAGGTGCGGGCCCGCTGGGCGCGCGTCGTCGAGGCCGCGATCCAGGCGACCGTCGACAATTGACCGCGCGGCTCAGAAGTAGAAGGACGCGCCGATGTTGAACAAGCCGCCCGACAGGTTCTGACCGGTGCGCGTGTCACCGGTGTTCGGCAGCCGCGTTCCCGCGTCCATCCGATCCGAGCGCGGCCCCATCGCGACACCACGCAACTCGGCGTGCAGCGCGAGGCGGCGGAACCGACGCTCGAGACCGACACCGAACGCGACGTGACCACGCTGCGCGTTGTCACGCTCTTCTTCCGTCGACGTGTGGCGCTCGATGACGGTGCCGCCGATACCGCCCATCAGCCACCAGTTCCACGCGCGCTCGGCGCGGAAGCGATAGCGCGCGGCCAGCGTGCCGCCACCCATCGCGAGGTCACCGTCCTCGCCGTCGTCGAGCACCTGGCGACCACCCGACAGCAACAGCTCGAGCTCGAAGTGCGGCGTGGCGCGATAGCGAATCGACAGCTCGGCGGTGCGGAACTGCGTCTCGTTCTGGTTGATGTCGTCGTCGACCGTCAGCGACATGCCGCCGACGTTGACGCCGATCGCGAACCGGCGGCGCATGACATCGATGCCGCTGCTACACGGATCGCTCGAGATCACCGGCGTTGCCGACGGCGGAGCGGGCGCGGATTCCGGCTCGGTCTCACCGGGTGCTTGGGCAAACGCGGTAGCGGAGCTGAGGACAACTGCGAATCCGAGGAGCCGGGCCGGGCGCATACCCCAGATAATTCCACGGTTCGTGCCAGCGCAAGTCTGGGAAATGCAGGCATCGAGATGTCTGGATTACCGACGCCCGTGATGGTGATCGTGGCCGCTTCCTACACTACGATGTGTCGGTGGTAGGTCGGACCTTTGCCATCGGGGACATCCACGGCGATCTCACGGCGTTGCAAACGCTGTTCGAGCGCCTTCCCGCGATGACCGCGGACGACACCGTCGTCTTCCTCGGGGACTACATCGACCGCGGTCCGGAGTCCGCCGGCGTCGTCGACTTCGTCCGCAAGCTCGAGGACAAAGGGCCGGCGAAGGTCGTCGCCCTCCGCGGCAACCACGAGGACGCCTGGATCCAGGTCATCGACAAGGGCTGGCCAGAGTTCATCATGCCGCGTGCGAACGGCTGCCTCGAGTCGTACCGCTCGTTCACCGGCGGGGCACCTCCCGACGACGACGACATCCCGACACCCGCCGAGCTGAGCGGCATGTTCGAGGGCTCGTTCTTCCCGAAGGATGTCGTCAAGTGGATGCGCGGTCTGCCCCACTTCTACGAGGACGAGCACGCGATCTACGTCCACGCCGGGATCAAGCGCACGCCGGGTACCGGCACGTTCCCGCACCCGTCGGAGGTGACGCCTCCACGCGCGCTGCTGTGGCTGCGCGATCGCGATTTCTTCGAACACTACCGGGGCAAGCTCGTCGTGTTCGGTCACACGACCACGCGCACGCTGCCGAACGAGCTCTCCACCTACACGCCCGAGGATCCGACCGATCTGTGGGCCGGTCCGTCGTGCGTCGGTCTCGACACCGCGTGCGGCAAGGGCGGCTTCTTGACCGGCTTCGAGCTTCCGGCGCGCAAAGTCTACGAGTCGCGTGGCTGACTCGATCGCGGGCTCGCCCGCTGTACGCCTCGGCCGCGCGCTCGCGTCGCCGATCGGGGTGCTCGTCACGATTCCGCTGCTGGTGATCGCGGTCGGCGTCGGCATCCTGCTGCTCGGCCGCGATGCCACGCGCACGGCGACCAACGATCTGGTTCGCCGCCAGCTCACCGAGCAAGCGAAGAGCGTGCAAGCGGATGTCGCGTTCGCACTCGATCAGGCCGATCCGTTGATGGCGCGCACGCGCGTGCTCGCGAAGCAGCGGCCCGAGCGCGACGTGATGCTGCTCGCGCTGCACGACCTGATCGTCGGCCGCCCCGGTGTCTCGTACATCAGCATCAGCTTCGCCGACGGCACGTACTTCCACGCCAACATCACGCGCGAGCACACGATCGAGGTGCAGCAGAGCCAGATCGTCGGCCCGAAGACCCAGGTCGAGTGGTTCTCCGTCGAGGGCAATCGCGTGGTGCCGAAGCGCGCCACCACGAACGACTACGATCCACGCAAGCGACCGTTCTACGAGCTCGCGACGCGCACGCGCGCTCGCGCCTGGACACCGCCGTACACGTTCGCGCTGACGTTCGAGACCGGCATCACCTGCACCGAGCCGGTGATCGGCCCCGATGGCCTGATCGCGGTGCTCACCGTCGACTTCGACATCAACGCGCTGTCGACGTTCGTCGCCCGCCCCACCCTCGACGACGCCCGCACGATCGTCTACACGGGCGACGGCACGATCCTCGCCTACCCCTCGGCCTCGTCGCTGCCACCGACCAAGGGCGATCAGCTGCTGCGCTATCAGATGCTCGACGATCCGGCGCTCGCCGCGCTGTTCGCCCAGCCCGCCTCGCACGAGCTCCGCCTCCTCGAGCTCGGCGGCAAGGATGGCTGGCTCGCGTCGGCGGCACCGATCGGCGGCCGGCGCGCCGGCGTCGCGGTGCCACTCGACTGGTACGTGTCGACGATCGTCCCCGAGGCGACGGTGCTCGGCCCGACGCGAAAGCTCGAGCGGACCAGTGCGATCGCCAGTGCGGTCGCGCTCGTGGTGGCCGTGCTGCTCGCGATCGTGCTGGCGTGGAACCTGGTGCGCATGCGCCGGCAGGTCGCCGCTTCCCGCGAGGAAGCGCGCAGCGCACGCGCCCGCGCGAAGGAGCTCGGCAGCTATCGGCTCGTCGCCAAGCTCGGCGCCGGCGGCATGGGCGAGGTGTGGCGTGCGGAGCACCGCATGCTCGCGCGCACCGCGGCGATCAAGTTGATCCGCACCGACACCATCCGCGATCCGCAAATGCTCGACGAGATCCGCGAGCGGTTTCGCCGCGAGGCCCAGACGCTGGCGTCGATGCGCTCGCGCCACACGATCGCGATCTACGACTACGGCGTCACCGAGGCCGGCGTCTTCTACTTCGTGATGGAGCTGCTCGACGGTGTCGATCTCGAATCGCTGATCGTCCGCTACGGCGTGCAGCCACCGGCGCGCGTGATCCAGATGTTGATCCAGGCCTGCGCGTCGCTCGCCGAGGCGCACGATGCCGGCCTGCTCCATCGCGATATCAAGCCGCCCAACCTCTTCATCAGTCGCGCAGCCGACGAGGTCGACATCGTCAAGCTCCTCGATTTCGGCATCGTCCAGACACAGGGCGAAGTGGCCGGTGAGGTCAAGGCGAAGGCGGTGATCGATCCGGGCATCGCCAACACTCCGGTGGCCGAGAAGCTGACGCAGCTCGGCGCGATGGTCGGCACGCCCGGCTTCATGGCGCCCGAGCAGATCCTCGGCATGCCGCTCGACGGCCGCGCCGATCTCTACGCGCTCGGCTGCTGCGCGTGGTGGCTGCTCACCGGCGAGGAGGTGTTCCGCCGCGACGAGGGTGGCGCGAAGTTCTTGAACAAGCACATCTACGATCCACTACCCTCGCTGCGCATCGCGATCGGTGGCTGGTGTCCGCCGCAGCTCGAGGAGGTCCTCGCGTCCTGTCTCGCGAAGCAGCCCGAGGATCGCCCGGCGAACGCGCGCGAGCTCGCCGCCAAGCTGCGCGCGATCCCGATCCCCGCCGAGCACGCGTGGACCGAGGACAAGGCACGCGAGTGGTGGCGCGAGTACAAGCCGCCGATCCCGGCGACGCCGCCGACGCAGAGCAACGTCCAGGTCATCATGCCGGGCTCCACGGAGCAGCGCCCGGCGCACGCGCACTCCGAGCACGCGATCGGCCCGACGATCGCGGGCCTCCACGACGATTAACGACGCGCGCCGAGCAGGCGCCGCAGTGGATTGCGCCGCTGAGCGCGCAGCGCCGCACCCGCCGACGCCGTGCGAGCGCGCGCGCGATGCTTGTCGTGCAGCGCCCGTTCGTGCTCGGTGCCGACGAACACCTCGCGCGACCCGGCGAGCGAATCGAACCACGACCACACGACGCCGAAGTTGTTGTCCTGATCGCCCATGTGGTGATCGTAGTGATGCGGCAGGTGATCGCGTCCCCACGCGGGATCGAGGTGGGCGCGGCGATGATCGCGGCGATAGCGCGCGAGGCAGTACCACACCGTCGACGTGTAGAACGGCGCGATCGGCAACAGCGGCGCGTGAGCGAGCCCGACGAGCAGGAGCCCGATCGCCTCGCGCGCCTGCGTGGTCGATGCCCACGGCGGCCCCTCGTACGCCGGGTCGTAGCCGCCGTTGCGGCGCACCGCCTGGTGATGCTCGTGATAGTGGAACGAGAACCGGCTCTTCCGATCACGGCCGAGACCGTGCAGCAGGTACTTGTGGGTCGCCCACTCGCCGACCCCGAACACCGCGAGCCCCAGCGGAATTCCGATCATGTGCGAATCCTCCCAACAGCCTCGGGACGCGGCAACCGGGAAGTGCGCTTCGAGGGCGGTGGGCTGGAAGTAGTGAAGTAGTGTCTGACCCCTGGTCGCCTGGCGGTGGGTTGGAAGTAGTGAAGTAGTGTCTGACCCCGTACCATTGACCATGATGCTTCGGCTGTCGCTCGTGCTGCTCGTCGCGTGCAGTGGCGACCCTCCCGCCTCGAATCCCGATGGTCCCGTCGCGCCCGATGCCGGTGCCTGTCAGAGCCAGAACGCGTCGTGCAATGGCGACGTGCTGACGACCTGTGCGGGTGCCGGTGCAAATCCCGTCGAGGAGCTGTGTGGCTGGGGCTGCGGGGTGGTGCCTTCCCCGGCGTGCAAGCGCGTGGTTCCCACCGGCGGCGGCGCGACCGCGAACGACATGCTGCCGTCGATGCTCGGCGTGTTCTCCGAGCTCAGCCTGTCCGGACAGATCGATGGCTCAACCGGCCGCATCAACGGCATCGCCGCATCGGAGATGGGCGTCGGCTACACGCTGACCAACGGCATTGCCGTGTTCCGGTTCCGGCTGCTCGCCGTCGGTGGGCTCAAGCTCGCCGGCACGGTGCCGATCCAGCTGCTCTCCGACGGGCCGATCACGATCAACGGTACGATCGACGCCACCGGCTCGTGCGGTATCGGCGCTCCCGAGCTCGCCGGTGCAGGTGGAGGTAACGGCGGCCAGACCTCCGCCGAGAGCGGCGAGCTGATCGGCGGTGGCAGCGGCGGGTTGCTCGTCGGCGGTGGCGGCGGTGGTGGCTGGGGCGGGACCGGCGGCGACTCCGGCGGCGGTGAGCAAGGCGGCGTCGCGTCGGGCGATGCGGTCGTCAG
>JAEYYY010000607.1 GCA_023430775.1 Pseudomonadota bacterium
CGATGGATCACGGCAAGGTCGGGCTCGAGGTCGGCAAGCGTGGGAATCGCGAGCCGTTGATCGTGCGCGCCGGCGAGACCGACGTGGTGGTGGTGGGCACGCAGTTCACCGTCGACTTCGACGGTCACGATAACGTCGACGTGCGTGTCACCGAGGGCGTGGTGAAGGTGGTGCGCAAGGGGGCCGAGGCCCGCGTCGCCGCAGGGCAGGCGTGGCAGACGACGCGCGGCACGATCGCGCTCGCCGATGCGGGGCCGAGTGGCCGGCCGCTGATCGCGGATGCGGATGCCAAGCCCGACGACGAGATCGAGATCCCGACCGGACCGCGCAAGGACATCGCGCTGCACGACCGCACCGCGAAGGTGCCGGATGCGCGGATCCCGACGACCGGCGTCACGGGTGGCAACGAGAAGCCGGTCGGGAAGCCCGAGGTGATCCAGCCGCCGGCACCGCCGGTGACGCCGCACGCTGCCCTCCGGCAGGACGTGTTGACGCGCCTCCGGAAGGCGCAGCCGATCCTGCCTGCGATCCGCGTCGGCAATCTCACCGATGCGGCGACGATTCCGGTGCTGCGCGAGCAGTCGCTCAAGACCGGGCCCGAGGCGTCGGCCGCGATGTACAGCATCGCCGTGCTCCAGGCGACGAGGCTCGGGCGCTCGGGCGATGCGATCGCCACGCTCGACGCCTACGTGCGCCGATTCCGCGGCGGCACCGAGTACAACGCGGCGCTGTGGCTGCGCGTGGTGATCAAGTGCCGGCAGGCGATCGACGATCATTGCCGCCAGGCCGCATTCACCTACGCCCACGAGTCGCCGGGCACGAAGGAAGGCGAGCTGGCGAGCGTGCTCTCGACGATGACGAGCGAGTAGCGACCCGCGCTGAGCCCGGCGTAGAATCGTCGGGTGAGCCGCACGATCTACCTCGAGCTGGTGGCGGGCTCGAAGATGGCGAACGACCTCGGCGTCGGCGGCCTGTTCGTGATGGACAACGCACTCGCGCTGCAGGAGCAGTGCGAGATCGTGGTGTTCAACGACGGTGGCCAGCTCGAGCTGCCGGCGAAGGCGGTCTACCTCGACGGCAACGGCGGGGTCGGGCTCGAGCTGATCGGGTTCTGCGACGACACCAAGGCACGGCTCGCCGCGCTGATCGAGGCGGGCCTGGCGGCAGCGGCCGCGAATCCTCCAACCGAAGAGCAAGCGGCGCTCGCCGACCACACCACGCCGGCACTCGAGCTCGGCGACGCCACCACACCGGCACTCGACCTCGGCGATGCGACGACGCCTTCCCTGGGCATCGGCTCCGGCGAGCAGCCGATCCCGCGCGACACCATCGCCGACCTGCCGCTATCGCGCCCGAGCGACATGACGATCCAGACCACGAGCGCGGCGGACGACGCGCAGCTCGACGACGATGCAGAAGAGGACGAGCAGAAGAAGACGTTGCACGAGCGCCTCCGCAACCTGCCGCTCGCCGAGCAGGTCAAGCGGGCGAAGGCCGGCGGCGTCACCGAGCGCGTGCTGCTCGAGCGGATCTACGGCAAGAACGTGTGGGAGCCGCTGCTGCGCAACCCCGCGCTGACCGCACCGGAGGTCGCCCGGATCGCGCGCATGGGGTCGCTACCGCGCCCGCTGCTCGAGATCATCTTCGGCAACGGTGGCTGGTTACAGATTCCCGAGGTCCGGCGCGCGCTGCTGTCGAACCCGCGGCTCGGCAACGATCAGATCATCAAGCTGCTGCGCATGATGTCGAAGCAGGAGCTCAAGCTCGCGACCACGCAGACCGCCTACTCGATGGCGGTCCGCAGCCAGGCCAAGACGATGCTGAAGCAAGAGGGCGGCATGTAGTAGGGTGCGCGTCTCATGCGCCCCGATGGCCGTCGTCCCGATCAGCTTCGCTCTCTCGAGATCATCCCGCACTACCAGAAGCACGCCGAAGGCTCGGCGCTGGTCAAGCTCGGCGATACCTGGGTGCTGTGCGCGGCGAGCGTCGAGGAAGGCGTGCCGGCGTGGATGAAGGGCAAGGGCAAAGGCTGGCTGACCGCCGAGTACGCGATGCTGCCGCGCGCCACGCACACCCGGAGCAAGCGCGACCCCGGCGGACGCGGTAAGGAGATCCAGCGGCTGATCGGGCGCTCGCTGCGCGCGGCGGTCGATCTCGATCTGCTCGGCGAGCGCACGATCAACGTCGACTGCGACGTGCTGTGCGCCGACGGTGGCACCCGCGTCACCTCGATCACCGGCGCGTGGATCGCGGTCGCGCTCGCGTTCGGCAAGCTGGTCAAGGCGGGCACGCTCGCGGACCATCGCGCGCTCAAGCCGCCGGTCGCGGCGGTGTCGGTCGGCGTGGTCGGTGGCGAGGTCGTGCTCGACCTGCCGTACGTCGAGGACAGCAAGGCCGAGGTCGACATGAACGTGGTCGGCACCGAGAACGGCACGCTGATCGAGGTGCAGGGCACCGCCGAGCACGGCACGTTCGATCGCAAGCAGCTCGACGCGATGCTCGATCTCGCGCTGGTCGGCATCGCGCAGTTGACGATGGAGCAGCGCAAGATCGCAGGGGTCTGATGCTGGTGTTCGCGACGCGCAACCAGGGCAAGCTCGTCGAGCTCCGCGAGCTGCTCGCCGGGATCGAGGTGATCGACGTCGACGAAGCCGCGCGCCGACTGGGACGCGAGATTCCGGATACGATCGAGGACGCCGACACGTTCGCGGGCAACGCGATCAAGAAGGCGCGCGAGGTCAGCGACGCCACGCGAATGCCGGCGCTCGCCGACGATAGCGGGCTCGAGGTCGACGCCCTCGGCGGCGCACCGGGCGTGTACAGCGCGCGCTACTCCGGCGAGGGTGTGCCGGGCAACAAGCGCAAGCTGCTCGAAGCCCTCGCGGGCGTGGCACCGGCGCTGCGCACCGCGCGGTTTCGCTGCGTGCTCGCGCTCGCCGACGTTCACGGCAAGCTCGGCGCCGAGACGATCACCGCCGAGGGTACGTGCGAGGGCACGATCATCGAGGCCGAGCGCGGCACCGGCGGGTTCGGCTACGACCCGCTGTTCCAGCTGCCGAGTGGCGAGACCATGGCGGAGATGGACCACGGCACCAAGAACCTGGTCTCGCATCGCGGGCTGGCGATGAGGGCGATCGAGCAGAAGCTGCGGGCCTACCTCGCGCGAACCTGATGTCGACTGGTAAGGCCCGCTGTACGCTCGTGGGGTGGCGCGCAGACCCGTCCTCGGATCACGGCGCACCACCATGATCGCGTGCGACGACGGCCCGGCCGTGCTGCCATGGCCATGAAGCTGCCCGAGCTGCTCGCGAACCCCGAGCTGTGGACAGGCTGGTTCTGGCTCGGCGACGACATCGAGCTCGGCGACACCACCGTCGAGATCAGCTCCGGCGACGAGCAGCTGGTCCTCGAGCTCGCCGCCGCCGATCTCGGCATCGCGCGCGACGGCGTGTGGTTTCGCGTGGGCCTCGATCTCGGAGGGTCCTATCGCAGCGAGTCGCAGGCGCTGCGCTGGCGCGAGGTCGAGCTGCTCGGTCGCACCGTCGCGCTACGCGGCGGGCCACCGCATCTCGGGGTGATGATGCCGCTGTTCGGTCGGTTCGCACCGATCTGTGCGGCGGACCGCGAGCGCGTGCCGGCGATCGAGGCCGCGTTTCTGGCCGCCGGCGTCACCCGGGATCAGCTTCGCGGCGCGCTGCACCAGATCGACTGGCGCGACAGCGACCTTCGCTGGGTACGCGATGCCCACGGCTGGCTGCTCGAGGGGAAGTACGCCACGACGGCGCGCCGGTCGTCGTCGATCCACGACGAGCGGGATGAAGACGCGCTGTGGCGCGATGATAGTCCTGTCGGCTGGATCGAGCGAACCCAGCTGCGCACCCGGATCGATCAGTTCTTCGCGCGGCTCGCCGCCGAGTGCGTCGCGACCGTCGAGCCATGGCGAACCCCGCACGTGCTGGAGCTCGTCGCGGACGCCGGCGATCCCGCCGTGGCGCGGGTGCTCGCCGACGCGCTACACGAGGCCGGTTGCGACAACCAGGCGATCCTGCGCCAGCTCGCCGAGCGCCCGGATCAGGCCGGGTGGCTCGTGGAGCTGCTGCGTTCTTCGACTACGTGGGGCGAATGACGGGGCTCGAACCCGCAACACCCTGGACCACAACCAGGTGCTCTACCAATTGAACTACATCCGCCGTGAGGGCCCTAGTGTCTACACGAGCATCCCGCCGGCCGCAACGGGTCTCGTTCTCGTAGCTACGACGCGGGCTTGGCACGCCGCGCGGCCATGATCTTGACGAAGGACTTGCCGCGGATCTCCTCGAGGGAGAGGCCGGTGGCGAGCGCCTCCTGCTCGGTGACCGCGCCGCAGGCGATGCCGCGGAGGAAGTAATTGAGCAGGCCCTGGCCGGTGGCGGCGTCGTCGAACACGTCGCCGACCAGCGTGGCCTGCGCCGCCTTGTCGACGAAGTTCTTGAGCCGCTCGCTCGCAGCCGCCAGGCCATCGAGGAAGAAGCCGTAGAGCGCGCCGTAGCGGGTGGGCAGCTGCGCCGGGTGGAGGTCCCAGCCCTGGTAGAAGCCGTTGACCAGCGAGTGGCGAACATCGTCGGCGTGGAGGCGCCACGCGGCGTGGACGGCGGCGCGGTTCTCGTCGCGCTGCTGATCGGTGAGGACCTTCCCCTTGTGCGGGCCGACCGGCATGATGTTGGTCGCGCCGTCGGAGAGCATCACGCCGGTGCCGGCGAGCGCGACCTTCATGACGTGCTTCGCGAAATCGCAGGCCGGGTGGCGCATCCGCTGGTGGGCGGCGGTGATGTCGCAGTTCGCCGTGTAGTCGTAGGTTCCGAAGTGGGCGCCGCGCAGCCGGCCGTTCGCGAGCTGGAGGAGGCGCGGCAGGGCGATGCGGCCCTTGGTGTCGAAGATCGATTGCGTGGTCTCGACCATGAACTCGATCTTCAGCTCGCCCGGATCGAGACCGGCGCGATCCTCGAACACGTCGAGGACGTCGACCAGCGTCTCGACGTCGGCGGGCGTCAGGATCTTCGGCAGCGTGATGACGAAGTTCTCGGGGAGCTTGCCGTTGGACTTGTCGAGCAGCTCGGTGAGGAAGATGTCGAGGGTGCGCAGCGAGCGCGCCGCGAGCTCGCGGGTCAGCGGCTTGATGCGAATGCCGATGAACGGCGGCAACGTGTTCTGCGCGATGCCGGTCGCGACCTGCTGGCCGGCGACCATCGCGTGGTTGTCCTCTTCCTCGTCGGGGCGGTTGCCGTAGCCGTCCTCGAAGTCGATGCGGAAGTCCTCGACGGCCTCGCGCCGGAGCTTGTCGACCACGCGCTCGTAGACCTTGCCGGCGAGGTCGGGCCGGATGCCGATGATCTCGGCGAACAGCGCCGGATCGGGGGCGCAATCGAGCGAGCGCAGCGACAGCTCGCCGAGCTTGCGCGCGGTGTCGGACTTGAACAGGTGCGCGCCGCCGTAGACCGTGTGCACCGGCTGCCGGTCACCCGAGTCACCGGGGTAGAGCTCGGCGACCTTGCTCTGGGCTTCCTGGACGCGGTCGAGGGCCTTCGAGACCTTCTTCGGGGGCAGCGTGGTACGGACGGACATGGGGCGCGTTGTATCGCAGATCGCCCCGCGCGCGCGCCTCGGGAGTGGTCAGGAGCCGCGGTACGTCGAGTACCCGAACGGCGAGAGCAGCAGCGGCACGTGATAGTGCTGTGCGCCGTCGTCAATTCGGAACTGGATGTCGACGACCGGGAAGAATCCGCTCACCTTGTTGGCCGCGAAGTAGTCGGCCGTCTTGAAGCGCAGCCGGTAGAGCCCGGGCTCGACGGCGGCCGGGGTGAGCTCGCGATTGCGGCCATCGTTGTCGGTGACACCGGCGCCGACCGGCTCCCAGGTCAGATCGGTGCCGAACACCGACTCGACCTGGCGTTCGAGCTCGACCGGCACTCCGCGTGCGGGACGGCCGGCGGCGGTATCGAGGACGTGCGTGGTGATCATCCGAGCTCTCCTATTCCTGTGGCCTCGCAAGCTCGGCCAACATCTTGTGTAGACGCAAGCGCGTGATCTTGATCTGCTCCTCGGCGGCGGTCCGCTCCTCGATCGCCGTCGAGTTCGGCGTTCGCACTCGCAGGTCGGCGAGCATCTCGTCGGCGGTGCGGCCGGTGGCGCAGACGATGAAGATGAAGCCGTGCTTCGCCTCGTAGTCGCGGTTCGCCTGGGCGAGGGCCTCGGCGGTCGCCGGTGCGATCGAGGCCGCGCCCTTCTGCTCGTCCTTCGCCCAGGCCGCCGTCGCGCCCGCCTCGGGCGGTGGCTTCGGCGCGCCGATCTTCGGATGCGCCGCGAACGCCTCGCGATGGGCATCGCTGTTGAGCGCCCACCACATCCGCTCGGCGGTGTAGAGCAGCGAGGGCACGTCGTCGAACGGCCGGCGCGCCGTCATCACCGTCGCCCACGCGGTCGAACCGCAGCAGCGCAGGAACGCGGCGTGCGCCTCGTCGGGTGTCATCGCGGCGAGCGCGCGCAAGCCATGGTCCTGCGCCGGCTCGAGGTTGCCCCACGCGCGGAGCCGGGCGATGCCGCCGCACGGAAACACCGACAGCTTGAGGTGCGTGACCTCGCCGATCCGGCGCAGCTCGCCCTCGAACACGTGCCTGGTGTGCGGCTGCAAGGGCGTGCTGATCAAGGTGCGCCAGCCGGCAAGCTGCTCGAGCGACTTGTCGAGCGCCTGGATGCCCTCGAGCGTGCACTGCCCCGGCGCGTTGCCGCGAAAGTGCGTGGTGTCGATCAGCACGCGCTCGATCATCCCCGGTGCGGCGAGCCTGACGATCGCCCAGTCGTAGCCGGGGCTGCGGCGGCGCCGGGTCTCCCAGCCATCGCTCATGTTCGGCGGATTGCCGGGCTTGATGAGGTTGTTGCGCGAGCCGAAGAACATGTCGCTGCAGCTCTCGACGACGGCACCGTGCTCGAGTGCCGCGAGATCGATCGGACCACCGAGTGCGCGCAGCCGCGACCACTCGGGTGCCGGCATGCCGTGCACGCGCAGCCGGGCGACGCCGCCATCGGGATAGATGTCGAGGCGAACGTGCGTGTAGCGCCTGCGATCGACGACCTCGAACGCGTTCTTGTGGTCCCCCTGCAGCTTGCTGCGCGCGAGGATCGGGGTCCAGGTCGCCGTCGCGAGCGCGCGGACGTCGAGCGGATCCTCGATCAGCGCACCGTAGATCGCGCACGAGTCGGGGTAGTTGCCGCGGAAGAACGCGGTGTCGACGACGACGCCGTGAATGACGCCGGGTAGCCCGAGCCGGACGATGCACCAGTCGTGCGCCTCGGCATTGGGATTCGCGAGATCCTCCGGCGACAGTGCGCCGTCGTGCGATGGATGACCGAACGCGGGATCGAAGCGGCGCCGCCGGGTCTCCCAGCCGTCCATGATCTTTCCGCGATCGCCGTAGCTGTGCTCGGACCACTCCGCGGCCGCGGCGCGAACCAAGTTGTCCTTCGAGGCGAAGAAGTCGTCGTTACACGCGAGCGCGTAGCCGCCGACGTTGTCGCACGCGAGGTCGGGCAGATCGGTGAATGCGGGGAGGCTGCCTGACTGCGGGGCGGTGCTCATAGCAAGTGACCTCGTTCGGTCGCGATCGCGGTGCCGCGATCAGCGATCTTGGTGCCGCGGAGATACGTCGCGTGGACGACGCCGGTCAGCGTCTCGCCGGCGTAGGGCGTGACCTTGTGGCGGTGGTGCACGCGGTCGGGCGTGACCGTGAACGTGGCGGTATCGTCGAACACGACGAGGTCGGCGTGGTGGCCGGCGGCGATCGCGCCCTTGGTGCCGGTGAGGCCGGCGAGCCTTGCCGGGTTGGCGCTCATCCAGCGGGCGATGTCGGCGAGCGAGTGGCCCCGCGCGCGCGCCTCGGTCCACACGATCGAGAGCGCGAGCTGGAGGCCGGAGACGCCGCCCCACGCGGTCATGTAGTCGCCGGCCTCGAGAGCTTTGAGGGCGGGCGAGCACGGCGAGTGATCCGATGCGACGAAGTCGAGGATGCCGGAGGCGAGCGCGCGCCACAGCGCCTCGCGATTGGCGGCGTCGCGGATCGGCGGCGAGCACTTGAAGGCGGTGGCGCCGTCGGGGATCGCCTCGGCGGTGAAGTGGAGGTAGTGCGGGCAGGTCTCCGCGGTGAGCGGCAGGCCCTCGGCGCGCGCGGCCTCGAGCTGGCCGAGCGCGGTGGCGGCGGAGTGATGGACGATGTGCGTGCGAGCGCGGGTCTCGCGGCACAGGCCGGTGACGAGCGCGATCGCTTGCTCCTCTGCCGCGGGCGGCCGCGACGCGAGGTAGGTCGCGTACGCGCACGGATTGGCCTTCGCGAGCTGCGCGGTGGCGGCGTCGATCGGGCCGGCGACCTCGGCGTGCACGAGCAGCGGCACGTTCTCGTTCGCGAGGATGCCCATCGCGGGACGCAGATCGCGCTCGCCGACCCAGCCGAACTCGGCGACGCCGCTGTCGACCAGGAAGCACTTGAAGCCGCGCACGCCATCCGCGACCATGCCCGCGAGCTCGCCGGCGTTACCGGGGACCACGCCGCCCCAGAAGCCGACGTCGACGGTGCATTGGCCCTTGGCGGCGGCACGCTTGGCCGCGAACGCCTCGCGGGTGGTGGTCGCGGGGATCGAGTTGAGCGGCATGTCGACCAGCGTGGTGACGCCGCCGATCGCCGCGGCGCGCGTCGCCGTCGAGAAGCCTTCCCACTCGGTGCGGCCGGGCTCGTTCAGGTGAACGTGGGTGTCGACGATGCCGGGCAGGATCGCGAGCTCGCCGACATCCTCGAGCTTGGCGCCGGCGGGCACGTCGCCGTGATCCGCGACGCGCTCGACGCGGTCGCCGCGGATGTGGATCGCAGCGGGTCGGATCGCGCCACCGGCAACGACGCGGCGGGATTGCAGGACGAACAGCGGTTCGCTCACCGCGTCGCAGTATAGGCGGGTGCGCGACAACCTGCTCGCGATCGCGCCGCAAGACGACTGGTAGCCGAAGCGCGTCTGGTCGAACATCGCGAGGTGGCAGATGAGGATCTCACCGACTGCGTCGACGTCGCCGGCCTGGCGAGGTTGCTCGCGTCGCCGCAGTTCGATGTCGAGGCCTGCCGCGAACGGATCGCGCGCTACGCCCGCCAGGGTGATGGCGAAGCTGGGCGCGGCATCGGCGCGATCGCCGAGGCGCGCAAGAAGCACGCGGGCGATCGGCTGGTCGAGCTCAAGCCGGCGCTGATCGCGCAGCTGTCGTTCACCAGGGACGGCGTGTTCTCCACCGACGTCGGTTACCGCACGTACGGCGCGCTCGGCCACGCGATCTGGCATCACCGCGAGTCGACGCGGCTCCTCGACGCGAGCCCGTTCGCGATCGCGGAGCTGATGCGCGCCCTGCACGCGCACACCGATGACATCGATCGACTGGCGCGCGATCTGGTGTCGTGGATCGAGCTGGGCGATGGCGCCGCGCGCGGCCGGCTGCGGCCGGTGGTCGAGCGAGCGGGCACGCTCGAGCTTCGCGAGGTCGGTTACACGCCCGGCGTCGGCGCGCGGATGCTGGAGGTGCTGGCGCTCGGCGCGGCGACCGTCGAGGACAAGATCGAGCGCGTCTACGCGAACATCGCGTCGCAGACCTCGCACGCCGCGCAGCTGCGGAGCTTCGCGAGGCTCCTCGAGGACCTCGACGGCGTGTGCGATGCGCCGGCCTACGAGTCGGAGGTGTTCTCCAACTCGTCGGACCGCGCGTACGCCCGCGCGACCTTCGAGGTGTTCTGGCGGCTGGTCCGCCGTTATCGCGCCGTCTTCGATCGCCATCCGACCGTGTTCGCCAAGAACGTCGGCAGCGACGAGGCGCTCCAGTTGCTCGGCATCATCGACGAGACCTGCAAGATCCGGAAGGCGGGCACCCGCGGCGAGCCGTGGCGGATCATGCGCGCCGGTCGCCTGGTAATGTCGACGGCGGGCGACCCGACCTACCTCCCGCGCTTCACCGTCTCGGCGGCGAAGACCGAGGCCGCGGCTCGCAAGAGCTACGAGAAGAAGCTCGCGGCCAAGCGCACCCCGAAGCCGCGCAAGCGATGAGAGGATGCGGTCGTGGCGAAGGTGAAACGAGTCACGGTTCGCAAGCGAGCGCCCAAAAAGAAGCCGAAGGTGTCGACGCATCCCGCGAAGACCCGGACCCCCGAGAGCAAGCGACTGCTCGAGAAGATCCGCGAGACCTGCATGGCGCAGCCCGATGCCGCCGAGGTGATCGCGTGGGGCGAGCCGACGTGGCGCGTGGGGGAGGGCGGCAAGCTGTTCGCGCAGTTCGACGATCACCACCACGGCGGCGAGCACGTCAGCGTCTGGTTGCCGGCGCCCGACGGTGCGCAAGCGGCGCTGATCGAGGCCGAGCCGGAGCACATCTGGCGTCCACCGTACGTCGGCCATCTCGGCTGGATCGCCGTCAAGCTCGATACCGATCCGCCGTGGCCGATGGTCGAGGCGCTGGTCGCGCAGGCGCACGCGCTGATCGCGGCGAAGACCAAACCTAGAGCAGGTCGACGAACAGCTCGCCGCTCTCGATCGTGATCTTGTAGCGCCGCAGGTGCAGATACGGCGCGTGCTCGCAGCTGCCGTCGCGGACGTCGAACCGGTAGCCGTGGACGCGGCAACGCATGTGGTGGCCCTCGATCACGCCGTAGTCGGCGAGCGAGACGTCGTCGTGCGGGCAGACGCCCGGGAACGCGATCAGCTCGCCCTCGACGGTGGCGACCATCACCGGCCAGGTCACGCCGTGGACATCGAAGCCGTGCATTCGGCCATCGGCGACTTCGTCGAGCCGGCACACGCGGACGCGCAGCGCCATCGCGCGATTGTACGCCTCCTCAGAACGCGACGCCGAGCATCAGCGAGCCGGCGATGCCACCGACGCCGCCATCACGCGTGATGTGGTACGGCCGCTCGAGCACGGCGCGCACGCGGACGCGATTGCCGCCGTCGAGCGTGAGGCGCGGCGCGATCACCGTCGAATCGAAGTTCTCGAAGTCGATGCCCGGTTGCTCCTGCTCGGCGACCGGCTTGCCGAGGGTGGACGTGCCGAGCGGGCGGCCGTTGTCGTCGAACTCGACGCGCGTGTAGCGGCCGCGATGGAGGCCGACGTCGAGCCCGACGGAGGCGCACAGCATGCCGGTGCGCGTGCAGTTGCGACCCTCGATCCCGGCGCGCGCCTCGACATACGAGCCGCGACCCGGGTTGTCCGTGGTGCGCGTGTTGCCGGCGTGCGCCATGCCGCGGATGAACAGCGGGGTCTCGCGCAGCCGACCGACGCGACGGCCCGCCTCGATCACGACGCCGCCGTAGCGGAAGTGATCGCTGCCGGTGATCGCGCCCGACGAGATGTAGACGTCGGGCTCGCGGTTCAGCTCGCGACCTGGAGCGTCGGAGGCGTCGCTGTCGGCGGCGGCGGTCGTGGTGGAGACAACCAGCAGGGCGACGGCTCCCAGGAAACGCATGGTGGATGTCGTACCACCGCGGCGGCGGCGGTGCGACGACATATCGAGGACGTCACGATTTTGCCGACCGTGCGCTCCCGTCACTTCGTGGCGGCGCCGTCGAGGATCCAGCGCCCGAGCTCGGCGCGCTCCTGGGCCGTCATCCCGGTCTTGTTGTTGAACGGCATCTGGTCGCTATCGACGGCGCGCGCCTTGATGCGCGGTGCCATCAGCTGGATCTCGTCGGGTTTGTCGAATCGTACGTTGACCGGCGCGACCTTGAACTGGTCGTCGGTGGGCGCCGAGCTGTGGCACGGGGCGCAGCGCTTGCTGATGATGTCGGCGGCCTTCGCGTAGGGGACCGGATAATCGGCGATCTTCGACTCGACCTTGATCCGGCTGACGATCAGCATCCCCGCCACCGCGATGCCGGCCATGCCGATCGCCGGCGCGAGCACCGCCCCGGTGGGCCGCACCTTGCCGCCACCGAGGTAGCGGATGTTCATGAAGTGGCGGATGCCCGCGCCGCCGACCATCACCGAGATCAGGATCAGCCAGTTGAGGTGGTGCTGGTAGGTCGCCGGGAAGTGGTTGCTGATCATGATGAACAGCAACGGGAACGTGAAGTAGTTGTTGTGGATGCTGCGCTGCTTCGCGCGGATCGACAGCGCCGGATCCTGCTCGGCGCCGGTCTTCGTCGCGTTCACCAGCGCGTGCTGCGACGGCACGATGCACATCCACACGTTGCCGGTCATCAGCGTGCCGATCAGGACGCCGGTCTGGATGAACGCGCCGCGACCGCCGAACACCTGCGTGAAGCCGTAGATCGACCCGAACAGCATCGCGATCGACAGCACCGTGGCGACGCCCGGGTTCTTCTCGCCATAGCTCGACCACAGGCCGTCGTAGACGATCCAGCCGACCAGCAGCGAGCCCGCCGACAGCGTGATCGCGACCAGCGGCGTCAGCTCGGCGACGCGCGGATCGATCAGGAATGACGCGCCGTGCATGTAATAGACGACGACGAGCAGCGCGATGCCCGACAACCAGGTCGTCAGGTTCTGGTACTTGAACCAGTGCAGCGTCTTCGGCAGCGCGCCCGGCTCGAGCAGCTTCTTCTCGACGTCGTAGAACGCGCCGGAGTGGACCATGTAGATCTTGCCCTGCGAGAGCCGGTGCTGATCGACCGACTTCTCGAGGTTGCGATCGAGCCAGTTGAACAGCATCGAGTTACCGATCCACATGATCCCCGCGATCAGGTGAACCCACCGAAACGCGAGATCCAGGAGCTCGTAGCCACCCACTGCTAGCGCAGTATAGAGAGGTCTCATGAGCGAGTCGATCGATCAGGCCATCCGCCGCTTCGCCGGCGCACATGCAGATGTCGCCACGGCCATCGCGTGCGAGGGCACCTCGCTCGAGGCCACCACCTTCAACGTGGGCGGCAAGGCGTTCCTGTTCCTGCGCACCGTGGAGGGCGGCCAGGAGGTCCGGCTCAAGCTGGGCGCGTCGCGCGACGATGTCGCGAAGCTCGGGGAGCAGTGGCCCGACAGCTACTCGATCGGCTCGAGCGGCTGGGCGAAGCTGATCATCAGCGAGGAGCGGTCGCTCGAGCTGGTCGACAAGTGGATCGCCGAGAGCTACGCGCTCATCGCCACCGGCAAGGGTGGCGCCGCCGGCAAGGTCGGCTCGATGCCGCTCGCGACCAGCGTGATGGCAAAGCCGGCGAAGAAGCCCGCGGCCAAGAAGAAGCCCGTCGCGAAGAAGAAGCCCGTCGCGAAGAAGCCCGTGGCCAAGAAGAAGCCCGTCGCGAAGAAGCAGCCGGCAGCGAAGAAGCAGCCCGCGGTGAAGAAGAAGCGTCGTTAACGCTGGCCACGCAGCTGGGCGAGGGCAGGGGCCAGCTGGGTCGTACCGCCGAGGAGCGGCGCGGCGAGATCGCCGTGCTTGTCGAGCCGGTCGCGCAGCGTCTTCAGGTTGAACGCCTTGGGATCGAGCTTCGGCGTGACCTCGTCCCAGCGCAGCGGCGTCGACACCGGCGCGCGATCCGCGGCACGCAGCGAGTACGGGCCGACCAGCGTCTTGGCCACGAACTGCTTGTGGTCGAGGAGGATCTTGCCCTGCCGCTTCTCCTTCTCGTTCTCGATCGTCACCTTGTCCGGCATCAACCGCAACAGCAGCTCGGCGACGCCACGACCGAACAGCTCGGCCTGCTCGAACGTGTGACCGGGCGCGAGCGGCACCAGGATGTGGATGCCGCGCTGCCCGGAGGTCTTGACCACGCTCGGCAGCTCGAGGAGCTCGAGCGTGCGGCGCACCGCGAGCGCGACCTCGATGGTGTCGGTCCACCAGGTGGTCTTGTCCCCGGGATCGAGA
>JAEYYY010000614.1 GCA_023430775.1 Pseudomonadota bacterium
GCCTCGTAGGACGTCGGCGCCGCGCCGTACGCGGTGGCGGCCACCGTCGGTGGAACGAAGCCGGTCTGCGGCACGTCGGCCGGATCGCCCGCGATCAGCCGCGCCGACGGTTGCGGCCTGGGCGCCGGTGCCATCCGCAACATCCGCGACACCGCGTTCGCGAGCTCCCAGCCGTCGGGCCCGGCGTACGCCGCGAGCGCGTGGGCGAGGTTCGCGAGATCGGGATAGCGCTCGTTCGGATCCTTCGCGAGACAGCGATCGATCACCTGTTCGAAGCCATGCGGCATCGGGGCCACGAACGGTGGCCGCGGATCGACGGTCACGCGGATCGCGAGCTCGGTGATGCTCTGCGCGTTGAACGGTCGCTTGCCGGTGATCAGCTCGAACAGGATGACGCCGATCGACCAGATATCCGTCCGCAGATCGACATCGCGACTCGAGCGCAGCTGCTCGGGCGACATGTAGCCCGGCGAGCCGAGCACCACGGACGTCTTGGTCAGCGAGAAATCGGTGCTCTCGTCGGACACCGCCTTGGCGATGCCGAAATCGAGCACCTTGATGATCGGCGTGCCGTCGGGCCGGTGCGCGACGAACAGGTTCGCCGGCTTGAGATCGCGATGCACGATGCCGAGCGAGTGCGCCTCGCTGATGCCGATGCACGCCTGCAGCACGTAGCTGCACGCGCGCTGCACCGGCAACGGTCCGCTGGTCTGCAGCGTGCGCGACAGGTCGATGCCCTCGAGCAGCTCCATCACGATGTACGGCGTGCCGTCCTCGAGCTCGCCGACATCGGACACCCGGCACACGTGCTCGCCGCGCAAGGCCGCCGCGGCTCGCGCCTCGCGCACGAACCGCTCGAGGATCTGCGGGTTCCGCGCGTCGTCGGGCCGCAGCACCTTGAGAGCGACGCGCTGGTTCAGGTGAACGTGGGTGGCGGCCACGACCAGGCCCATCCCGCCCTTGCCGAGGAGGCGATCGACGCGGAACTTCCCCGCGATCACTGACCCTACAGCGAACACCGTGGGCGATCGTAACACACGGGCTCGGCGCGGCCTAACCCGTGAGGTTCGGCCGGGTTTTCGACGGTGATCGCTAGCCGCCGAGGTGCGCGAGCACGGCGTCGCCGTCACCGTAGAGCAGCTGTCGCGGCGAGCTGGCGTCGAGGATGGCGCGCGCGACCAGCTCGCTCATCGCCGCGGGGTGCCTCGCGCACTGCAAGCGAGCGCCACCGATCACGAGCGGATCGCCGGTCTTGAGCTCCATCACGTAGGCGCGCCGGGTCGCTCGCCGCGACGACGACATGTCGACGGCGATGAAGTCACCGCACGACTTGCGCTGGTTCGTTCGAAACAGCCACAGGTTGCTGCAGCGCGCGAGCAGCGCCTTGACGAACGCGCGCTCGTGACTGCGCATCTCGAACTCGTCGTACCGGCACACGCCGGTGGACCTGCCGCGCGAGCGATGCTCGTTCGCGATCACGCGCGCGAGATCGAAGGAGTCACACAGCCAGGTCGGTAGCCTCAGGGTGAATGGATCGGTGGTCATGGTGCCCAGCGAGGTGGTCGATCGCCGCGCGGCAGGCGCGACGTGGAAGCGCGGCTCGCTCGAGCAGGTGCTCGGCGAGACGCAGGTTGCCGTCGTCCGCGGCTGCGATCGCCTCGAACAAACGGCTCTCGGCGCGACGCTGCGCGCGACGGTGCTGCTTGACCACAGACATGACTAACTCCATCCCCTCGCGTCGCGAGGGTCGAGCAAGCTAGCGTCCGCGAGGCGATCGCGCAAACGCTTCTTCGTTCCAGGCCTCAGAACCGGAACAGCGTGACGCCGCCGTCGGACGGTGGCGGCGGCGGCAGCGGGCGATCGAAGCGGAACGAAGACGAGTCCTCGGGGCCGCTGCTGGTGGCCGAGATCACGACGAGCACGCCGATGACGATCAGCGTCCAGAACCACCACTTCTTGTAGACGGGCTTCGACTTCTGGGGCGGCGGCGGGAAATCCGGCCGCGGCGCCGGCGGCGGCATGCCGGCGGTGCGGACCGGTGCCGGTCCGGTCCCGGCGACGGCGCCACCCTTGACCGGGATCACGACCACGCCCTGCGTGCCCGCCGCGACCTCGGCGACGACCGGCAGCTTGGTGCCATCGTCGATCGTCGCGATCAGCACCTGCTTGCCCGGCGCGACGGCGGTCCACTGCGTGAACGGCGCCGCCAGCTGGCCTTCGCCTTCGCGCTGCACGGCGACCACGCGCTGCGGCGCGACGCCTTGCGGAACTCGCAACCAGACGAACCCGATCTTGCCGCGCAGCTCGCCGAGCTTGTACTTGATGCGCTCGGCGCGCGCGGTGACCTCGGGGTCCTTACCGTTGGCCTTGACCTCGGCTTGCGACAGCACCTGCGCCTTGACCAGCGTGTCGTAGGCCAGCGCGATCTGACCGAGCGCCTCGACCGATTGCGCGTAACCGAGGTACGAGCGCGCGGTGGGCTCGGCGGCGATCGCGGCGGCGAACTTCGCGGCCGCCTGCTGGTGCTTGCCTTCCATCAGCAGCGCGACGCCCTCCTCGTGGAGCACGCAACTGGCCCGTTGATCGGGGCAGTTCGCGTGCGCCACTCCCACGGCCAGAAGGACCAGCAACACGGCTAAGCGGATTGTCCCCATCACGATGCCGCGACAATAACGCAGAATCGAAGATCCGCACCTACCACGGCTTCTCGGGGCCGATGAACGTGCTGAACGTCTCGTCGAGACGGCAGACCTCCCACCGGCCGCCCTCGCCATCGGCAAAGCTCAGGCAGGGCAGGTCCGGCAGGCGGCGAAACCGGGCGGTGCCCCAGTCGGTGCACGCGTAGGGCTGACGGGCGAGCGCGTCGTCGAGGGGCTCGGGGCTCG
>JAEYYY010000877.1 GCA_023430775.1 Pseudomonadota bacterium
CCCGGCATCCCGGGCACCGCGGGGGTGGTCGGTGTCGGCTTCGCGGTGGTGCCGCCCGAGCACGCACAAAGCGCCAGCAGGATGACGAGCTTCACTCGCTCACTCTATCATCGCGACGTGCGCGCCCTGCTGCTCCACGGCTTTGCCGGCGACCCCAGGTCCTGGGACGCCACCATCGAGGCCGGGCTCGGCGCGATCGAGCCGATCGTCCCCGTCCTGCCCGGTCACGGCGCACCGCTGCGCGAGAGCTGGTCGGCGACGATCGATGCGTTCGACACCCGCGGCGCGCCGCTCGCGATCGGCTACTCGTTCGGTGCGCGCGTCGCGCTCGGCCTGCTGGCGCGCCGGCGGGTCGAGCGGGCGATCCTGATCGGCGTCAATCCGGGCATCTCCAACGAGTACCGCGGCGATCGGCGTCGCGGCGATGCGACCTGGGCACGCCTGCTGCGCCGGCAAGGCACGCGCGACTTCATCGAGGCGTGGGAGGCGCAACCGCTGTTCGCGACCCAGAAGTCGCGGGTCGCCAAGTCCGATCTGATCGCGCGGCGCGCGCGCCGCATCACGCTCGACGCCGAGTCGCTCGCGCGTTGCCTCGAGGTGATGGGGCTCGCCGAGATGCCCGACTATCGCCAGGTGCTGAAGGAGAGCGGCGCGCCGCTGATCGTCGGTGCCGACGACGCGAAGTTCCTCGCCATCGCGCGCGCGTCGGGCAATCCGCTCACCGTGATTCCACATGCGGGGCACGACGTACCGCTCGAGAACCCGGAAGCGCTGGCGGAGGCGATCAGGAGAATAGCGCTCGCAGGTGATCCGGAATCTTCACCGGCCGACCGCTCGTGAACGACAGCATCGCCCACGTGGTCGCCGCCTTCGCGACGATCTGATCGCCGCGCCGCAGCTCGGTCATCCGCACGCACGACGCCAGCTTCCACTCGGGCACCCAGGTCTCGGCGACGAGCTGCTCGCCGAACCGGACCTGCGAGACGTAGTCGATCTCGTGGCGACGGACGACGAAGATCGAGCCGAGCGTCCGGTACTCGGCGTGGCTCCAGCCGAGCGACGCCGAGTGCGCGGTGGCGACATCGAGGACCCAGCGCAGGTAGACCAGGTTCGAGACGTGACCGAGCTCGTCGATGGCGGCTTCCGTGGGTGTGATCGGCAACGAGAAGCGGGACGGCACGGCTGCCCGCACATTACAGTTGCCGTACCCTTGAGTGAAGCGATCGTGGACAGTGCCGGCCTCGAAGCCGACCGGCTGCGGACTCGCCTCGAGCGCGGCGAGACCACCGCCGCCGAGGCGATCCAGATCCTCGCGGTCGCAGCGATCGAGGCCCCCACGCGCAGTGCGCGCCTCGAGGCGTGCCGGTTGCTCGGCGATCTCGCCGGTCGCGCGCTCGGCGCGGAGTGGGAGGTTGCCGAGCGTGCCGCGTTCGCGTTGCTCGAGGCGGCGCGCGTCGCCGACACCGCGGCCGATCGCCGCGGCGTGCTCGAGGCGATGGGCCACGGCTTCCGCAACATCTGGCTGCTGCCGTTCGTGCACCGCCGGCTCTCGGATCGCGATCCCGACGTCGCCGCCGCGGCGCTGCAAGCCGCGGGTGGCCTCGGGTTTCCCGCGCTCGAAGAGGCAGTCGCGAGCTTTCTCGGCGAGGGCGTGCCGTCGCAACTGCGGCGCGCCGCGATCGCCGCCCTCGGCCGGATGGGCGCGATGAGCGCGATCGATCGCCTGGTGCCGCTCGTGCTCGGCGATCCCACCGAGGCGGCCGCCGCGCTGACCGCGCTGACGGAGATCCGATCGGCGGCGGCGCGAGATTCGGCGCTGGTCGTGCTCGATCACGATCTCGAGCCGGAGGTGCAGATCGCGGCGGTGCGCTATCTCGCCGAGCTCGGTGCGCTCGAGGTCAGCCCGATGCTGCGCCGGCTCGCTCGCCACGATCACGCCGAGGTCCGGATCGCGGCGACCGAGGCCGCGCGGGCGCTCAAGGCCGAGCGGAGTCGCGATGCCGCGGAGCGCTTCCTCGTCGCCCTCGGTGAATCCGATCGCGCGGTGCGAGCGATCCATGCCCGCCGGCTGCGCACGCTGCCCACGGCCACCGTGATCGAGCAGGCCGAGGTGCTGTTCGCCGAGGATCCCAAGGGCGTGGTGCAGATCCTCGGCGAGCTGCGCGACGCGGAGATCACGCGCTATCTGCTGACGCTCGCCGATCGCGCCGACATCGCGGCGGAAGTGCGCGCCCGCGCCGTCGGTGCGATCGAGGCCGATCAGGCGTGGGAGCGCGCCGCGCTGGCCGAGGTCGCCCACAAGGCCACCGCCGACGAGGCGCTGCGCGCCGCGGCGGTGCAGGCGATGGGTGCATTCGCGACCAGCACCGAGCTGATCGATCGAATCGGCGATCTCGCCGCCTCCGAGGTGCCCGCGATCCGCGGCGCCGTGCTGTGGGCACTCCAGCTCGCGAGCCGCGCCACGGGCGATAGCGCGGCGATCTCCCGGATCGTCGCGCCGATGCTCGACGACGCCGATCCGCTGGTGCGCCGGCGCGCCGCGTACGTCGCCGGCAACCTCGGCCTCGCCGAGCTCGCACCCGCGCTGGTCAAGCGCTGCGCGGCCAGCGAGCCGGCGGATCTGCGCCTCGCCGCCTATGTCGCCCTCGGCGAGCTCCGCATGCCCGGAGTCGGCACCCAGATCGCAGCGATGATTCGCAGCGAGTCCGATCCACGCGTGCTCGGTGCAGCGTCGAACGCGCTGGTCGCCGCGGTACCGGATCCGAAGGAGCTGGCCTCGCTCGCACCGCGCGCGAGCCAGCTGCTGACCTCGGCCGATGCCCGGCTGCGCGAAGCCGGTGCCGAGATCGCCGGTCTGCTCGGCGGCGCGGTGCCGGCCACCACGATCGCACCGCTCACCGCCGACGATTCTCCGTCGGTGCGCGGTGCCGCTGCCTGGGCGCTCGGCAAGCTCGCCGATCCGTCGACCGAGGCCGCGTTGCTCGCCGCCTTCCGCGACGATGACCCCGCCGTGCACGAGCGTGCCGCCGCCGGCCTGTTGCGGCTCGGTACACCGGGTGCGCTGGCCCAGGCGATCGCGTTCATCTCGAGCGATGGCGATGCCGCCGCCCGTGCTGCCCTCGCCGCCGCGATGTCGATCTCTCGCGCGCACGCACCCGAGCTCGCCGACGATATCGATGCCGCGCTCCAGCGCATCCACGCCGACGATCCGGCGTTCGAGCCGCTGCTGCGCATGAAGCTCGAGACCTTCGTGTCCGCCGGTGACGCGCCGGCGATCGACGTCGACGGTGCGATCGCGAAGGAGTTCCCCGCGTTCGCGCAGATGTCCAAGCTTCCCGGCTTCGACAACTTCGTGCGCAGCCTGCGCACCGCCGAGCAGCTGTTCCAGACCACCGGCGCCACCGCGAACGCGGATCTGTCGCCACCGATCACGCTGTGGATGAAGGTGCTCGAGAACTACGTCCACGCCTGGCTCGGGCCGCGGCTCGCCACGCTCCAGCGCGAACCGGCCGCGCTGTTCGATTACGTCGTTCGCGTGATCGGCGGCAGCTGGCCCGGCTTCCAGCGCTGGCTCGAGCCGAAGTGGCGCGACCCCGCGGAGGTCGGTGGCGCGAGGGTCGACGTGCCGCTGCGCGCGATCCCGAACGCCGTGCGCGAGCTCCAGGAACACCGCCGCAAGCGCCTCGACTCGCCGCTGTCGGTCACCGAGTGGTCGCGGATGATGGTGCTGTTCGCGGTCGATCACCCGACGGGGTTCAAGAACCTGATGAAGCTCGGCCACAAGGCACCGGAGCGCACGATCGCGCTGGCGCACCGGCTCCACACGCTCGCCGCCGTGCGCAACCTGGTCACGCATCGCGCGAGTGCCGGCGCGGCCACGCTCGCCGCGTTCCGGCGCAGCTACTACGCCGCGTTCGAAGAGCTCGTCGGCCTCGCCTGATTTACCGGAGCCTGACACGAGGTCGCGGTGGTCGCGGGCATGCTGCTCGGCATGATCGCCGATGCAGAACGTCCGCGCGCCGCGCTCGCGCTACTGTGGATCCCGATTGCAGTTGCCGTTGTCGCAGGGAGCGGCGACCACTCCGCGTGCGAGAGCGACCAACCCGCCGTCACCACGGAACCCGCGCGTTCCTACTTGCTGCCTCGCAACTACGAAGTACCCGAGCTGATCGGGACCCCGCCTGGACCACGTGGCATCCAGGTCGGCCTCGACGGCCGCCTGTTCGCGGTGCTCACGTACACCACGACCTACTCGCTGCACGAGCAAGGCATCGACGTGCAGCACCAGCAGTTCGCGATCGACGATCCCATTGCCGCCTCGCGGTTCGCGCACCATGACAGCTTCGACCGTCTCCCGTTCTGTCGAGGCCATGATCACCGATGCGGGTCGCACTTCGTCGCCGAGCTCGTGCTCGTCAGCGGCCCCCATCGTCATGCCCGCTGGTTGCCGTCATACGACGCCGAGATCCGCCGTGTGGTTGCCGCACCGGATCTCCGAATTGCCCGCGCGATGTTGCCGGAGATCGCCGTGCGCGGCCTCCCCGGACCTGACCTTCGCGATCAGTTCACCCGTCGCTGTCAGTCCATCCGGCCCGACGAGCGCACCCAGTGACGGCGGACGTCGACGGTGCCGGGCTCGCGCATGCTCGGCGGCTCGACGAGGACATCCTTGGCATCGATGCGCACCGGCTCGGGAACCGCGAGTATGCCGGGCTTGGTGTTACGAGCGAGCCGGCTCGCGAACGCCGTGTAGATCGTGCGATCGGCGCGCGCCCAGCCCGCGATCGCGCCACCACCGGAGTAGCCGAGCACCGCCGCGGTGACCTTGTCGATCACCTGCGCGGGCGGCTTGCCGATCACCACGAACGCCGGGTTCGGCACGCTGCCGGTGTCGAAGATCTTGGCCATGCCCTTGCCGGCGGAGACCGGCGCGAACACCGCATGGGCGGTGCGATAGGACGCGACCTCCGCGATCGCACCGGTCAGATCCTGCTTCGGCACGCGCGCGCCGAAGAAGCCGGCGGCGACCTCGGACTCGAGCATCGCGTGATCGACGAACGCGGCGTCGCTACAGCCGGCGACATACGCGAGCTTCTTGCCGCGCAGCGAGGCCAGGTCGCCCGGTGCGCTGGCGAACAGCGCCCACGCGCGCGTCGTGCCGCCGCCGACATTGGCGTTGGCGAGGAGCTTCCACCCGAGGTTGGTCGCGTAACAGGGACCGTCGACGATCGCGAAGTCGACGTTGGCGCGCGTCAGCGCCCCGAGGTTCGCGTACGACTGCGCCTCGACCTGCATGCCGGTGTTCTGCTCGATCGCGGACGCCAGCGACTTGATGTACGCGAGCCGCGCGGTGGCGGCCCCGAACTCGACGGTGGGCGCGTAGATGCCGAGCGTCAGCTTGCGCGGCTGCGCACCGGCGACGCCGCAGAGCAGGACGAGAACGAGCAGCGCCTTCATAGCCCGTGGATCCTCTTCTTCGCGTCGATCCACTTCTGGAGGTCGCGCACCTGTACGCGGCCGCGCGCCCGCTGCCAGGCCTCGAGCGCTTCCTTGTGACGGCCTCGCAGGTCGTAGGCGATGCCGAGATTGACGAGCGCCTCGATCGGGTTGGCGCCGAGCGCCTCGAGCGCGCGGATGTCGGCGCGCGGTAGATCGAGTGCGGCGCGATCCATGCCGATGCGGCGCTTGAGGTCGCCGGTGGCGTAGCGGTCGGCGGAGTCGAGCGAGCGCCGCGCGGCCGCGATCTGGCCCGAGCGCCATTGATCGTAGGCGATCGCCTCCCAGGTGCCGGCGAGCAGCTCGCGCAGGCGGGGAGCGAACGCACCTGCTTCTCCCTCGAGCCGGGTCAGCTCGGTCGCGGCCTGCTTGCGCGCGGCGAGCGTGCCGGTGCGATAGTTCGCGTAGGCGGTGAACAGGCCGGGGATCCTGGCGAACGGCTGCTTGAGGTACGAGGCCTGATCGCCCTTCGCGGCGAGCGCCTTGAACAGCTTCGCGGCATCCGCCGCGCGGTTGGCATCGAGGAGCGCGAGCGCGTGGGACAGCTCGATCACCTGCGGCTCGGTGCCGCGCAGCACGCTCGGCTCGCGTGCGCGATCGAAGTCGGCGACGGCTTCTGCGGCCTTGCCGTCGCGGAGGCGCTTCCAGCCGCGGCGATACAGCGCGAGGGCGAGGTTGCGACGCGCCGCCGGGCCGAGATCTGGATCCTGACCCGCGGTGCGCGCGGCAGCCTCGAGCTTGGCGATCGCGTCGTCGACGTCGGTGTCCCACAGCAGCGGTGCCCACTCGATGTAGAGGTCGGCGAGCGGCGCGTTGATCCGCTTCGCCGCCTTCTCCGCCGCGGCGTAGGTCTCCGAGGCGCGCTTCGGATCGGGCTTCGCACCGCAGGTGTAGCTGCGCGCGAGCAGGCGCAAGCGCAGGACCTGATCGTGACCGCGGATCCCCTCGAGCGCGGTGAGCTGCGCCCGCGCGCCATCGCAGTCGCCGGCGGCGAGCGCGAGCACCGCGTAGTTCGCGACGGTGATCGGCGACGCCGGATCGATCTCCTTCGCCTGATCGAGCAGCGCGCGCGCCGCCTTGGCATCCTTGCCGACCGCCTGCTCGTTGATCGCGATCACCAGCAGGCGCCGGATCGCGACATCGGCGGGCCGCAGCTTGCGCGCCTCCTCGAACCGCGCTCGCGCCTTGTCGAGCTCGCGGGTGTTGAACCGCGCCTTACCGGCGAGGACCAGTGCGGCCGCGCGCTCGGTGATCGATGCGTTCGCGAACCCCGCCGACGAGATCAGGCCATCGATCAGCCCGAGCGCCTTGGCATCCTGTCGGGTCTCGAGATACGCACCACCCAGCTCGAGGGCGAGCTCGGGGTTCGTCGGGTTCGCGGCGTAGGCAGCGGACAGCTTCTCGATCGCGAGCGCGGTGTTCGGCGTCGGCAGCCGGCGATACGTCTTGCCGAGCCCGATCGAGATCCGGACCTTCTCGCGTGTCTGATCGGCCTTCGCCAGCTTCTCGGCGCGGCTGTAGCTGTCGAGCGCGGCGGTCCACTCGCGGCCCGCGAACTGGACGTCGCCGAGCAGCAGGTAGCCGCGCGCCTCGCCGCGCCGCAGCTTGACGAACGCGTCGGCGGCCGCGCGCGCTTGCTTGAGATTCTTGCGCTCGAGGTAGGCGGTCGCGAGGTTGAACCACGCGCTCGCGGCCGCATCGACGTGCCTCGGATCCCTGACGATGCGCTCGCAGATCGTGACCGCCTCGTCGAACCGCTCGAGCCCGGTGTACGCCGCGCACAGGCCGTTCTCCGCGTTGAGCTTCGCGTTCGGCCGGCTGCCGTGGCGCTGCTGCACGATCTCGAACTGCGACGCGGCCTTGCCGTAGAGCTCGCGCGCTCGCGGCTCGCTGGCCTCCGCGATCGCGGTGCGCGCGCCCGCGATGTAGGCGAAGCCGAGCCGGATCCGCGGCAGCACGTCACCGGCTTCGAGGTTGCCCGGCCGGTTCGCGAGGTACGCCTCGTAGGCGGCCATCGTTCGCGCCGGATCGCGTGCCGAGTAGTGCTCGCCGATCAGCTTCTGGTTGGTGAACGTCTGCGGCCGCGCGGCGACCACCTGCTCGGCGACCTCGATCGCTTCGGTGCGGCGATCGGTCTCCCACAGGATCAGCGCCTCCTGCTCGAGGATCTCCGGGGCACCGGGGTGGCGCAGCTTGGCCTTCGCGATGAAGTCGAGGCCCGGCTGGTAGCTCTTGAGGATGATGAAGATCGCGGCGCGCTTGCCGTACGCCGCCGCCGGTACCTGGCCGGGCGCCCTCGCGATCGCGCGATCGATCGCGGCGGCGGCCTTCTGCCACTCGCCGTCCTCGAAGTAGCGATCGCCATCGCGCAGATCGTCCTCGACGCCCGCGTGCGCGATGCTCGCGACGAGCAACAACGCGAGGCCGAGGCGCTTCACCCGATCCTCCCGACGATCAGCGTGATGTCATCCTTGCGCGGCGTGTCCTTGAAGAACGCGTGCGCGTCGGCGGAGATCGCGTCGCGCATCTCGCCGGCGGACAGCGCGCCCGAGCGCTTCACCGACGCGCGGAACCGCTTCTCGCCGTACTCCTCGCCGGTCGGGCCGTCGCACTCGACGATGCCGTCGGTGTACCAGACGATGACGTCGCCGATCCGCAGGTCGGTGGTCTTCGCCTCGTACGTCGAGTCCGGATCGTCGCCGAGGCGGTTGCCGCGGATCATCAACGACCCGAACTCGCTCTGGCTGTGGCGAGCGTCGCTCGGCGCACCGGCCCGGTAGAGATAGGGGAAGTTGTGGGCCGCGTTCGCGTACGTGATCGTGCGCGCCTTCGGATCGATGATCGACGCGAAGCACGTCATCACGAACCGCCGCTGCGCCGCCTGCCAGATCGCGTGGTTCATCAGCTCGAGGAGCCGCGACACCGTGACCTCGTCGTCGTGGACGTAGCGCGCGACATCGCACGCGGCCTTCGCCGCCGCGGTGATCATCGCCGATGGCACGCCGTGCCCCGTGACATCGCCGATCACGATCAGGATCTTGCCGCCCGCCAGCTCGTGCCACGTCCACCAGTCGCCGCCGGTCTGCGCGGCGGGCTCGTAGAAGCCTGCGAACTCGAGGGAGCCGTGCTTCACCGGGTCGCTCGACGGCACCAGCGTCTCCTGGATCGCGCGCGCGACCTCGATCTCCTGATCGATGCGCGCCTTCTCCGCCGTCTGATCGAGCAGCAACGTGATCTGATCCGCCATGAAGTTGAAGTTCTGCGACAGCACGCCGATCTCGTCCCTCGACGACACCTCGACGCGCGCGGTGAGATCGCCGCGTGCGAGCTGATCGGCGCGCCACGCCAGCTGCTTGAGCGGCCGCGAGATCGACAGCCCCTGGAGGATCGCGAGCACCGTCCCGATCAGCGCGAACAGCCCACCGACACCGGCGGTGTAGAGCGCCGCGCGCTTGACCGCCGCGCTCTTCGCTTCCTCGGCCGCCGCCTCGAACCACGCGATCGGCGCCAGGTCGTAGCCGAGCACCACGTAGCCCTGGCGCGGCCCGGCCTCGGCGGCGAGCGCCGCGGCCGCCGTCGGTTCCGCGCCGGTGATCACCGGATACGCGAACACGCGGTACCGAGTGTCGTCGCTCGCGAGCTCGATCCGCACCAGCGGTGCGTCGGTCGCCTTCGCCGCGGTCTCCCACGCCGCGAGCACGTCGCGCCATGCCTGCGCCGCGATCCCCATCGCATCGCTGACCGGCGGGTGCGTGCCGACGTCGAGGCACTTCGGCTTCGGATCCTCGAAGCAGTGCGCGACCACGTTGCGATTGCCGTCGAGCACCATCGCGAACCGCAAGCCGAACTCGGTGTTGGCGTCGGTGGCTGTCGGATCGGCCTGCTTCGTGTCCGCGGCCACCGTGCGCTCGACCAGCGTGCGGGTCGGGATGTCGTCACCCTTGTCGATCAGCGCGGGCTCGACCGCGCGGGCGAGTACCGGCGTGAACGCCTCACCGGCGCGCTCGCTCGCGGTCCGATAAACCTTGATCTGCTCCTCGGTGTTGTTGTCGAACGCCTTGCGAACGTTGACCACGTTGAGGAGCCCTGACCCGACGACGGTCACGACGATCAACGCCGTCGTCGTGAGGATCATCTTGACCGACAGGCTCATCCGACACCCGGCCCCAGGCCGGCCCGAAAAGTAACCCAGGCATCGCCGAACTGCTACATTGACGCCCTGCAGCGAACAGGCCTGCGCGGACAATGACTGCCCCGGCGCTCGATAAGTTCCTCACCGAGTTCAAGAGGGTCGCGAACGCGATCGTCGACAGCTACTTCATCGTCGATACCGACCGCCGGATCGTCGACTTCAACCGCGCCTTCTATGCCCTGCTGCCCCGCCAGCTCGCGCGCGGCCTCAAGGGCAAGCACTGCTACGAGATCCTCGAGCACAACATCTGCAAGACCGAGTGCATCGCTCAGCAATGCTGGGCAGGTAGCCGCCACGTCCGGCTCGACGAGATCAGCAGCAACATCGTCGGCGAGACCGAGAAGCTCCGCTTCATCCTGTCCGCGGTCCCGATCACCGACGAGCAGGGCAACCACGTCGGCGCCCTCGAGATCCAGCGCAACGTCACCGACGAGGCGGTGGTCCAGGTCAAGTACCAGGAGATGCTCGAGACCGAGGCCCGCGAGCGCGAGCGGCTCGCCAACCAGGTCCGTGCCCGCACCAAGGAGCTCCTCGAGACCAACCAGCTGCTCCTCAAGACCCAGAAGGAGCTGCTCGCCTACAAGAAGGGCCTGACCGTCTGAGCCAGGGGACCGAGATCCTGCTCGGCGGCGCCGCCGGCATGGTGACCGGCGCGGCCGGCTCGGTGGTCGCCGAGGTGTTCCACATCACCGGCAAGCGGATGCGCAACGCCAGGTATCACCGCCGCGGCGAGCCGGGTGTGAAGGACGTCGTGTTCCGGCCGCTGTGGGTGCTGTTCGCGATCCTCGGCGTGATGGCCGGGATGAGCTGGACCTGGCGGCTCGACGGCACCTGGGTGACCGGCGCGATCGCCGGTTGCGGGATCCCCGCGTTTGCTTCGATCGTCTGGCTCGGCTGGTCGCTCGCCCAGCTCCGGAAGTAGGCTGCGGCTGACGTGCCGACTGCGACCGACAAGGCGATCGCCGAGATCCGCGTCTCGAACGCGTTCTCGAAGACCGAGAAGAAGCAGCTCCTCGAGCTGATCCGCCCGCACATCCGCTTCGAGCCCCGCAAGGGCAAGGCCGCCGACGACAAGCCCGGCGCGACGCGGTTCGGCGGCGATCCCGATCTGCCGGAGGGCATCGCGTGGCCGATCGGTCCGGGCCACGACGGCGAGGCCCCGATGGACTTCCTCGCCCAGATCGATCTCGACACCGTCGCGCGCCGTGATGTCGATGACCTGCTGCCGAAGACCGGCGTCCTCGCGTTCTTCGTGTCGCAGAGCTACGAGGGCGGCGCGGTGATCCACGGCGACCACGGCGAGCTGGTCCGCGTTCCCACGCCGGGTCGAAAGAAGTCGGCGAAGCCACCGAAGCCTGATGGCTTCGATGTCTCGGCCGACATGGTCCTGGCACCGCCATGGACGCAGTTCGTGTCGTCGAGCAGTCGCACTGCGACGATGTACAACACGCGCACCGGCAAGACCGGCAAGGGCCCGACGCTCGTCGAGCTCGCGCCCCAGGCCCACGCCCACTACAGCGAGATCTACGATCGCTGGCTCGAGGAGGTCGGCCATCGCCACCACGGCATGCTCGGCTACGAGCGCGCGATGGAGGGCGTGCAGACCGAGGACGAGCTCGCGCTGCTGCGCCTCGACTACAACGAATTCGGCACGTACGACTTCGTCGAGGTCGTCTCGATCTACTGGTTCATCACCAAGGATGCTCTGATCGCGCGCAAGTTCGAGGCGGTCGAGGTCCACTGCGGCTCGACGATCTGATGTCGCTCGCAGACCTCACCGACAAGGAGCTCGAGGCGCAGTTCCTCGAGGCCGAGCAGAACGCGCTCGCGTGGGCGGAGCTCGGCGTCGGCGAGGCCGATCAGCGCAGCTCGCGATGGATGCAGATCGCGGGCGAGCTGCGCGCCGAGCTCGAGCGGCGGGCGGCCACCGCGAAGCCCCGCCGCCGCTGACGATCATTTCTCTGCGGCGTCGTTGGCAGCGCGCGCGAGCTGGGCATCGCGCCACTCGAGGAACGCGAACTTGCGGACCAGCAGCAGAGGATCGACCGGCTCGTACTCGTCGAATTCGTTGCACTGCCAGATCTCGAAGCGCAGCGCCGAGAACGGCGCTCCGCGCGGCGTGCCGATGTAGCCGATGATCTCGCCGCCGGTCACCTTGCGCTTGGGCGCGGTGTTGTCGGTCGGCGTCAGGTACATGTGCGCGAGTCGCGAGTACGAGCTGAGCAGCTCACCGCCGTGATCGATCAGGATCGCGTGACCGTCGGACTCCTTGTTCGCGTAGATCACGGTGCCGTTCGCGATCGCGAACACCGGCGTGCAGCGCGGGATCCAGTACTGGTCGCTGTCGCGCGTGGCCCTGCGAACGAGGTTGCCGCCGACGAGTGGCGCACGCTCGTACGCCAGCTCGATCGCCGGATCGGCGGGATCGAAGATCAGCAGGATCGGTTTGAGGTCATTGAGGATGGGGAGAGGAACGATGGGTGCCTTCATGCCCCCCTACAGCGCGCTCCACGAGATCGCCGACACGGATCGAAAAAAATCTGCCGATCCCCATCTAAGATATGGATATGAGGTTGGCGTGGCTGTTCGTCGCGGCGTGCAGTTACGCGCCGAAGCCAGGCGAGGTGCCGCCCGACACGATGGCGATCCCGGATGCATTCAACCCGGCGAGCCAGTGCCCACCCGACTACACGACGCTGACCGGCCAGACCTCGCGCTATCGCATCCTGCTCGGCGGTGCGAAGGCGTGGGAGCACAGCGACGATTGCAACGATGACCTCCCGGGCCGCACGCACCTCGTCGCGATCGACGATGCCGCCGAGCTCGATCAGGTCCAGGCGGCGGTCGACAACGAGGGAAGCATCGACAGCAACAAGGCATGGCTCGGCGGCGTGCAGTTGCGAGATCAGATCTCGCCCGGTGTCGGCTGGCTCGTCGTCACGGGTGGGCCGCTGATCACGACGTTGTGGGATGACAACGAGCCCAACGACACCGGCGGCACCGAGGACAACGGCGAGAACTTCGTCGGCATCGAGCGCGGCCGCACCGGCCTGGTCGACTTCGAGAGCGACGACGAGCAGGGCGCGGTGTGCGAGTGCGACGGCAAGCCGGTCGACCCGACGGCCGCGGCGACCATCGATCTCAATCGCGACGACTGACGATGTCGAGCTCGAGCCGGAGCTTGATGATCTTGCGGTCGCCGTAGATGCCGGGGCGCAGGTGCGCGCCCGGATAGGTCTGGGTGTCGCGGCCGACGATCACGCCGGGATGCAGCACCGTGCCGCAGCCGATGATCACGCCATCGCCGAGGATCGCACCGAGCTTGGTGCGCCCGGTGGCGGTGCCGGCGATGACGACGTGCTTTCGATCGTGGCGGTGGTTCGACAGGATGCAGCCGGCGCCGAGGTTGACCTTCGCGCCGAGCACGGAATCGCCGACGAAGTTGAGGTGAGGAGCCTGCGCTCCGGGAAACAGGATGCCGCGCTTGATCTCGGTGTTCGCGCCGACGACCGCGCCCTCCCCGATCCAGCAGCCACCGCGGACGACCGCACCTGGCCGGACCTGTGCGTTCGCGCCGATGTAGACCGGGCCGTCGATCACCGCGCTGGGATGGATCTTCGCCGTCGGGTCGATGGCCTGGTGATCGCCCAGCACCTCGTCGAGCGGCGCACCGAGCAGCGCCCACGGCGCGGCGTGGTCGTAAGCCGGGAACGGCACGGTGGCGAACAGCGGCGGTAGGTTCACGGCGCGAGTAACGCCCGGATCGCCGGTGTGAGACAATGGACCGTGTCTCTTTCGAAGACGTCCGGTGTGAAGTGTTCGCAGTGCGGAGCCAGCACGCCGCTTCCGCGTGACCTCCGCATCCCGACGTTCGAGTGCCAGTACTGTCACGCGCAGCTCGTCACCGCGAACTACGCCGGGGAAGGCGCGGTCCGCGTCGACGAGATGGGCGCCTACCTCGGTGCTGCGCTCGATGCCGGCACGACCGACGGGCTGGTCGCACCGAAGCTGGTGCACGGCACCGCCGGGTTTCGGCCGCTGCCGTGCTTCGCCTGCAAGGCGGAGGTCCAGGTCCCGCTGGCGATCACGATCAACACCGTTGCGTGCCCGAGCTGCGGTCGCGAAGCCGGGGTCAGCCGCTACATCAGCGATGCCGAGCGCCTCGAGATCGACATGGCGCGCCAGATCGCGGGCAACGAGGAGCTGAAGCGATTGCAGGTGGAAGGCCTGCGCTGCCGCAGGTGCAACGCGCACAACACGGTCGCCGAGCCGATCGAGGTCCAGCAGCTGTGCACGAGCTGCGGAGGCGTGATCCTGCTCAGCGACCACGTACCGCCCGATGCCGTGGATCGTGCGCGCCTCAAGGCGAGCGTGTACGGCATCCGCGATCGCGCGCTGGCGATCAACGCCGAGCACGGCCGCAAGGCCGGCATCGTGATCGCCGTGGTGTTGGTCGTCGTCGTCGGTGCGGTGGCCGCGATCTTCGCCCTCAGTGCGTAGGGATCGGCCAGCGCCGCACCGGCCCGAGCGCGATGCACGACACGATCGCCTCGCCGCGCCTGGCATACAGCGAGCCCGAGCCCACGCCTCCACTGCCGGCGATCCTCGCGACCAGCGCGTCGCCGTGGTGAAACTCCACGTGGTGGCTGTTGAACCGCAGCGACGCGACGACGCCGCCGAGCTGCAGCGCTTCGGAGCCGGTATCGCGTCGCCGGATGGTCGCCGGCGCATCGACGGCCTTGCCGGTGTCCGGATCGAGCAGCACCTCGCGCTCGCCATCGTCATCGTCGAGCGTCGCGAGCAGCCCGCCGTCCGCAGCCTCGAGGCCATACGAATAGCCGTGAGCGGCGAGCGCGACCTCCGAGACCTCGCCGGTCTTGACGTCGAGCCGGAACATCCGGTGATGGACCCGCTCGCCGACCACGTACGAGCCGCGGTACTCGAAGCCGTACAGCGCGCCCCGATATGCCACGCGAGACCGCGCGGTGAAGCTCGACGTGGTCCATTGCTGTGCGCCGGTCTGGCGATCGACGCCGACCCAGCCGTCCTCGGTGGTCAGCAGCACGCTGTCGTCGAATCCGTACAGGCCCACGACGTTCGCGATGTCGATCCGCGGGCCCGCGCGAACCTCGGCGGTGTCCGGATCGATGAAGCGCAACCGATGATCGGCGCCGAGCACGATGACGTCCTCGTTCTCGCCACGGCCATAGGCGAGCACGCCGACCTCGATCAACGGTGGATCGAGCGCGACCTGCACGAGCTTCGAGCGCGGCACCTCGGCGTGCTGCAAGCTCAGCCGCTGCGCGTCGATGATCGCGACCTCGCCACCGGTGTCGCCGACGATGACGTGCCCGCCGTCGGACACCGCGACGGTCGCGAGTGCGAATTGCGGGCTCTTCTGCGAACCCTGCACCGTTCGCGATGCCCCGCACAGCGTGGTGTCGTCGCTGGCGCTCCAGCTGGTCAGCAGCGCGCCGGTCGCCGTCTCGATCACGGTGATCTCGTCGCCATACGACAGCGTGGCCACCATCGCGCCGCGCGCACTGGTCTCGAGCTTGCGCTCGCGGTTGCCCGTCGAGATCTTGTCGCGGCCGCCTCCCTTCGCGACCGAGACGAGGCCGAGATGGTAGGTATCGCCAGCGAGATAGAACTGCTTTTCGTTCGGCGTGAAGCGCACGCGCGGCGCGCCCTTGCGACGGAACTCGCCGGCGGGCTTGCCGCTCGCGATCGCGCGCGTGTACACGCGGTCTCCGATCACGTAGCTGACGTACGCGCCGTCGTGCGAGATGTCGAGGTCGGCGGGCTCGCCGGTGATCGCGATCGTCGAGGCGTCGCCGTCGACGTTCCAGGTGGTGACGAACTTCGGGCCGCTGGCAGCGAGGCGATTCGCACGGGCCGCGATCCGGGTCACCTTGCCGGTGGTCTTGATCGGCTTGCCCCCGAGCTCGACGAGCTTGCCGTCGAGGATCGCGAAGACGCGCTTGTCGATCGCCGCGAGCCCGGTGATCGCGCCACCGAGCTCCTCGGTCTTGCAGCGCCAGCGCTCGCCGTCGCGCGTCAGCCGGACCAGCCTGCCCGCGAGATCGCCGGTGACGGCGTGGTCGTCGTCGACGAACGCGGCCGCGGACACGGTGCCGCGATGGATCGGCGCCCCGATCGGCTCCGGTGGCTTCCACGCCGGGACCGGCGACGCAGGCCGCAGCACCGTCCCGACGACCGGGTCGTTCTCGACCACGGCCACCTCCGCCTTGCGGACGGCGACGTCACCGGCGCGATCCGATCCGGACCGCACGAGCACACCGTCATCGCCGACCACCCAGATCTCCTCGTCGGGCGCGATGCAGACGCCCACCAGGTTGCGGTCGGTGGGCCGAAACTCGCTCCACGTCACGCCGTAGTCCTCGGAGACCGCGATCAGGCCCCCGTAGCCGACGATCACGACGCGCCCGGTGACGTGCGCAGCCGCCGAGATCAAGTACTCGTTCTTGCGGTGCGGGATGACCTGGCTCCACGTCGCGCCACCGTCGACGGAGCGATGCACGCTCGAGCCGATGTTGAGGATGACGTCCGCCGCCACGACGAGATCGTTGGACTGCTCGGGCAATGGACCGACGGCGCGCCAGGCGTCGTCCTCCCAGCGGTGCAGCACCGGCTTCCACTCCGACGACACCGCGTAGAGGCCGGCCTCGCCGTGCGCGACGTACCGCATGTCGCCGATCGACGCCCACTTCTTGCCGCCGTCGTTCGACAGGAAGCTACCGTCCTCGCCGGCGAGGAAGATCTGCTTCTCCGACAGGCACGCGATCGAGTCGAGCTTGCGCTTCGAGCCGACGCTCCGGTTCGCCCACTTCGCGCCGCCGTCGTTCGACACCACGCACGAGTGGGGATAGCCGACGGCGATCCGCAGCGAGCCGAACCCGGAGACCGCCTGGTGCTGGAGCGAGCCGCGGACGGTGACGTGCTCCCACGGACCGCGAGCGACCCGGCGCATCATCACGAACGATCCGGCGACGACGGCGCCACCATCGCCATCGACCCAGACTCCCGACAGGCCGTAGTTACACGGCAGCTTGTCGATGGTCCACGCGGCGTCGGTCATCAGCGGCTGGCGAGCTTGACGGGCTGGACGTGCCAGATCGTCTTTGCATACTCGGCGATCGATCGATCCGACGAGAACTTGCCGGCGCGCGCCGAGTTCAGGATCGACGACCTCGCCCAGCCCGACGGCGACCGCCACGCCGCCTCGACATCTCGCTGGGTGTCGACGTACGACCGGAAATCCGCGAGCACCAGGAACGGATCGTGGTGCACGAGGCCATCGACGAGCGGCGCGAACAGGCCGCGATCGCCGGGCGAGAACATGCCCGACGTGATCAGATCGATCGCTCGCGCCAGCTCCTGATCCTCGGCGAGGTGGATGTACGGCCGGTAGCCGCTGCGCTTGCGCTCGGCGACCTGCTCGGTGGTGAGGCCGAACAGGAAGAAGTGCTCGGCGCCGACGCACTCGCGGATCTCGACGTTCGCGCCGTCGAGCGTCCCGATCGTGAGCGCGCCGTTGAGCGTGAACTTCATGTTGCCGGTGCCCGACGCCTCCATGCCTGCCGTCGAGATCTGTTCCGACAGATCCGCGGCCGGGTAGATGCGCTGGGCCGTCTTGACGTTGAAGTCGGGGATGAAGACCAACCGCAGCCGCTCGCGCACCCGCTCGTCGGCGGAGATCGCGTCGGCGACACCATGCGCGAGCCGGATGATCAGCTTCGCGGCGCGATACGCGGGCGCGGCCTTGCCGGCGAACACGATCGTGCGCGAGACGCCATCATCCTCACCGCGGCGGATCCGATCGAAGAGAGCGATCGCGTGCAGCAGGTTCAAGTGCTGGCGCTTGTACTCGTGGATGCGCTTGCACTGCGCGTCGAACAGCGCGGAGGGATCGAACTTGAGGCCATAGACCTTGTCGAGCCAGCTCGCCAGCTCCGCCTTGTTGCGGTGCTTGACGGCGCGCCACTTCTCCTGGAAGCCGGCGTCGTCGGCGAACTTCTCGAGCTCGGTGAGGCGCTCGAGGTTCTTGACCCAGCCGTCACCGATCGCGTCGGAGATCAGGTCGGTCAGCTTCGGATTGCTGAGCGCGACGAAGCGCCGCGGCGTGACGCCGTTGGTGACGTTGGTGAACCGCTCGGGCCACAGCTCCGCGAAGTCGCGCAGCACCGTCTCCTTGAGCAGCCGCGAGTGCAGGGCCGCGACGCCGTTGATGTGGTGCGAGGCCACCGTCGCGAGGTGGGCCATGCGCACCTGCTTGTCGCCGTGCTCGCCGATGATCGACATCCGCGCGCACTTGTCGTCGTCGCCCGGCCACCTGGCGCGGACCTCGTCGAGGAAGCGCCGGTTGATCTCGTAGATGATCTCCATGTGGCGCGGCAGCAGGCGCTGCATCAGTGGCAGCGGCCAGGTCTCGAGTGCCTCGGGGAGCAACGTGTGGTTGGTGTACGCGACGGAGCGGCGCACCTGATCCCACGCCTCGTCCCAGCCGAGGCCGTGGACATCGATCAACAGGCGCATCAGCTCGGGCACCGCGAGCGCCGGGTGCGTGTCGTTGAGCTGGATCGCGAACTTGTCGGCGAGCTCGCGGATCGGCGCGCGCTGGAGCAGCAGGCGGATGCAATCCTGAAGCGCGCAGCTGACGAAGAAGTACTGCTGCTCCAGGCGCAGCTGCTTGCCGGCAGGAGACGAATCGTTCGGGTAGAGCACCTTGGTCAGGTTCTCGCTGCGGATCTTCTGATCGACGGCGCGCCAGTACTCGCCGACCTGGAACGCGTCGAGATCGAACTCCTCGTCGGCGACGGCGCTCCACAGCCGCAGGAAGTTCGTGGTCTGCGTGCCGTAACCCGGAACGCAGGTGTCGTACGGGATGCCCTTGACGATCTGCGACGGGATCCACCGCGCGGTGTACTTGCCGTGCTCGTCGGTGACGTGGTCGACCCAGCCGCCGAACCCGACCTTGTGCTCGATCTCGAAGCGCCGGACCTCCCACGGATTGCCCTTGCGTAGCCAGCGATCGGTGCGCTCGACCTGCCAGCCATCGCGGATGTCCTGGTCGAAGATGCCGAACTCGTAGCGCAGGCCGTGACCGACCGCGGGGAGATCGAGGGTCGCCAGCGAGTCCATGTAGCAAGCCGCGAGACGGCCGAGGCCACCGTTGCCGAGGCCGGGCTCTTCCTCGTGCTCGATCAGATCCGCGAGCTCGACACCCGCGGATGCCAGCGCGGCTCGCGCGGTGTCCTCGAGACCGAGGGTGAGCAGGCTCGCTCCGAGCTGCGGACCGATCAGGTACTCGGCCGACAGGTAGATCACGCTGCGGTGCTTGCCGGTGTAGAACGTGCGGGACGAGTTGATCCACCGGTACAGCAAGCGGTCGCGAATCGCGAACGCGAGCGCCATGTAGTAATCGTTGCGCGTCGCGACGTCTGGAAACTTCGCGAGCTCGAAGAACAGCTTCTGGACGATGTCTTTCCGCAAGCTCGCCGCGTCGTCACGCGGTCTGAGCTCTTCCCCTTCAGTCATGGCCGCGAACGTAACGCGGTCAGCTGCCCAATTGGATGGTGGTGACGCCTTTCCCGCCGAGCTTCGTCTTCACGAACGGCGCCTTCGCCACCGCGTCGCGGATGCACTTCTCGAGCTTCGCGTTGCGCCGCGGCAGCGCCAGGTTCTTCACCTTGCCGGCGCCGGCCGGCGTGACCTCGACGGAGATCGTGAACGTGCCGCTCCCGAGATCCGCGCAGTCGAAGATCGCCTCGTGGATCGCGCCGACGCCGTTGTCGAACAGCTTCTGGGTCAGCCGCTCGGGCAGCACGCCCGACTTCGCCGCGTTCGCGGGAATCGTCACCGGCGCGCACAGCTTCTCCGCATCGCCGGGCCGCGCCTGATAGCTCCACGACAGCACCTTCGCCTCGATCGCGTTGTCGGGCGTCGCGCCGCTCGGCAGCTGCACGTCGACGACCTCGCCGGCCGCGTTGATGCAGACGATCACCGCGAGCGGAGAGGCCAGCTCGGGGATCTGGGCGGGCTCGATGCGAGGTGGCAGCGCGGGCGGCGGGGGTGGAGTCGCGCGGGTCGCGGAGCCAGATCCCGATCCCACGCTCGCGACCGCGGATCCCGATCCCGTCGCCACGGCGCTCCCGGTCGAGCCTGTTCCGGTGGTCTGCTTCGCATCACCACGCGTCGCGATCACCGCGATCACGATCGCCGCGATCATCACCGCGCCGATCCCGACGACCAGCGCCACCGGCCGCCGCTTCTGGGCCTTCATCTCCATGCCCTGCGAGGCACCGCGAGTCGCGCGGGCCGGATCCGTCATCGCAGGCATCTCGTTCTGCGACGTGAACGCGCGCGGCGTGACCCGGAACTGGAGCGACATGTCCGAGACCGCCGTGGCGTCCTCGCGCGGCCTGGTCTCCTCGATCCTCGGCATCCGCTGCGATTCGAAGCCGGCAGGCGGCGTGGGCTTGTACTGGAACGAGTCCGACGCGTCCGCGAACGGCGACAGCATGCCTTTCGGCGGCAGCGTCGAGAGCATCACGCCGGCCTGCTCGCCGAGCGCGGTGAAGCCGCCCATCACCTCGCGCATCGTCGGCCGGTTCGCGGGGTCCTTGTCGAGCAGCCGCGCGATCACGACATCGAACGGCTGCGGCAAGCCGGGACGAATGCTCGACGGTACCGGCGGTGGTGTCTCGAGGTGCATCGCGCAGACCTCGACGCGCGACTCGGCGATGAACGGCGGCCGGCCGCACGCCATCTCGAAGGCGACGCAGCCGAGCGCATAGGCGTCGGTGCGCCAGTCGGATTCGGCGAGGCTGTGCCACTGCTCGGGCGACATGTAGTTCGGCGTCCCGATCGAGCTCGCACCGACGGCGGTCATCCGCGGCCCGACGGTGGTGTCGAGCTTGGCGATACCGAAGTCGAGCACCTTGATCCGTTCGCCGTGTGGCATCTCGGTATCGCGGACGATGAAGATGTTGTCCGGCTTGAGATCGCGATGCGTGATGCCGGCACCGTGCGTGGCATCGAGCACCGATGCGATCTGCCGGCAGAAGTCGCACAGCAGCATCAGCTCGAGCCGACCGCGCTTGATCCGGCTCGCGAGCGTCTCGCCCTGGAGGTACTCCATGACGAGGTAGGCGCGGCCGTCGAGCATGCCCGCATCGAAGATCTTGACGATGCCGGAGTGAGGGATCTGCGAGACCGCGATCGCTTCGTTGTGGAACCGGGTGACGTGCGTGCTGTTGTTCGAGATCGTCGACGCCAGGATCTTGATCGCCGCCTTGGTCCTGAGCGTCCGCTGCTGCGCCAGCCAGACCTCGCCCCTGCCGCCGCTGCCGAGCCGCGAGAGGATCTCGAAGTTCCCGACGGTCTGGCCGATCACCGCATGCCGTTTTACTTCGTCAGGACGAGATACGCGAGCACGCCGATCGCCGCGAGCAACACGGCGATCAGGACGAACACGAGCGCATTCGATCTTGGCGCGGGCATCGGCGCCGGGGCGGTGGCGAACGAGAAGTTCGACGGCATCTGATTGGGACCGGAGAGTGGATTCGGCGTCCGCTGCGCGCCCGACACCATGCCGCTCGGCGGCCGGCTCCCTGCGCTCTGGCCCATCATCGGCCGGCTCGGTGGCTTGGTGCCGGTGGTGCGTCCAGGTCCGCTGCCGTGGGCTTGCACGTAGTGGCCGGCGCTCGGCTGGTTGCTCGCGCGCTGCTGGATCGACGGTAGCGACGGCACGCTCGGCGGCTTGGTGCCGCTGAGGTTGGCCGCGCTCGAGCGAGACCGCACCCTGTGCTTGCTCTCGGCCTTGCCGTTCATCGCGCGCATCGAATCGCTGATCTGGTCGCCGACCTTCTTCTGGTTCGCGAGGAACGCGAAGTACGAGTCGGGCATGTCGTCGAAGTCCATCACCAGATCGCACTCGTCGCAGCGACAGGTGGGCGGCTCGTGCGGCGGCGGGCCCATGTCGCTCGCCTCGACGAGGAGCACCTTCTCCTCGTCGCACTCGGGGCAGAAGTACGGCACGTAGAAGCTCTTCACCACGCCGTTGCCGGTGAAGTTATTGACGAGGTTGATCTGCGCGACGATCGCGGGCGAGCACTCGATGAGGACCGAGCGAGTGCCGTTGGTCTCGAGCTTCGACAGCCAGTTCACCCAGTCGCGAACGCCGCACGAGTTGATGCGCTCGATCTCGCCGAGATCGATCACGGCGGTGCCGTTCGGGATCTTGTCGACGAGCTCGCCCAGCTCGTTGTCCTCGTCGATGACGCCGCCGAGCTTGACGTAGCTGACGTCGCCACGGTGCTGGACTGACGACTGGAACTTCGTGCTCACGCTTCCTCGTCCTCGACGTAACGGCCGTATGGCTGATTACACGATACCCGCATAACCTGCACACTCGACTCTATCGCGAGGTCTGGGCTCGATCCAGCCGACCCGTGGCAATCGCCGTGTAGGTGTGTGTGCTCGATCACCTGGTCAGGCGGTCAGCACGTCACGCAGATGCTGATAGTCGTCCGAGAGATAGAAGCGGACCAGGTCGGCGCCACCGAGCACCGCACCGAGTGCCACGGTCTCGTCGTGGCGCTCGAGCTGCTCTCCGGACAGCCGGCCGACCATCCAGATCGCGGCCTGGAAGTCATCGCACGCGAGCAGTCCCGCCCGCTTGGCGAGGGCGAGCATGCCGTCGGCCCACGCACCCGGATCGACATCGCGCGTGCCGGCGTGCCGCTCGAGCACTTCCTGCGCGTGCTCGTCCGCGGTGTTGACCAGCTCGACCACCGCGTTGGGGAGCTCGCCATCGGTCGCGACCAGGGAGCGCAGGAGCATCGCGAGCTCGCGGCGCTGGCGAGCACCGACCTGGAGGAGCGTCGCGTAGCGGCCCCGGATCGCCTCGAACGCGTAGCCGAGCAGGAAGCGCAGCCCGGCATCGCCTTCGTCGAGCAGCGTGCGATCGATGACCAGCAGCTTGCGAGGGAACGCGGTCACCGCCGCGAGGCCCGGCACCTTGTCGCCGACGAACACCTCGGCCCGAGTCTCGAACAGGCCACTGACCTCGGCGACCAGCGATTGCAGGCGCGGATGTCCGGTGGCGTGGGAGGGCACGAGGTTGGTGCCGAGGTTCGGCTGCGCGATGTAGCCGGAGAGCTGCTCGGCGAACGCGGTGAACACCTCGCCGAGCGGATCGCGCGCGGCCTGGGTCAACAGGTACTGCTCGCGCTGCGCGTCGTCGAGGATGCGGGTGAACGGCTCGCTCGAGATCACGCCGCGGACCCGCTGCAGCGTCTGCCGATCGTGCTCCTCGGCGAAGCCGAGCAGATCGAGCGCGGTCAGCACGCGGCCGGCGCGATCGGCTTCGCCGAGCCGGTTGTGGAACGACGCCAGCAGACGATACGCCGGTGCGTGATGGATGTCCGCCTCGAGCACCTTCCTCAGCTCGATGATGGCGCGCTGCGGATCGTCGACGGCGTAGATCTCGGCGAGCGCCACGCGATCGCTCGGGCTCGGCTCGACGTTGATGATGCCGCGATAGGCCTCGATCGCCGCCGGGCGATCGCCCGACGCGAGCAGGATGCGCGCGAGCCCGCGCTGCAGCGGCACCGCCGCCGTCGGGCCACCCTGCTCCATCGCCGCGTGCGCCGCCTCGATCAGCAACGTCTCGGCGGTGCGCTGATCGCCGGCGTCGGCGGCGCGGCGCGCCAGCACGAGCGCGGGCGGTGCGTAGCCCGGATCGTAGTCGGTGGCGCGGCGATACTGCGGTGCCGCGGACCGGGTGTCACCGGCGGCCTCGAGGATGCGGCCCTTGTAGTAGTAGTAGCGAGCCAGCGCCGGCGCCTCGAGCGGCATGCCGGGTGCGGTGGCGAGCTCGATCACGCGATCGATCGCGGCGCGCGCGTCGGGATACTTGCCGACGAGGAAGTACTGCTGCGCCAGCGAGTAGTAGGCGTCCTGGTTCGCCGGCTCGCTGGCGAGCACCTCGTGGAGCACCGCGATCGCGCGGTCGGGGTTCATCTCTCCGTCGGCGTGGATCGCCGCCCGCCGCATCAACGCCGCCGCGCGATCCGCCGGTGACGACGACGGCGTGGTGACGAAGCGCTCGATCGCCGCGATCGCCTTCGACCAGTTGCGCATGTCGGCGTGGAAATCGACGAGCGCCGACAGCACGGTGAAGTCGCCCGGCGCGAGGTCGAGGGCCTGCCGGTAGAGATCCGCGGCCTGATCGAGATCACCCGCGCGCTCGAAGATCTTCGCGCGACCGACGTGGACGCGCGCGAGCAACGCATCGGCGTCGTCGCGCTTGCGATACAGCTTGTCGAGCTCGCGGTAGCAGGCCTCGAAGTCCCAGGCGTCCGGCTCCTCGGCGGCGAGCGAGCCGAGATCGTCGAGGGCGGTCACGTTGACGGGCCGGATCTCGAGGGCGTAGACCAGCGAATCGGCGGCCGCGCGGGCATCGCCCGTCATCCTCGCGACCACGCCGCGCTTGCGGAAGAACTCGCTGCGCGTGGTGGGATCGCCATCGCGCATCGCCTTCTGCGCGAGGGCCGCACCGATCGGCAACGCCTTGTCCCACTCGCCGGCGGCGAAGTAGTGATCGAACAGGCCCTGGTTCGCCGGCAGGCAATCGGGATCGATCGCGAGCGCGCTGTCGTAGAACGTGATCGCGTGCTCGACGTCGCCGAGCTGCGTCTCGTAGATCTTGCCGATCTGCGCGAACACGCCGGCGCGCTCCTTGTCGTCCTGCCACAGCTTGACCTCGAGCTCGAGCGTCTCGATCACGCGTGGCCACTCCTCGCGACGGCGATAGAGGTCGCGTAGCCCGTGGACCGCCGGCAGGCACGACGCCGACGTCTTGATCGCCTCGTGGTAGTAGCGGATCGCGTCGTGCTCGCGCTGGAACTTCGCCTCGAGCACCGAGCCGCAGCGGAAATAGAGCAGCGCGCGCGTGTTGCGATCGCTCGTCACCTTGATCTGCTTGCGCGTGATGTCGATGAACTCCGCCCACTGCTCGGTCGATTCGTAGATCCGGCCGAGTGCGTCGAGCGCGTCGCGATCGTTCTCCTTGAGGTCGAGGACCTTCTGGTAGTACTCGGTCGCGGTGACGACATCGCGCGCCTCCTCCTCGGAGGCACGCGCGATCTTCTTGAGCAGGCCGATCTGCTCGTCGGGCTCCTTCGCCGCCGCGAGCTGCATCTTGAGCACCTCGACGAGCCCGCTCTTGTCCTGGTTGGTGTCGTAGAACGCCTCGAGCTTCTGCTGGGTCGCGTGATCCTTCGGATCGAGCGCGAGCAGCTTCTTGTGGAACTTGACCGAGGCGCGGCCGCCTTGATGGGTGTCGGCGAGCGCGGCCGCCGTGCGCAACGCGTCGGTCTTGCGCTGGGTGTCCTTCTGGTACTCGGCGCGCCGCTCGTACGCCGTGATCAGCGACTGATAGTCATTGCGAACCTTGCATAGCTCGTCGAGAGCCTTGACCGCGGCCTGCGGCTGGGAATCGACCTCGATGACCTTCTGATACGACGCGATCGCCTCCTCGGGCTGGCCGAGGAAGTTGAGCTGGACGTTGCCGCGGCGCAGGTACAGATCGCCGAGCCGGTACGCGCGCGACGCGCCGCCCTCGACGTGGCGGATCGCCTGCTCGTAGAGCTGCATCGCGATCGCCCAGCGCTCGGCCTTGTAGCAGACACGCTCGAACGCGGTGAACACCTCGCGACTCGCCGGATCGGCGGCAAACGATGCGCTGTACGCGGCCAGCGAACCCTCGATGTCGTTGCGATTCGCGCGCAGATTTGCGACCCGCGCGAGTAGCGCCCCGCGCGCGGCCGGATCCTGCGTCGCCTCGGCGCGCACCTCGAGCACGCGCGCCAGCTCGCGATCGCGACCGGTCTGCTCGTACAGCGTCTCGAGCGCCGCGGCGGCGGTGGGCTCGCTCGGGTTGCGCTCGAGCACCGCCTCGTACGCCTGGATCGCCTCCGACTTCTTGTCGAGGTGCTTGTCGCGAAGCTCGGCCAGCTCGAGCAGGATCGCGATCACGCGATCGGTCTCGGTGGGCATCACCGTCGGCAGCTCGCGCTCGAGCACCGCGGCCAGCTCGGCGTGGCGGTTCGCCGCCCGTAGCAGCCGCACCAGCTCTTGCTGGCGCGCCGGATCTTGCTGCGCGGCCTGCGCGATCACGAGCATGCGGATCGCCGCCTCGGTATCGCCGAGCTCGCGCTCGAAGACCGCGGCCAGCTCGCTCGCTCGCCGCGCCTTGTCGGCGGGCGACGTCGCGGCCTCGAGCTGCTTGCGCTTGACCTCGGCCAGCTCGGACCATTCGGCGATCTTCGCCAGCGCCTCGGCGAGCACCTCCAGGTTGCGCGGCGTCGCGGGGGCACCGCGGAACGCACGCGCGAGCTCGTCCCACATCTCGAGCGCACGTGCCGGCGCCTCGATGCCGGCGAGCGCCTCGGTCTGATCGGGCTCGACGGACAGCATGTCGAGGTAGGCGGCGACCACGGCCTCGGGCTCGCGGCCGAGCTCGGTGAGCAGCTGCGCGAGCTCGCTCTGCAGCTTCATCCGGCGCGCGATCGGCGGATCGGTGGCGAGCTCGTTGCGAACGATATCGAGCGCGCTCTCGAGATCACCGGTGCTGCGGTGCAGCCGCGCCTGCTCCTCGAGCGCCTGGGCGGCACCGAGCGAAGCGGCAGCGGCGAGCGCCGCGTGGGCGGTCTCCTTGTCGTCGGCGGCCTCGGCACTCCTCGCGATCGCCAGCCACGCCTCCGCCTTGCGCTCGGGCTTGTCGAGCAGCTCGACCGCGCGCTTGCGGAGCTCGATCGCGCGCAGGTAGACCTTGTCGCGATCGCACAGCCTGGCGAGCGCGAGGATGTTCTCGAAGTTGTCGGGCTGATCCTTGACCAGCCGCTCGAGGGAAGCGCGCGCGCCGGCCGGATCGCCCATCTCGTCGAGCAGGTCGGCGGTCTCGCGCGCCGCCGCGGCTCGCGCTTCCTTGCTCGACAGCTTCTCCGCCAGCTCGTCGAGGATCTTCGCGAGCAGATCGTGGCGCTTGTTGGCGCGATACACCGCGACCAGCGCGGCGCGCGAGAACGGATCGCTTGGCGCCAGCTCGGCTGCCTTGAGCAGCGAGCCCTCGGCCTCGGCGATGCCGCCACGCGCGAGATCGACGATGCCGCGCGCGCACCACAGTGCGGCGGTGGTGCGCGGATCGCTGTCGGCGGTGGCCGCCGCCGCGTACGCCTCCGATAGCTCGTCGGCGCTGTCGGTGTCGTACGACGGCGACGAGGACCGCGTCGGATCGTTGGGCGGCTCGCGCAGCAAGCGGAGGAGATGATCGCGGGTGGTGATCGGCGTGTTGGTGTGGTGCGCGGCGCGCGCCCACAGCTGCTTCGCCTTGACCAGCTCGCCCTTGCGCTCGGCGATCGCCGCCGCCCACCGCAGCGCCAGCCCACCGCGCCCTTCATAACGCGCGCTCGCGGCCGCACTCGGCGCGTCGAGCTCGAGCGCGTCGAGCCAGCGCTCGGCGACGATGCCGCCGGCGACGTCGTTGACCGCGCGTGCGAGATCGCCGGCCGCGGGATCGCCGAGCGCACTTGCGATCTCGAGTGCGCGCCACGCGTGGGTGGCGGCGACCTCGGTGCATTCGCTGTCGGCGAGCTTCTTGTGCGCGTCGAGCGCGATCCTGCGCTGCTCGGGGCGAGCACCGCCGATCGCCGCCCACGCACCGCGCAGCAGCGCGACGCGACGCGCGCTGCCCGGTTGCTGGGCGACCGCTTCGTCGGCGAGCTTGCTCCAGATCGCGGCCGCATCGGCGAGCTGACCATCGCGCTCGAGCTCCGACGCCACGGCGTGACGCGTGGCGAGCGCCTCGGCGGCACCACCCGACAGCGCACCGACCAGCTCCGCGCGTTTCTCGAGCAGCTCGAACCGGCGATCGTCGTCGAGCACGCTGGCCGCATCGATCGCGAGATCGAACGTGCGCAGCCAGCCGAGGATCGTGTGCGGGACGTTGGCGAGCCCGTACGTGCCGTCGACGCCGGGGAACCGCTCGAGCTTCTCCCACGCCAGCGCGAGGGCCCCGGCCGCATCGTGCTTGCGATCGAGCAGGATCGCGGCCGCGGCGGCGACCTCCTCGGGATCCGCGTGCTCGCCCGCGCTCTCGATCGCCAGCCGGCGGAGCTCGAGGACGCGCGACCAGTTGCCGCGCGCGGTGTGAGCGAGCGCGGCGAGCTCGATGACGTGACCGCGCCACGCGGCCGGCAGCTCCTGCGCGAGCAGCCGATCCGCCGCGCTGGCCGCGAGATCGATCTTGCCGTGCCGCCACAGCAGCGCCTCGGCGAGCTCGAGCTGGAGCGCGTGATCGCCCGTCGCCACGCTGGTCATCGCGAGCAGTGCGGGCAGCTCTCCCGACGCGATCGCCGCCGAGAGCCGCAGCCGCGGCACCAGCGGATGCCCCTCGGCGAGCTCGAGCAGCCGGAGCGCCTCGTCGGGTTGATGCAGTGCATCCCAGCTCGCCAGCGCGGTCCGGACGTTGAGATCCGCGAGCCTGTCGTCGCTGGCGAGTAGCAGCGCCTCGGCCTCCGACGCGACCAGCTCGAGGGTGCGCTCGACGAGCTTGGCCGGATCGCCGACGTGGGTCGCACTGGTGTCGTCGCCACCGGGCTCGGCGCGGAGCACGTCGGTGCGCGCGGCCACCGGCGCCACGGGCGTCTTCGCCACGGGGATCGGCGGCGGCCGCGTGCCTGGCCGTCGGATCGGAGGCGGATCCGCCATGAGCACGCGATCGTAGCCCAGCTCGCGAGAAAGAGGGAATCCCGGGGATTCCCTCGTGATACCGTGCCTGCCGATGCGGGCCCGACGCGCCTTCTGCGTCAGCAGCGACGGAGGTTGCTGCGCTGCGGTCGAGCGCGCCCTCGAGGCCGCCGGGCTCGAGGTCACGCATACGAGCACGGTCGATCCGCTGGCCGAGGCAGCGCTGATCGTCGTCGATCGCGCCGCCCGCCAGGCCGCCGGCGATGCACTGCGAACCCTCGGCGCGCCGGTCGTCGTCGGCGATGATCTCGACGACGACTCGCTGATCGCCCTCATGCTCGAGTCGTCGATCAGCCACCTGGTCACCGATCCGCGCGACCGCGACCTCGGCATCACCTCCGAGAAGCTGGCGTCGGGCGACCTGTTCGGCCTGGAGAAGTACGGCGCCGCCGGCACCGAGGTCGGCGAACGCCTGGTGCTCGGCGATGACGTCATGGGCCCTTCGGCGCCCCGCTTGCGAGCGGCGATGGACGAGGTCTGCGCGTTCGCCGAGGCCGCCGGCGCTCGCAAGCCCACGCTCCACCGGATCGCGAACGTCGTCGACGAGCTGCTGATGAACGCGCTGCGCGAGGTGCCCACCTCGGGGGAACGCAGGGCGGTCCTGCGGTGGGCGGCCGACGAGCGCGCGGTCGTGATCTCGGTCGCCGATGACCTCGGCAGCCTGCGCCAGCGCGACGTGATCGCGCATGTTCGTCGCGCCCGCGCCGACAAGGGCCGACCGCAACCGTCCGCGCCGGCCAAGATCGCGGATGCCACGCCACCGGCCGGGATCGACGTGTCGACCGGCGAGCGGCGCAAGCCATCGGGTGGTGCCGGCCTCGGTCTCTATCTGGTGCTCGCCAATGTCGCGGCGCTCGTCGTCAACGTCGCGCCCGGGAAGCGCACCGAGATCGTGTGCGTGTTCGATCTATCGCGCGGCATGCGCCCGTCGGTCACGGGTGTGCGCGCACTGCACGTGTTCTCCGATTCCGTCGCTCGGTGATCCGCTCAGCCGCCCGCGTGCTTGCCGGCATCCTGCAGCATCACGATGATCGGCAACGCCGCCGACAGCACGATACCCAGCAGCAGATAGAACACCGGGAACGGGATATGCCGAGGCGAGTACTGGTACTCGGGATAAGCCATACGACAGGTGATGCATCACGCGTTCCTCTGGCATGCTGCGGCGCGTGAAGACCAGAGCAGCCATCGCATTCGAAGTGAACAAGCCACTCGTGATCGAGGAGGTGGATCTCGAAGGTCCGAAGGCCGGTGAGGTCCTCGTCGAGATCAAGGCCACCGGCATCTGTCACACCGACGAGTTCACGCGCTCGGGCGCCGATCCCGAGGGCCTGTTCCCGGTGATCTTCGGCCACGAAGGCGCGGGCATCGTGCGCGAGGTCGGACCCGGCGTCACTTCACTCGCCGTCGGCGATCACGTGATCCCGCTCTACACGCCCGAGTGTCGCGCGTGCAAGTCGTGCCTGTCGCGCAAGACCAACCTGTGCACCGCGATCCGCGCGACGCAGGGCAAGGGGCTGATGCCCGACGGCACCTCGCGGTTCTCCTACAAGGGCCAGAAGATCCATCACTACATGGGCTGCTCGACGTTCGCGAATCACACGGTGCTCCCCGAGATCGCGCTCGCGAAGATCCGCCCCGACGCGCCGTTCGACAAGGTCTGCTACGTCGGCTGCGGCGTCACCACCGGGATCGGTGCCGTCATCTACACCGCGAAGGTCGAGGCCGGCGCCAACGTCGTCGTGTTCGGTCTCGGTGGCATCGGCCTCAACGTCGTGCAGGCCGCGCGCATGGTGGGCGCCGACAAGATCGTCGGTGTCGACATCAACCCGAAGCGCGAGACGATGGCGCGCGAGCTGGGCATGACCCACTTCGTCAACCCGAACGATGTCCAGGGCGACCTCGTCGCGCACCTCGTCGAGCTCACCGGCGGCGGCGCCGACTACTCGTTCGAGTGCGTCGGCAACACCAAGCTGATGCGGCAGGCGCTCGAGTGCTGCCACCGCGGCTGGGGCACCAGCGTGATCATCGGTGTCGCCGGTGCAGGTCAGGAGATCAACACCCGCCCGTTCCAGCTCGTCACCGGCCGCAACTGGCGCGGCACCGCGTTCGGCGGTGCGCGGGGCCGTACCGACGTGCCGAAGATCATCGACTGGTACATGGAAGGAAAGATCGAGATCGACAAGATGATCACGCACAAGCTGCCGCTCGAGCAGATCAACAAGGCGTTCGATCTGATGCACGAGGGCACCTCGATCCGCGCCGTCGTCGAGTTCTGATCACGCGCGTTCCGTATCAGGAGCGAAGCGCGCCATCGATCATGATCGTGCGTGCCGTTCCCGAGACCTTGTCCTGCGCGCCGTCGAGCGCACCCTGGTGAGCCTTCCACCAGTCGTGCGCCTGGTCGGAGGTCCACGCCTCGATGCCACACGCGGCCAGACGACCGCGCAGCTCCTTGGCTGTCTGCGGGCGGCGTTCCGGATCCTTCTCGAGGCAAGCCAGCACGACGGCTTCGAGCTCCGCGGGAACCTTCACGCCTCGTGACGACAGCGGTGCAGGCTCGTCGTGCAGGTGCTGACTGCAGACCTCGATGATCGACTTGCCGTCGAACAGCTCGCTGCCCGCCAGCAGGAAGTAGCCGACCGCTCCCAGCGCGTAGATGTCCGTTCGCACGTCGACCGAGCTGGCGGCACGAATCGCCTCGGGAGCCATGTACTGCGGGCTGCCGGTGAGGGTGCTGGCGCCGGTCAGCTTGACGTCCTCGTCGACATCGAGCTCCTTGACGAGGCCGAAGTCCAGGAGCTTCACGACGTCTCGCTCGCCACCCTGCTTGCAGAGGATGATGTTGGCCGGCTTGATGTCGCGATGGATCAACCCGATGTCATGCGCTTCGGTGAGGGCGCCGCATGCCAGGGTCAGGATGTGGACGACGCGAGCTGGCGGTAGCGGCCCGGTCGACTCGACGATGTCCTGGAGGTTCGCTCCGTCGAGCAACTCCATCGCGTAGTAGAACGTGCCGTCGTCGGTGCGCCCGTAGTCGAAGATCGTGATCGTGTTCGGGTGAGTCAGCCGCGACGTCAACTGCACCTCGCGCTCGAACCGCGCGACGCTCCCTTCGCGCGCCCGGTCTGCACGCAACAGCTTCAGCGCCGATGGTCGTCGCATCATGCCGTGGCGCGCTCGGTAGACCTCTCCCATGCCGCCCTCGCCGATCTTGCCCTCGAGCACGTACTGCCCGAGGCGACGCGCTTCGCTGACCTCCTTGCGCAGACCGAAGATGACTCGCGAGATCACCACGCACACGAACACGATGAAGCCGAGCATCATCACGAACGTGATCGGCATGAACGGGAACGCCCTGGAGTCCGCAGAGCGAAGCGTGAAGCCACCGTCCCACGTCGGCACCACCAGCGTGCAGACGAGGATGTGCGGCAGGGTGAACACGATGGTGTACAGGAGCGTCCGCCGCGGCGTCGACGGCACGAGCGCCGCGCGCACGGCGAGCATGAGCGCGATGCCGATCAAGCCGAGCGATGCCATGTAGGCATCCGCCATCAGCCGGCCTTCGGCTGTCCCGATCGCCTGATCGCCGACGAAGTTGGCGAGCACGTAGCGACTCAGCATCGCCGAGCTCGTGAAGTAGACGAGCAGACCACCGCCCTCGATCAGCCGCAGGGTCCGGAACGAATGCTGGCCGCGGCGACACAGCCACCAGCAGAGACCGGCCCAGACGGTGAGCGCGACATCGAGCACCAGATCCATGCCGGGATCCGCGAGCGGCCCCTTGATCCCGATCACGGTCGCGATCAGGAAGAAGAAGAACAGCACCTTCCAGTACAAGCCGAGCCGATCCTGGAGGAACGCGCGCCCTTCCTCGCTGTGGTCGGTCGCACGAGACGGTCGCTCACTCGACATCGTCCGCCACTATCAGCCGGATCGCGCCTCGCTTGCTACGAGCGCGGGCGTCGTTCGAGGGTGATCTGCAGCCGTTCCATCCGGCGATACAGCGCTTGACGGCTCATGCCGAGCTCGACCGCGGCCTTCGAGACCACGCCGCTCGCACGAACCAGCGCTGCCTCGATCGCCTGCCTCTCGGGATCCGCGTCGCGCGCCGGCAGCGGCTCTTCTTCGCGCGGCGCTCGCTTTCCGAGTCCGAGATGCTCGACCTCGATCACACCGTCGCGACACACCAGCGTCGCGCGCTGGATCCGGTTCTGGAGCTCGCGCACGTTTCCGGGCCACTCGTGCGCGAGCATCGCATCGCGTGCAGCGCGGGACAGGGTGGGAGGGCTCTCGGGCACGAAGTGCGCGAGAAAGCGCTCGGCGAGCAACCCGATCTCGTCGGGCCTCTCCGCGAGCGGCGGCACCTGGAGCTCGATCACGTTGAGCCGGAAGTACAGATCCTCGCGGAACGTGCCCGACGCGATCGCACGCGACAGATCGACGTTGGTCGCACTGATCACCCGGACGTCGACCTTGCGCGTCGTGCTCGAGCCGAGCCGCTCGAACTCGCCGGTCTGCAGCACGCGCAGCAGCTTCTGCTGGCCGACCATCGACAGCGTGCCGATCTCGTCGAGGAACAGCGTTCCACCGTGCGCCGCCTCGAAGCGGCCGATGCGCTGCTTCGCCGCACCGGTATAGGCACCGGCCTCGGCGCCGAACAGCTCTGCCTCGAGGAGCTCGTCGGGCAGCGCCCCGGCGTTGACCTTGACGAACGGACGATCGCGGCGCCGCGAGTTGGCCTGGACGATCTCCGCGAGCTTCTCCTTGCCGGATCCGTTCGGGCCGGTGATCAGGATCGGCGCCTCCGATGGCGCGACGTTGACCGCAAGCGCCACCACCTCGTGCATCGCCTCGCTCGAGTAGACGAGGCCACACAGGTCCGCCTTGCCCGCGAGGTTCTGCCGCGCTCGTCGACTGCGCGCACGCATCCGCGCGTTGTCGTCGGCGAGCATCCGCATCTGCAGCAGCTTGCCGACGTCGCGCACCAGCTTCGCGTCGTCCCACGGCTTGGCGATGTAGTCGGCCGCGCCCTCCTTGACGAGCGCCACCACCATCTCGATCGAAGCCCACGCCGTCATCAGCAGCACCGGCAGATCGGGATCGAGCTTCCGCATCGCGCGAAACAGCTCGACGCCCTCGGCACCGGAGGTCTGGTTGGCGCTGAAGTTCATGTCCTGGATGACGACGCCGACCTCCTCGCGCGCGATCAGGTCGAGCACTTCGTCGGGGCTGCTCGCGACCAGCGTCGGGATGTCGTATTGCTCGAAGAGGACCTCGAGCGCGGTACGGATCGCGCGCTGGTCATCGACGATGAGCACCTTCATGTGGCTGGCCAGCATATCCAATTCGTTCACCGCGCGACCGAGAACGTACAGGTGTAGTTGATGTCGGTCGCGACCGCGGTGCGCTGGGCGTCGAGCGGTGCTTGCCAGCGCGACCCGGTCAGCGTGCGCTTGCAGGCCGTGCCGAAGCCCGCGTCGGTCTCCGACACGATCCGGATCATGCCGACGCTGCCGTCCGGCTGGATGCGTGCCCGCACCACGGCCTTGCCGGTGCGGCCGGCGCGCCGCGCCTCGGCGGGATAGTTCGCGACCAGCGCGGCGTCGAGGTCGGGCGCCTTCGGCGGTCGCGACAGATCACCGACCGCGACCACGCGATCACCAGCCCTGCGACCGGTCGGCTGTCGAGGAGCCGCCGGTGCCACGATCGGCTCCCGCGCGACCTCGCCGTTGCCGGTCGGCGTCGACCAGCTTCCGCCGTCGTTCGACAGCGTCGTGCCGGAGAGATCGACCGGCTCCTGCGCGACCGGCGCCGCGACTTGCTGCGGAGGAGCCGCCGGACGGCGACGCGCGATCGGGTGGGTGGCGCGCGGCGCGATCCGCGCTGCCTTCGGCGACGCCGGCTCGACGGTCGGTGGCGGCGGTGGCGGAGGCGGCGGCGGTGGCGAATCGGTGATCGTGATCAGGGTCGGTGCGGGCGCAGGCGTGGTCGTCGCATCGGCCGTCGGTACCGCCGCGACGAACGCGACATGGACGGCGATGCTGGTGATCAGCAGCGCGACGAACATGCGGGACTTGGTCTCCTTCCACATCTCAGTGCTCGGTGGTGGGGGCGACGTTGATCGCGAACTTGGTCACCTGCTCCTGCCGCAGGACATCCATGACGTGGACGACCTTCGAGTGAGCCGTGCGGCCATCCGCGGCGATGATCGCCTGCAGGTCGCGATTGCCGCTGCGCGCGATCGAGATCCGCTTGCGCAGATCCGCCTCGGCGATCGGCATCGCGTCGAGGTAGAGGTCGCCGCTCGGAGTCACCGACACGGCGAGGACGGCGGGCGTCGCTTCGCCGCTGGAGCTCTCGGGCAACTCCATCGGGATCGTCTTCGAGGCGATGTAGCTCGCGGTCACCATCATGATGACGAGCAGCACGAGGGTGATATCGACGAGCGGCGTGACGTTGATGCCGGTGATCATGTCGTCATCGGCGGAAGCTTGAGTGGCCATGGCAGTGGGCTCCTTTCTGGTGACTACGCCGGGAGGTGGGCGATCAGCTCGCGACCGAGGGCATCGGCCTGAGCGAGCCGCGCCTTGATGACGCGCTGGAACGCGTTGAAGAACGCCACCGCGGGGAGCGCGACGAGGATGCCGATCGCCGTCGCGACCAGCGCTTCACCGACCTCGGCCATCAGACCGGAGCTCATGCTGCCCGAGGTCTGCTCGAGCAGGTGAAACGCCCGGACGATGCCGATCACGGTTCCGAGCAGGCCGATGAAGGGCGCGTTCGCTCCGAGCGTGCCGAGGAAGGCGAGCCGCTTCTCCATCTGGAGCTTCGCGAGTTGCAACGCTCCTCCCATCGTGTCTTCCATCGCCTTCGGTCCCGCCGCCGCCTGACCGAGCCCCGCACCGACGACGCGAGCCTCGAACGACGGTGACTTTTCGAGCCGCGCCTTCGCCGCCTCGAGGTCACCGCGCCGGAGCAGACGCTTGACGTCCTCGCCGAGTGCACCGATCTGATCGCGCGAGCGGACCAGCGTGTACGCGCGCTCGAGCGCGATGGCGAAGCCGACGATCGACAGCGCGACCAGCAGCCACATCACCCATGCCGCGCCGTTCATTGCGAATTCCGTGAGTCGAGCCTGGAGATCCATGACGAGAAGCCTTTCGTGTTCGGACGTTTGCGTTGGTGTCCGAGCCCTCGTGCAGCGGCCGTGCCGCGATAACCTCGCGAACCCGCGCGGTCTCGAGCGCACTGTCCGCGGACACCCGGACAGCTGTCCGGTCAGCTGCGGGTCAGCGTCAGCCGGCGGTCGGGCGCATCCGGCGGAGCGCTCCGGTGGACGAGGCGAACGTGGACCGCGAGCCCACCGCCGTCGCGGTTCTCGAGCCGGATCGCGCCGCCGTGGGCCTCGACGATCTCGCGGCACAGCGTCAGGCCGAGCCCGGTGCCTTGATCCTTCGTCGAGTAGAACGGCACCAGCGCCTTCTCCATGACCTCGGGATTCATGCCCGGTCCGCGATCGGAGACGGTGATGCGGACACCGCGCGCGCCCTGCGACGTGATCGCCAGCGTGACCTCGCCGGCAGGTCCGCCGCTCTCGGTGGCGTTCTTCAGGAGGTTGATCACCACCTGCTCGATCTGCCCGGCGTCGAACCAGCCGGCCTCGTCGGGGAGCTCGCCGACCAGCCGCACCGCCGGTGACAGCGCGAGGAGCTTGTCGACGAACGGCCGCCACGCCACCTCTTGCTTGCGCGGCAGAGGAAGCCGCGCGAACTGCGCGTAGCTCTCGAGGAACCGGCGCAGGTGATCGGTGCGATCCGAGATCGTGACGAAGATCCGCTCGAGCTTCGGCGCCACCGTCGAGCCGTCGACCACCTTGCGCGCGGAGTGGATGAGGCTCGACACCGGGGCGAGCGAGTTGTTCAGCTCGTGACAGAACATCCGGATCATGTGCTTCCAGGCGGCGGTCTCCTGGCGATGCAGCTCGCGCGACAGGTTCTTGACCAGCACGAGCACCATCGACTCGCCGGCGACGACGAACCTCCGCTTGCCGAGGATGTACGTCTGGCGTTCGCCAGCGGAGTCGTCCACCGAGAACAGCTCGTCGCCATCGCCGGTGAGCGCTCGGCGCAGCGCATCGGGGGCATTGCCGAGCAAGGCGACGAAGTCCTGTCCCTGCGGATCCTGATCCTCGAAGAACAGCTCGCGCGCCGCCTGGTTCGCGAGCGAGATCTTGCCCGCCTCGGAGAACACCACGATCGCCGACGGCGTGCCGTCGAGCGCCGCGCGCAGCAGGGCTTCTCGCTCGGCCGCTGCCTGGACCTCTCTTCGTCGGCTATCCGCGAGATCGCGCGCTGCACGAAACATCTCGCCGTGGTCGACGCTTTGCGGCGCCGGAGGATCCTCGGCCACGGCGAGGGCTCGGATCGCCGCCACCGCCGCTCGCGTGCGGCGCGCCGAGATCGCGCGAGAGATGACGAGGCCGACAATGCCGATACCGAGCCCCGCGATGAACCAGATCGCTCCGCTCATCGCGGTCCCACGGCCGTGGTCGGTGGCGACCACCGCGCGCTGGTACTGCGGGCGCTCAC